>NZ_CP107716.1:675000-1000545 GCF_025854335.1 Pelagibacterium flavum
GGTCTGACGCCTGCCCGGTGCCGGAAGGTTAAAAGGAGAGGTGCAAGCCTTGAATTGAAGCCCCGGTAAACGGCGGCCGTAACTATAACGGTCCTAAGGTAGCGAAATTCCTTGTCGGGTAAGTTCCGACCTGCACGAATGGCGTAACGACTTCCCCACTGTCTCCAGCATCGACTCAGCGAAATTGAATTCCCCGTGAAGATGCGGGGTTCCTGCGGTCAGACGGAAAGACCCCGTGCACCTTTACTATAGCTTCACGCTGGCATTCGTGTCGGCATGTGCAGAATAGGTGGTAGGCTTTGAAGCGGGAACGCCAGTTCTCGTGGAGCCGCAATGTGAGATACCACCCTTATCGTCATGGATGTCTAACCGCGGTATAACAGTACCCGGGACAGCGTGTGGTGGGTAGTTTGACTGGGGCGGTCGCCTCCCAAAGAGTAACGGAGGCGCGCGATGGTGGGCTCAGACCGGTCGGAAATCGGTCGTTGAGTGCAATGGCATAAGCCTGCCTGACTGCGAGACTGACAAGTCGAGCAGAGACGAAAGTCGGTCATAGTGATCCGGTGGTCCCGCGTGGAAGGGCCATCGCTCAACGGATAAAAGGTACGCCGGGGATAACAGGCTGATGATGCCCAAGAGTCCTTATCGACGGCATCGTTTGGCACCTCGATGTCGGCTCATCACATCCTGGGGCTGGAGCAGGTCCCAAGGGTACGGCTGTTCGCCGTTTAAAGTGGTACGTGAGCTGGGTTTAGAACGTCGTGAGACAGTTCGGTCCCTATCTGCCGTGGGTGTTGGAATATTGAGAGGAGCTGTCCCTAGTACGAGAGGACCGGGATGGACGAACCTCTGGTGGACCTGTTGTGGCGCCAGCCGCAGTGCAGGGTAGCTAAGTTCGGACGGGATAACTGCTGAAAGCATCTAAGCAGGAAGCCTCCCTCAAAACCAGTATTCCCTATCAGAGCCGTGGAAGACCACCACGTTGATAGGCTGGGTGTGGAAGCGCAGCAATGTGTGAAGCTTACCAGTACTAATAGCTCGATCGGCTTGATCGTTCTCATTTACCTATAATCGCAGCACCAGGTGCTGAAGATCATCAAAAGACCAGTTCACGAAATACAACAGACAGGTTTGTTTGATCTGGTGGCTATGGCGAAGTGCCCAGAACCCGATCCCATTCCGAACTCGACCGTTAAACACTTCAGCGCCAATGGTACTGTGTCTTAAGGCACGGGAGAGTAGGTCGCCGCCAGATCTAACAAGCCTGTCAAAACCCTTCTCAATACAAAACAACAAAAGCCCCCGAAGCAGAAATGCTCCGGGGGCTTCTTGCGTTCAAAAAACCAAACGCACCACAAACAAAAAACCAGACGCACACCAGAAAAGGACCAGTGAAAAAGAAAGCAAAACACGCCCAAAAACGCAGAGAGCCGTCAGGGGGAAGTGCGCATCCCAAGGTGCGCTCCGGTTGCCCGACATCAAGCTGTTCGAGATGAAAAGCCGTTGGCAAGCAAAAACAACAACGAAACAATCACGGCAAGCAGGGCCATAACGACCCAGAGCACGAAGCCACCAAACCAGTAGAGCAGCCCGCCACCGACGAGCGGTGCGAGCGCAAAGCCGAAGACGCTGAATGAAAAGGCGCCAAAATAACTGCCCTTCATTTCAGGCACGGCCAGGCGGTCGATGATGATGCTCATTGTGGGAAACAGGATGGCCTCGCCAAGGCTGAGAACGACCATGGCGGCGAGCAGTGCATAGGGCGGATCGACCGGCGTTAGCGCAAAGCCAAGAAATCCTGCGGCGAACAAGGCGACACCGATCATGGCACGCAGGAACGGGGATATTCCGGCCGTCAGCTTGAGCAGTGGAAACTGAAAGATGACGATGGTGGTCGCGTTGGTCCCGATCAGAAACGCGTACAGAGTGGCGATATCGACGACGGACTGCTGTTGAAGATACTGCACGAGACCCGCGTCGATCTGGCCGTAGGCAACTGAAGCGAGCAGCCCGGCAATAACAAAGAGCACAAATGCGCTGTCTCGCCGCAAAACGTTTATGACGTCACCGAGCGTGAAATTGCCGGCCATCGCCGATCCCTTTAGCGGGCGCTCGATATTGAATACCACTGCCGCTGCGGCGAGATAGGCCGCATAGATCGCGCCGACCAGCAAAAATGTCGTCTGTTGACCTGTCAGGCCCGCGGCCGCACCGAGCATCGGCCCAAGGGCGGCGCCGACATTGAGTGCGAAATAGCGTACGTGCAGAGCCATATCCTTGACCTCGCGGTCCTCGACCATGTCTGTCATCAGCGCGCGACCGGGGTCTTCGACCATGGGGCGTGCGAATGCCTGCAGCAGTGTGCCGGCAAACAGCAGAGCGAGGCTGTCGGCGGTGCCCAGAATAATCATTGCGAGGACTGAAAGAGCCAGACCGACGGACATTATTTTCCTGCGGCCGAGCTTGTCGGAGTGAATAGCCCCGAGTTTCGTGGACACCCTCGGGTTAGTTTTCCTGCTGTCGTTCGAACTCGACGGGTGACAGCATCCCGTTCCGGACGTGCTTTCGTTTTGGGTTGTAGAACATTTCGATGTAGTCGAACACGTCCTGCCTTGCCTCTTGGCGTGTTCGATAGGTTCTGCGCCGTATCCGCTCACGCTTGAGCAGATTGAAGAAGCTTTCTGCCACAGCGTTGTCGTGGCAATTCCCCCGTCGGCTCATTGAATGCTCAAGATTGTGATGCTTGAGAAATGCTGCCCAGTCCATGCTGGTGAACTGGGAACCCTGGTCGGAATGAATCAGGACCTTGTTCTTGGGCTTTCGACGCCACACTGCCATGAGCAAAGCCTGCAACACGACGTCGGTTGTCTGGCGGCTGTGCATTGACCAGCCGATGACACGACGTGAGAACAGGTCGATGACAACGGCCAGATAGGCAAAGCCTTCCTGGGTTCTGATGTAGGTGATGTCGGTCACCCACGCCCTGTCTGGAGCCTCCACATCGAACTGGCGGGCCAAGGTATTGTCGACCACGATCGAGGGCCTGCCGCCATAGGAGCCGGGCCGTCGCTTGTAGCCGATCTGCGCCTTGATCCCGGCAAGCCTCGCAAGACGAGCAATGCGGTTGGCACAACTGGTCTCTCCCTGATCGAGAAGGTCGTCATGGAGCTTGCGGTAGCCATAGACCCTGCCGCTTTCCTTCCAGGCATTGCTGATGAGCTCCGTCTGACGTGCATCTTCCAACGCCCGCTTGCTCAGCGGATTCTTCAGCCACGCGTAGAAACCGCTGGGTCGGATGCGCAGGCAACGGCACATTGCCCGAACCGTGAACTGCTGGCGATGCTCGGCAATGAACGCGTATCTCACTTTGCATCCTTGGCGAAATACGCGGTGGCTTTTTTTAAGATGTCGCGCTCCTCGGTGACGCGCGCCAGTTCCTTCTTCAGTCGCCGGATCTCTGCTGTTTGATCCACATCGTCCGATCCCGAGGGCTTAGAGAACTTCTTTTTCCAAGCATAGAGCGAATGCGGGCTCACGCCGAGACGCTTCGAAACCTCCGCAACGGGGTATCCCCGCTCGGTAATCTGCGCGACCGCATCACGCTTGAACTCATCACTGAAATTGCCAGACCGCATCATGGCCTCCTTGCCTCAAATTTAGGGAAGAAGGCGTCCAGAAATCTAGGGGCTATTCAGAGAGATACCCGACATAGAAGCCGAAAATGACGCCAGCAGCAGTGGCCAGAGCCAGAAAGAGACCGACTTCAAATTCATTGAGACCGAACTTCCGATACAGAAGGATGGCCAGAAAGGGCCAGATCATGAACAGCGCGAACCGGCCCGCAAATGTCGAGAGGATCACAAGCCAAATTGTAAGATTGAACTGGCGAATTGCGGCGAGCATGTCTGTCGGCCCTTGTTCACTCCGACGAATCGCGCCGGCACGTGCGAGCGGCACGTTAGTGCTGTTGGCAATGGCGGCAAACCCGATTAATGCGGGTAGCAAAGGCGCCATCAGACGAGGTTAGAACCATGCCACGCTTCCACTCCTACGATCCGGCGCAGGGCCATGGGCTGCCCCATGATCCGATCAAGGCAATCATAGCGCCGCGACCGATCGGCTGGGTGTCTTCAATCGATAAGGAAGGTCGCGCTAACCTCGCGCCCTACAGTTTCTTCAACATGTTCTGCTCGGCGCCCCCGATCCTGATTTTCGGGAGTGAGGGACGCAAGGATTCCGTGAACAACATCGAAGCGACGGGTGAGTTTGTCTATAATCTGGCCACCCGGCGCCAAGCCGAGGCGATGAACATAAGCTCGGGTACTTTTGCTCCGGATGTCGACGAGTTCGAAGAAGCCGGGCTGGAAAAGCTAACCTCGAATGTCGTGGAGCCACCGCGGGTTGACGGCGCGCCGGCAAGCTTTGAATGCAAGCTGCTCGAAATCAAGCCGCTCGTGGATCTGGATGGAAACCGGCTGGCGCCCGAACTTGTGATCGGGCAGGTGGTGCGGGTCCATATCGACGCCGATTACCTCACCGATGGACTCTTTGATATTGAAAAGGCAGGGACAATTGCCCGGTGCGGCTATCGTGGCGACTATGTGGAGGTAACGTCGGTCTTTGAGATGATGCGCCCGGTGGTTGGACGGTAAGACTTCATTAAGCGCTGTGGCTAAGCTTGCCCCCATCCTGTCCAAAATTGGTCGTGATCGTGCGGCAGGACAGGAAATCGATACAGTTTCTCCAAATCATCACGGCTGCAATGAAAGTTTCACGTCGCCATTTTATGGGCACTGCTGGTGCGTTTGCGCTGGCCGGAGGCCTGTTTCCTAGCGCAGCGCAGGCCGTTTCCCTCATGGATCCGTTCAATCTGCCCACGGCGGTCGATGGCGGCGTCATGAAAATGGGGGATGGTATCGCCTATGCTGGCGGACCGCGTGGCAAGCTCGATGTCTATGTGCAACAGAACCCCAAGGGCAACGCGCCGGTCGTGATGTTCATCTATGGCGGCGGCTGGAGTCGGGGAGAGCGCTGGGAATATGATTTCGTAGGGCGCGCACTTGCATCGCGGGGTTTTGTTACGGTCATTGCCGATTACCGGTTGGTACCGGAGGTCACCTATCCCGCCTTCCTCTATGACATTGCGGTTGCGGCCAAATGGGTCGAGGACAACATCACCACTTTCGGGGGCAATCCCGACAAGCTGTTTCTGGCCGGCCATTCGGCCGGGGCCTACAATGCAGTGATGCTAGGTCTCGACCCCACCTTTCTGCGTGAGGCGGGATCGACGCTCAAGGTTCGCGGCATTGCCGGGCTTGCGGGGCCCTATGATTTCTATCCGTTTGAATTCAACGAAGTGCGCGAGGCATTCGGCTATGCGCCCAACCCTGAGGGCACACAGCCGGTTCGGCTTGTGACGCCATCGGCGCCGCCAATGTTTCTGGCAGCGGGAAATCTCGATCTGATCGTCAAGACCGATAACACGACGGCATTGGCCGCCAAATTGCGCGAAAACAACGTGCCGGTTGATGAGCGCTATTACGACGGGATTGGGCATATGGAGATCGTTACGGCTCTGGGCGCGATGCTGCGCTGGCGCGCGCCGGTTCTTGATGACGTTGTGAACTTTTTCGCCAGCCTGGGTGCGCTTGACGCTTGAGGGCATCGAACCGTTTTGGAGCCAGAACGCATGAAACCATGTGCCCCCTTCAAACGTAACAAGAGGCATGGGTCTTAAAACGCGTGCCCTTGTATGGGCGGGAGTACTTATTTTGGTGGCAATTTCGGGACTTTTCGGAATTGCTAATGCGTTTTCGCCCGTCGGCATTTTCAACGCACTGGTGCCCAAGGATGGCGGCGTTACAGTCGAGCGCAATATGCCGTTCGGTGTTCACCCGCGGCAAAAGCTCGACATCTATCGGCCTGCCAATGATGAAACCGGGCTTCCGGTCATCTATTTCAGCTATGGCGGCGGTTGGGAAGCCGGTGACAAGCAAGAGTACGGCTTTGTCGGTCGGGCTCTGGCAGCACGCGGATATGTGACGGTCATTGCCGACTATCGGTTGGTGCCTGAGGTCGTGTTTCCCGATTTCATCGCCGACAACGGGTTGGCCGTCCAATGGATCGCCGACGCCATTGGAAGCTATGGTGGGGATCCGGGCCGAATGGTTCTCATGGGGCATTCGGCGGGAGCCTACAATGTCATGATGTTGGCACTCGATCCCGAGTTCGGGGTCGATGTTTCAAATGTCAGGGCCATAGTGGGCCTGTCGGGGCCGTATGACTTCTACCCGTTCGACGTCTCGCAATCCCAGAATGCGTTCGGCGATTTTCCGCAGCCCGAGCAGACCCAGCCGGTCAATCTCGTGTCGGGAGGCCTGCCACCGGTGCTTCTGGGCCATGGAGACAAGGACGAGACGGTTTTTCTGCGCAATTCGGTGGCATTGGCCGAAAAGATGACCGAGAACGGGGTCGACGTTTCGCTCAAAGTCTATGAAGGGGGCAATCACGCCGATACGCTCGTGTCATTGGCGATGCCGCTCCGCTGGCGATATGGGGTACTTGAGGACGTGCTGGCGTTTCTCGACGACCACACAGTCTCGATCCGGATTCGCTAGCGTTTAAGAAAGCGCTCCAGGCGCTCAAGTCCAACAGCGATTTTTTCGGGCTTTGCGGCAAAGCACCAGCGCAACCATCCTTCCCCTTCAGGTCCGAAGGCGCTACCAGGCGCCAGGCCCAGCCCGTAGTCGGCGACAAGGGCTTTGGCGGTTGCCATATCGTCCCGCTCACCGTCGATGCGGAAAAAAGCGTACATGGCGCCACCGGCATCGGGAATGTCGATGCGGCCCATTTGTGACAGGCCATCCAGCAGAGTGTAGCGAGACGCTGCCAGGCCGGACTTGAGCGCGGCGATGGTTTCCTCGCCCCTTGGATCAGTCAGCGCAGCCAGACCGCCCTTCTGGATGAACGATGGGGCACAGGAGGTGTTGTACTCAATGACTTTCGGCACGTCGGGCATTATTGCCTGAGGAAGGGTCAGCCAACCCAATCGCCAGCCGGTCATGCGCCAGGACTTGGAAAAGGAATTGACGCGAATGATACGGTCTTGAGGTTCGGCATGTCGGAGCATGGAGGGGGCGGCATTGCTGCCATCAAAAACAAGTCGTTCGTAAACCTCGTCGGTCAGAACCCAGATGCCGTGCCTGCGGCAATGCTCAAGGATCGCCTTTTGCGTTTCCTCATCGAGAGTGAACCCGGTGGGGTTGTTGGGGGCGTTGACGATCACCATTCGTGTTTCGGGGGTGATCGTGTCGAGCAATCGGTCGAGGTCCAGCGACCATTTGCCATCGACAACGCTCAAGGGAAAGCGAACGATGTCGGCTCCCAAAAGCCGTGGTGCTTCGGCGATGTTTGGCCAGATGGGGGTGATGACAACCACCCTGTCTCCAGGCGAGACGATGAGCTGGTTTGCAATCATCAGGGCCGAGACACCCGAACCGGTGATGGCGATCCGCTCGAGACTGGACGCTATGCCTTGCAGCTTGCTTTCATAAGAAGCAACGGCCTCGCGTAGTTGCGGTAGGCCAAGATTGTGGACATAGAAGGTTTCACCCTCGGCCAATGCCTTTTGGGCTGCTTCGCGGATGAAGGGTGGCGTTACTTCATCTCCCTCGCCGAACCAGAATGCGGCGATGTCGGTTCGGCCCATGCCGGCATTGGCGATGTCGCGGATGCGCGAGGACGAGAGGGCCGAAACCTGAGGCCGAGCAGTGGCAGACATAAGAGGACTTTCGCTCAAGCATTGGACTGACGGCGAGCACCGATAATGGTGGCGGCGACAACACCGATGGCAACGATTGCGATGATGATGGTGGCGAGCGCGTTGACGTCTGGCGAAACGCCGAGGCGGATTTTCGAGAAGATCACCATGGGCAGCGTGGACGACCCCGGCCCTGAAACAAAGCTCGCGATCACCAAATCGTCCAGAGAGAGCGTGAAAGCCAGAAGCCAGCCCGCAATAAGCGCCGGGGCGATGATGGGCAAGGTAATATCGAAGAACACTCGCAAGGGCGTTGCGCCCAGGTCCATCGCCGCTTCATCGAGCGAGCGGTCCATATCCACGAGGCGCGAGCGGACGACGACGGTGACATAGGCCATGCAGAAGGTGGAGTGGGCGATAGTAATTGTCGTAAAGCCGCGACCGCCGGGCCAGCCGATCAGCGCTTCCATGGACACAAACAGCAAGAGGGACGAAAGGCCGGTGATCACTTCGGGCATGACAAGAGGCGCCGAGACCATGCCGGTCAGCGCCGTCTTGCCGCGGAACGTTCCGATCCGGGTGAGAGCGATACCGGCCAGCGTGCCGAGCACTGTGGCAATGGTGGCGCTGACAGCGGCAATCTGCAGGCTCAAGAGCCCAGCGGCCACCACCTGCGAGTCATTGAACAGCGATGCGTACCAACGCAGGGAAAATCCGGTCCACACCGTGACCAACCGGCTTTCGTTGAACGAGAACACAACAAGCGAGACGATCGGCGCATAGAGGAACACAAATCCGATGATCGCTATGATGATGGTGAAATATCCGCGCCTCATGCCTCTTTCTCCACAACGGCGTTTTGCGCACGGCTGAGGAGCATGATCGGGACCACGAGGATCACCAGCATAACGATGGCGACGGCCGAAGCGACCGGCCAATCTCGATTGGCAAAGAACTCGTCCCAAAGCACGCGTCCGATCATCAACGTATCGGCACCACCCAGCAGCGAGGGGATGACGAATTCACCGATGGCGGGGATAAAGACCAGCATTGAGCCGGCAATGACGCCGGGCATCGAAAGTGGAAGCGTTATGGTCAGGAATGTCATGAAGGGCCGCGCACCGAGATCGGCAGAGGCTTCGATAAGGCTCTGATCGAGTTTGACCAGCGCAGTGTAGATCGGGAGGATCATGAAGGGCAGGTAGGTATAGACGATACCCACAAACACAGCCCCTTCGGTCTGAAGCATGGTAATCGGCTCATCGGTGATGCCGAGCCCGATCAGAGCGTTGTTGATGATGCCGTTGCGGCCCAGAAATCCCATCCACGCATAGACCCGCAAAAGAAATGACGTCCAGAAGGGAAGGATGACGAGCATGAGCAGCAGGTTGCGGTATTTGTCGTCGGACCGCGCAATGAACCACGCCATGGGGTAGGCGAGGACCAACGAGATGACCGTCGAGATCGCCGCGATGCGAACCGAATTGATGTAGGCGTTGGCGTACAGCGCGTCCTGCAGGATGAACAGGAAGTTCGAAAAATGCAGCGTGATGGACAGGGATTCGTCGGCACCCCAGATGAACATGGGCAGATAGGGCGGCTGGCCCAGCGCAAAAGCGCTGAGAGCGATCTTGAAGACGACGAGCAACGGGATCAGGAAGAATATCGCCAGCCATAGGGAGGGGCCCAGAATTACCGCGCTGCGTCCGGAAATCCCCAGCCGGCGCAGACCGTTGGTGATGAATGTCCACGCCCTGCGCCGGGGAGATGTGAGACCGCCCGTGCTCATGAGGTCAGCACCGCCCCGGCATCGGGCTCCCAGGAGATGAAGACCTTTTCGTCCCAGCTGATGGATTCCGGATCATAGCGTGAGACATTGGTCTGCGAGACATGGATGCGCTTGCCGCTGTCGAGCACGATGCGGAAGACGCTCATGTCACCGAGATAAGCCACGTCCTCAACCAGCCCATGGGTGACGTTGGCATCACCATCGGGGCGTTCGCGCGACAGCACCATCTTTTCTGGTCGGATGGCGTACCAGAGGGTCTGTTCGGGCGCGCAATCGACACCGTGAGAGACATAGATATCGCAACCGGCCTCGACCGAGGCATCGATACGGATGTGATCGTCCTCGTCTTCTGTGACCACCCCTTCGAACATGTTAACTGATCCGACGAACCCGGCAACGAAGCGGGAGTTTGGGAACTCGTAGATCTCCTGTGGTTCACCGATCTGGGCGATCTTGCCGTCGTTCATCACCCCGATGCGGGTCGAAAGTGTCATGGCTTCTTCCTGATCGTGGGTCACCACGATGAAGGTAACGCCAAGGCTCTCCTGGATCTTGACCAGTTCGTACTGGGTTTCTTCGCGCAGCTTCTTGTCAAGCGCGCCGAGGGGCTCGTCAAGGAGGAGCAGCTTGGGGCGCTTGGCCAGTGAGCGCGCCAGAGCGACGCGCTGGCGCTGGCCGCCCGAAAGCTGGTGCGGCTTGCGTTTGGCGAAGGGCTCGAGACGGGTGAGCTTTAAAAGCTCTGCGACACGGTCAGAAATGTCGGACCGCGCCATCCCCTCACGCTTGAGGCCGTAGGCGATGTTGTTTTCAACACTCATATGCGGAAAGAGCGCATAGGACTGGAACATCATGTTGATGGGGCGCTGATAAGGAGGGACATTGGCCATGTCCTGACCGTCGATCTCGATGGAGCCCGTGGTGATCGATTCGAACCCGGCCAGCATGCGCAAAAGTGTCGACTTGCCCGAGCCCGATCCTCCGAGCAGGCAGAAGAGTTCACCCTTGTAGATGTCGAGAGACACATCGTCGACGGCGTAAACGTCGCCGAATGTCTTTGTGACGTTGCGAATGCGCACAAACGGTTTGGCGCCCGCATCACGCCAGGGGCGCGCATCGGCGGCGATCTGAGGCTTTTTCAAAAGAGGATTTCCCCATCCCCGAACAACGGAATTGGCAGGGCACCACAATGTGCCCTGCCATGCAAGTTTGGTCGCTCAGACCCCGGTCTTGATCCGAGTCCAGGCGCGGGTCAAAAGCCGGTCATATGACGGTGAGCGGGCCTTGAGCGGGAAGAGATTGGCCATCACTTCGTCAGTCGGATAGATCGCCGGATCCCCAAGAACTTCGGGGTCGACGAGTTCGTCGGCGGCCGCATTGGGGTTGGCGTACCAGACATAGTTGGTGATGTCGGCAGCGATCTGGGGCTCGAGGATGAAGTTGATGAAGGCGTGAGCCGCTTCAGGGTTCGGCGCATCGGCGGGAATGGCCATCATATCGAACCAGATCGAGGCGCCCTCTTCGGGAATAACGTAGGCAATCTCAATGCCTTGGTCGGCCTCGGCGGCACGATCGGCGGCGATGAAAATGTCACCGGAATACCCCACGGCCAGACAGATTTCACCATTGGCGAGATCGGAGATGTACTGGGAGGAGTGGAAGGAGCGGATATAGGGACGGATCGAGCCGATCAGCTGCTCGGCTGCTTCGAGATCCTCAGGGGCTTCGGAGTTGGGATCAAGGCCGAGATAGTTGAGCGCGGCGGCGACCATTTCGACCGGGGCGTCCAGGATCGAGATGCCGCAATCGGCAAGCTGGGCGGCGATTTCGGGGTCAAAGAGCAGGTCCCAGCTTTGAAGCGGGCCGTCTTCGCCCAGACGTTCGGTGATCGCGCCGATGTTGTAGCCAATGCCGGTTGTACCCCACATGTAGGGGACCGAGTATTGAGCGCCGGGATCGTGGGCATCGACGATGGCCATGATGGCGGGGTCGAGGTTTTCGAGGTTCGGGATCTTGGACTTGTCGAGCGTCTGGAATAGGCCTATCGGAATCTGGCGCTCAAGGAAAAAGCCTGACGGAACAACAACATCGTAGCCCGATGAGCCGGCCAGCAGGCGGGCTTCGACGATCTCATTGGAGTCGAAGACGTCGTAATTGGTGGCGATGCCTGTCTCGGCGGTGAACTTTTCGAGCGTGTCTTCGGCGATGTAGTCGGACCAGTTGTAGATATTGACAGTCTGGTCCTGTGCAACGGCCGAGGTGGCCAGCAGGGAGGCGGTAACACTGAGGAAAATCAATGGCTTGTGCATAGTGACGGAGGTCCCCTTCCGATAAGAAAAAGAGATGGTGACAATGTCGTGCGACTGCTCCGGAGTTACCTCTTGGCGGCGTCAACCACACGGCACTCCCTTCGCCGCTTCACCAATCGAGTACGAGGATCAAACCCCGCGCGCGGACCCGACCGCTAGGCATAAAAAGGTCAATTTCCGCATTACAGGCAAGCGCGATCCCTGAAAAGCGAAATTATCGGCAATGGACGCCTCAAGCGCCAAAATCTTTCCATGCCGGCACCACGAGGTCAACATGGCGGCAAAAGCGGTGGACCAAGGCGAACGGGACCACAAGATTGCGAAACATTGACACCTTGATGACATGGCATGAAAACGCCCCCGCGACGCATGTGGTCGCAGGGGCTGAAATCGTGCACTGAAACTTTGCTCTAGTCGGCTTCGTTGGCTGGCTTGGCGTTGAGCTGGCCGTATTTTTCCACGCCGATCTTGTCGAGGAGGTCGAGTTCGGTTTCGAGGAAGTCGGTGTGGCCTTCCTCATCGGTCAGCAACTCTTCGAACAGGCGCTGGGTGACGTAGTCGCCGAGGTCGTTACAGATCTTGCGGCTCTCGCGGTAAGACGCGATGGCGTCGAGTTCGCCGGCCAGATCGACCTCGAGCACTTCCTTGATGTTCTGGCCGATGCGCAAGGGTGCGACGCGCTGAAGATTGGGATGGCCCTCAAGGAAGATGATGCGATCGATGAGCTTGTCGGCGTGATGCATCTCTTCGATGGATTCGGCCCGCTCCTTTTCCGCGAGGCGTTTGAAGCCCCAATCGTCGAGCAGGCGATAGTGAACCCAATACTGGTTTATGGCCCCCAGTTCGAGAAAGAGCGCTTCGTTAAGCCGCTCGATGATCTTTGCGTCGCCTTTCACTTTCACCTCCTTGGCGCGTGGACTTGCGCAGGGTTTTCATTCTGGACCTAACGTCTACCAGATTGGCGGCGTTCCCGGCCAGTTTGAGGTGATAAGTTTCGGTGACCTTGCCGATAATGTCCACAATGTTTGGCACGCAACCGCAACATTGTCCGCGCTTGCCCAACTCGCGATAGATGTGGGCAGGCACGACAAGCTGCCAAGGATCCTCGTCGAGAATGTCGACGACGATGTCCTCGATGTCAGTTGTCGATATCAGGTTGCACTGGCAAACAAGCATGGCTAACGCAATGTGAGGGCTACACTCAGGTTTGCCCTATACATACGATCCCAAAGGTGATTGTCAACGTCAGCTTTCGTCGCAGGCGTGCAGAACGGTGTTCACTCCCCTGTGTCGTCCGGCGCCTTTGGTGCTTCAGGCTTGCTCTTGTTCCAGGCGATAAAGAAAATATAGACAGCATAAGCGGCCAACCCGCCAAAGATCAGCGCCCAGCCGAAATTGCCGTGATAGATGTCAACGGCGGCGATAATCGCAGGAATGACAACCACCAGGACGCGGCGCCACATGGGGCGAAACCAGGGGTGGTCGGCGTCGTTGTTCATAGTGATCTCCTAACTGTCCACACAACTTGGCGGACATTTATGCTTTATCCCTCGGGGTTGAGGTAATTTGAAAGCGTTTCGGCGCGCCGGGCGGTTTCATCGAGCATGCAGCTTGCGTGAGCAATGGAGCGCATGGAGCCGTTGCCCCACATGCCATACTCGAAACCGCAGCTTTGATCGCGATAGGTAATCCAGGTCCTCTGGGCTTGTTGAAGCGTGGAGAACAGATCGGTTTCGAGGGTTTGCTGGAGCCTTGTGTAATTGGCGTTGAGTTGGCTGTCCCACCAGGCGGTTTCTCGCGCCATGCACTCGACCATGCCAATTGTTGTATAGCCATCCTCCTCAGTGTCCATGCACACATTGGAAGCGGCACCAACGCATTGGGTCTGCCTGCGGACCTCCTGCGGGTTCTCGGCGGCGCGTTTGGGATCGGAAAGTTCGGCAATGCAGCCGGTCATCAGATCGGCGTCGGCGGTGGTGAAAGTCGTCGCATCCTGCGCGGTGGCGGGCAGGGCGATCAACAAGATGGCGGCAATGGCCAGCGGTTTCATAGGGCGTTTCCTTTTGTCGTCGGTTCGGCCGTTGCGGTTTTCAGTGCGGCGTGATGCGGGCGACGAGCCAACGGGCGTTGGAAAAATATTCGCGATGGAGCAAGAGGCCGATCGTTCCGATGGTGACAATAATGGCCAGCCAGCTTGAAACGAACCACGCCACCATGGGAATGGCGAAGTAATAGGACCGGATGCCCGAATTGAAGCGCTGGGCAGCCATGGCGTTGATCCGCGCTATGGTTCTTATTTCTTCGGGCGGAGCGGGCTTGGCGTGATCGAGCGCGCCGATAAGGATGCAGAAGTGGTTGAACTGGCGCAGTGACAGGGTGAACGCAAGAAACGCGTAAACGAACAAGAACAGCAAGACGACATTGTGGAGCTGCAGATCGACCTCGGAATAGGCGGGACCGAAGGTGATGGATGATAGCGCGGGCAAGAATTCCTGCAACTGCCCGATGACTGTAAAGAGCGCGAGGATCAACAGCGCGGTAGTCGACGCAAAAAACGAGACCGAGCTCATAATATTGCCCGACAGGATTGCATCGAGCGGTGTATCGCGGCGCGATGCCTGGGTGACCCAGTTGAACCGCTGCTCGTTCATCAATGCCGACAGCGAAGGGCGGCTGCGGTCCAGCAATCTGGACGCTAGGCCGTAGGAATAGAGCGCCAAAAGCGGAAGCATGGACGCGAAAAGCGCAAAGCCGTTTATCTGCACCAAATCATCACTCCCATGCCTTTTGGTCAGACGATAACCGCTGCGTTGCGTCGTGGCGACAGCAAATCATCGCAAGGGGAATCAGGATTTGAGCCGTGCGGGTGGAAAGGTGTATGGGCTCCGGCTTTCTCCGGGGACGTTCTGATGCCTGATGAATTGCATCAGTCGGCGCGGCGGTCCAAACACCGCAGCAGGAACATGACAAACAGGACGGTGGTGGCAAGGGAAATGACCGTTGCAGGAAGCGGGGAGAGGGCAGTAGGCGAAATTCCGGTCATTTCGCCGATCCAGAAGGCGGGCACAATGGCGGCCAAGTAGCGCCAGGGCGGGGCAAACAGCGCGGCCAGGGGCGCGAGCAGAGCCAGATTGATGAGCTTGGTCAGGGCGAGGCCCTCGACCTTGTTGGCGGCAAAGGCGAGAAGGAAAAGGGCCGAGAGAACGGCATGACCCGCAGCTATGATCGCCATCAGAAACGGCGTTGTCCAAAGCAGGGCGGGCAACACGAAAAATCCGATGCTGACTGAAACGATCACAGTGAGCACGATTGTTACGACGAGGCGGTAGGCGATAATGCCGTTCCGGCCAATAGGGGTGGTTTCGAGTACCATCAAGACGGCCTCGTCGCGGTCGTCAAGCAGCATGAAGCCGGTGACCCAGCCAAGCATGGCTCCGGGCATGAGGACGGCAAGGGCGCCGAGCAATCGGGCCATGCCCGTAATCCCGAATGTTTCGGATGCCGCGGTTTCGGCCAGCGGACCGAAGACCACGATCAACGGAACGGGCAGCATGCTCATGACGATGCCGATCATGAGCATGGGGTCACGCGACACATTGAGTGCGTCGGCGCGCAACAGGCTGGCCATGGTTTTTGGGGAGAAGGCGCTCATTTTCTGCCCAATTCGGTTTCGAGGGCGCGGTGGGCGTAATAGAGCGCGGCGGTGGCTGCGAGCGCGGCGGAAGCGAGCGCGAGCCCCAGGTTAGGGCCTGTGGCACTGCCATGGCCCAGGGCTGCGAGGATCAACAGGAACTGTGCCACGGGAGGGAAAACGAGCAGGACTGCAGGCAGGGGATCGAGAAGCGCCAGTCCCGAGGGGGCAAGCGCCGGGGCCAGAAACAGTGCCGAGCCGAGGAGGTAGGCGTTGACGGAGTTGAAGCGCAGGGCGATGGGCACACCGATTCCAATGTAAAACATAGAGGTGAGGGTGACGCCGGTCACAAGCAGCGGCCAATTCACGGACCCCGATTTTGCCAGCGTAAGAACGATGACCGCGGCCAGCGCCAATGCGGTGAGTGTTATGGTTTTGGCCAGCAGATAGGTGCGAGCAGAGACTGGGGAGATGGCCAGCGCGGCACGGATCCCTTCGCCCTTTTCCAGCAGCATGAGTCCGCCAAGGAAGAAAAAGCCCAGCGCTGAAGGATCGGAAAAGATTACCAACGCCAGCACCCAGGCGGGCAGGTATGGGCCGGCGAAAAAGAGGAGCGCGGCGTAGAGCGCGATGACCGTGCCGTATGCGGCGTGAATGCCGTAACGGTATTGCAGCCGCAGATCGTGGACCAAAAGGGCACGGAGCGCACTCATTTGCCGCCGCCGGCTACGGCAACAAAAATATCGTCAAGGCTGGCTTCGCGCGTGTGGAGCGAAACGATATCACCGGTTTGCAACAGGTCTTGGAAGGCGGCATTGCCTGCCAGCCCCTCCATGGCGAAATGCTCGGTTGTCAGTGCGCCATTGCGACGGGCAGTGGCCACAAGCTCGGGCTTTCCAAACTGCGCCATAAGTTCTGCGGGGCGGCCTTCCAAGGCTATGCGGCCATCGACAAGAAAGCCGACGGTATCGCAGATTTCGGCGGCTTCGCTCATGTTGTGGGTGGTGAGAAACACCGTCTTGCCGCGGTCGCGGAGTCGGGCAATGAGATGGCGCGTGGTGCGGGCGCGGGCAGGGTCCTGCCCGGTGGTTGGCTCGTCCAGAAACAGCAACGGGGGATCGTTGAGCAGGGCACGGGCGAGATTGAGCCGCATCTTCATACCCTTGGAAAAGGTCTCGATCCTTTGATCGGCGGCATCGCGCAGATCGACCATATCGAGAACCGTATCTGGTGACAGCGGTGCATCGGCAAAAAGCGCTGCGAAAAGAGCGAGGTTCTCGCGCGCGGTGAGCCGGCCATATAGCGCCGGCAATTCAAAGCTCACGCCGATGCGTTCGTAAAAACTACGCCCCGAATGAGCGGGCGCTTCGCCGAAAACCGTTGCTGTGCCGCCAAAGCCCACCAGCAGGCCCATGAGGATTTTCTGGGTGGTCGACTTGCCAGAGCCCGACGGTCCCAAAAGGCCATAGACCGAGGCTTCGGGGACCGTAAGGGAGACGCCGTTGAGGGCCGGGCCCGGCGCGCCCTTATAGCTGAAGGTGAGCCCCGAAACCGAGATCATGGCGCGGTGGCCGTCAATTTCTGGACGAACATCTCGCGTAACAGCGCGCAGCTGGCTGAAAACTGGCTGGCGCTGAAAAGGTTTTGTTGCAGAACCAGGCTGACGAGAAGGGTTAGGATGGCAGCGATATCGTGCGGATCGACCGGTCCGATCAGACCCTTGGATCGGAGCCCGTCACAGAATTCCTGGATGAAGAGGAGGTCCTTTTCCTCCTCATGGGCCATGCGCTCGGGGGGCATTTTACGCAGCAGCGCTGCAAAATCGTCTGGGACGGAGGCGATGGCGACTAGGGGATCGGATCTGAGCTTTTCGACCAGCAGATCGAAGAACCGGCCCGCGCGGTCGGTGACAGGGCCATCGCATTGGGCAAAGAAGGCGAGGGTTTCGGCCTTGTGCATCTGGTCGCGCTGATCGGCGATGGCCAGAAACAGTGCCTCCTTATGCTCGAAGAATTTATAGAAGGTGCCTTTGGCGACTCCGACGTCCCTGCAGACATCATCGACGCGCATGCCGCGTAGACCATATTGGGTGAAATGCGCAAGGCCGGCAGCGAGAAGCTGGGACCGGATCAGTTCGTTATCGGCGGCCGTGAAGTGACGAGGCATGATAATTCGCTATGACGAATTTTGTCACTCAGTCGTAGCATGCACGGACGCCACTTGCAAGGCGGCGCCGGTGGCCGCATGTGTCCGCTCAGCCGACCGTGCTGGGATACTGGCGATGGAGGCCTTCGATGCCGGCCAGCACGTCGGACGACAAGGTCAGATAGTGGGCGTCGATATCGGTCTTGAGTTGTTGCATGGACGTGGCGCCGATAATAACCGAGCCTATGAAGGGGCGGGTCAGACACCAGGCGATTGCCATCTGGCAGGGATCGAGGCTGTGCTGTTGCGCCAGCTCGATATAGGCCTTTGTGGCAGCCTCGGATCGGGGATTGAGTCGCCACATGGCGCCGAGCGCGCCGCGTGTACCTTCGGGCATTTTGCCATCATTATATTTGCCGCTGAGCAGCCCGGCCGCGAGCGGAGAGTAGGCCAGCAGGTCGATATCCTCAAAGGCGCAGACTTCGGCGAGGTCGTGGTCGAAATGGCGGCGGAGGAGATTGTACTCGTTCTGGATGGTCGCCACCCGCGGCAGGCTGTGAGCCTCGGCAATTTTGAGATATTCGGACGTGCCCCAGCTCGTTTCGTTGGAGAGGCCGATGGCGCGAATCTTACCGGCCTTGACCTGGGCATCGAGGGCTTCGAGCACCTCAGCCATGTTGTCCCTTACGACACGAGGGTCTTGGCCATAGGGATCGAAGGTCCATGATTTGGAGAAATTGTAGTGGTTCCGGTTGGGCCAGTGGAGCTGATAAAGGTCGATGTAATCGGTCCTGAGGCGCTTTAGGCTGGCGTCCAGGGCGAGGACGATTTCCTTGCCGTCTATGGGACGTCCGTTCCGAATCCATTCATGGCCGGGGCCGGTAATCTTGCTGGCGACCACCCAATCGGCGCGGCGGCCATTGGCGGCAAACCAGTTGCCGATGATGGTTTCGGTCGAACCCTGAGTTTCGGCGCGGCCAGGAGTGGAATAAAGCTCGGCGGTGTCGAGGAAATTGACGCCGTTATCGAGCGCATAGTCCATCTGCGCATGGCCTTCGGCCTCGGTGTTCTGTTCGCCCCAGGTCATGGTGCCGAGACAAATCCGGCTCACGGAAATGCCGGTGCGGCCGAGCGTGCGCTGTTGCATGTGGAAAACCCAAAGTGCTTGAAAATTGCAAAGAAACGGAAGGGACAGAACCTCTGACCCATGTGTAACCGGACCGGAGCGAAAGTGCAATCTGGGGGATGAGCGGGCTGTGGCCGGCACCTGTCAAAAAAATGTCGTCTAAGCGATCACAAGGGGTATGCAAACGCAATTTGCGCCCCTATATAAGCGGCGTCCAAGCGGTTCGCCCGGCGCACCGCACACGTGATGGACATCATTGGCGCGGGGTGGAGCAGCCCGGTAGCTCGTCAGGCTCATAACCTGAAGGTCGCAGGTTCAAATCCTGCCCCCGCAACCAATATTTTCAAGGACTTAACCCAGATGGCGGTTAGTCCTTTTTTTATGTGTCCGCGCTGTGTCCGTAAATCAGGGGCGCTCTGTTCAGATGAACCGGGGTTCAAGCGTCATCCCGATCTGCTTTGCACCGTCAAGTTTTTCTGGCTAGGGTGCCTGAGACTATCGGGGGGCCTATGGCTGATAATAACAAAAACAATGGCGATCTTGCTTTTACCGCTGACCTTTTCAAGGCGGCGGACAAGCTTAGGGGCAATCTGGAGCCGAGCGAATATAAGCACGTTGCGCTTGGGCTGATCTTTCTCAAATACATATCTGATGCCTTCGAGGCTCAGCGGGCCAAACTGCTCAAGATTGATAATGCTGATCCCGAGGAGCCGGAGGAATACATCGGCGACAACGTCTTCTGGGTGCCGAAAACAGCCCGCTGGTCGCATTTGCAGGCAAATGCGAAGCGCCCCGAAATCGGGCTGTTGATCGATCAGGCTATGGATGCCATCGAGAATGAACCCTCAAATGAAGGCTTGAAGGGCGTTTTGCCCAAGAATTACGCTCGACCCACGCTCAACAAGACGATGCTTGGCGAGTTGATTGATCTCTTTTCCAACATCGGCATGCACGACAGCACAGACAAGGCACGGGACGTTCTCGGGCGGGTCTATGAGTATTTCCTGTCGGGCTTTGCCGGTTCAGAGGGCAAGCGTGGTGGTGAGTTCTTTACACCGCGTTCGGTGGTACGCACTCTGGTGGAAATGCTCGAGCCGTTCCAAGGGCGTGTCTATGACCCATGTTGCGGTTCGGGCGGCATGTTCGTGCAATCGGAGAAGTTCATCGAGGATCACGGCGGTCGGCGCGATGCGATCTCGGTCTATGGGCAGGAGATCAATCACACCACTTGGCGGCTGGCCAAAATGAACCTCGCGGTTCAGGGGATCGATGCCGACATCAAATGGAACAACGAAGGCAGCTTTCATCGGGACGAGCACCCGGATTTGAAGGCCGACTTCATCATGGCCAACCCGCCGTTTAATATCTCGGATTGGGGCGGCGAACGGTTGGCTGAGGACGCACGTTGGCGCTTTGGCACTCCGCCCAAGGGCAACGCAAATTTCGGCTGGCTGCAGCATATATATCATCACCTTGCCCCGCGTGGGACGGCGGGCGTGGTGCTTGCCAATGGTTCAATGTCATCTCAGCAGTCGGGGGAAGGCGAAATTCGCAAAGCGATGATCGAGGCGGACGCTGTCGACTGTATGGTGGCGCTTCCCGGTCAGTTGTTCTACTCGACACAAATTCCGGCCTGCCTCTGGATACTGGCGCGGGACAAAAGCGCAAATGGTCACCGCGACCGACGCGGCGAAATCCTGTTTATCGACGCGCGCAAGCTTGGTTTCATGGTGGACCGGGTGCGGCGGGAATTTTCGCCCGGCGACATTGCAACGATTGCGGACACCTACCACCGTTGGCGCAACAAGGATCATGCCGAGGCTTACGCTGATGAACCGGGTTTCTGCAAATCAGCGACACTCGATGAGGTACGACAACATGGCCATGTGCTGACGCCGGGGCGCTATGTTGGGGCGGCGGACGCCGAAGATGATGGAGTGCCGTTCGAGGAGAAGTTCGCAGAACTACGGGAAAAGCTGCAAGCTCAGTTTGTTGAGGGACGGGCATTGGAGGAGGAGATTGCGCAGGCATTGGGGCAACTCGATGCCTGACACGTTCACTTTGAAAGAAATTTGCACCCTGATCACGAAGGGTACGACCCCGACCACCGTTGGCGGTCATTTTGCGGAGCACGGTATCAACTTTATCAAGTCTGAGAGCCTTGCCTATGACGGAAGTATCGATACGGGCAAGTTTGCATTTGTGGATCTTGCAACACACCAGATGCTCAAGAGGTCACAGATCGCAGAACACGACATTCTCTATTCCATCGCCGGGGTCCATCTTGGCAAATGTGGATTGGCCACAGCAGCAATGCTCCCAGCCAACACCAATCAAGCTGTTGCAATTCTTCGAGTGGACCCTCAGAAGGCGTCACCAGCATATATTTCGTACTTCTTGCGCAATCCCAAATTCGTGCAAAGCGTGCTGAACAGCGTCGCTCAGTCGGCTCAGCCCAACGTCAATCTTGGAGATATTGGGAGATTTCGTGTTCCAAGGCTGCCGTTATCGGCGCAGATAGAGATAGCCGACATCCTCGGCTCCCTCGACGACAAGATCGAACTGAACCGGCGCACCAATGAAACCCTCGAAGCGATGGCGCAGGCTATTTTTCGAGACTGGTTCGTCGATTTCGGCCCCACACGCCGCAAGATCGACGGCGCGTCCGATCCTCTCGCCATCATGGGTGGAGTGGTCACCCATCCCTTCCGCGCGCAGGAACTGGCCGACCTGTTCCCGGATCGGCTCGGGGACAACGGGCTGCCTGAGGGGTGGACGCTAGGGCATTTAGAAGATGTTCTGGAACTAGCCTATGGCAAGGCTTTGAATAAGAAGGACCGTCGCCAAGGCTCCTACCCGGTGTATGGCTCCGGTGGCATAGGTGGTTGGCATGACACTGCCCTTGTTCAAGGACCGTCCATCATCGTTGGCCGTAAAGGCACGGTGGGAAGTCTCTATTGGGAGGACCGCGATTTCTATCCTATCGATACCGTATTCTTCGTAAAGTCCCAATGGCCAATGGCATACTGTTTCTACCTGTTGCAGACATTGGGGTTGCACAACATGAACACGGATGCCGCCGTACCCGGCCTGAATAGAAACAATGCCTATCGGTGCGAAACTCCGATTGTTGGGCCAGAGATCATAGGGGCGTTTCAAAGCATCGCTGGACATTTGCGGCAGAAGATTGCGGCAAACAATGAGCAAGTCCGAACCCTCGCCAACACCCGCGACTTGTTGCTCCCCAAACTGATGTCCGGTGAAATCCGCCTTCGCGACGCCGAGAAGCTGGCGGAGGACGCGGCATGAGCAGCTTGACCGATATCGATAAACGGTATCTGGAAAAGTTGTTTGGCATGCCGTCTGGCTACGTTCTCGACTATAGCGATGCTACCTATGGCGAGTTCTTCGGTCGCCACAACATCGATATTCACGGCAGGAAATATCAGACCTATGGGACCTCCAAGGCGAAAAAGATGCGCGCATTCTGGGAGCAAGAGCCAGACAAAATTGTAGCGCCCGTTCTCAATGAAATGCTCACTGCCCATGAGGTTGATTGCGACCTGAATGACAAGCCGCTCGATAAGCGTCTTTTCGAAAAGTGCAGTGAGATCATCACGAAAATATCGGGTGGATCGATAACCACCACGACTGAAACAGTCGATGCGTTCCTTGAGAGGGAATTCACAATTCCCAATCTCGACAGGCTACCGGTTGAACCGATGGTTGCTTCGATCATTCAGGCGCGTTTGGCTGAGGCTCGGAAAGCACTCAATGCGGGCGCTAGTCTTTCGGTCATCTTCTTGTGCGGAAGCGTGCTCGAAGGTGTTTTATTGGGTGTAGCACAAAGCAATCCTGTCAAGTTTAACAGATCGTCTGCCAGCCCGAAAGACGAGCACGGCAAGGTCAGACCGTATCATCAGTGGACGTTGTCTCAGTTTATCGACGTCGCATGCGATGTTGGAATTTTAAAGCTGGACGTCAAAAAATTCAGTCACGGATTGCGGGATTTCCGGAACTATATTCATCCTTACGAGCAGATGGCGTCGGGCTTCGCACCCGATGAACATACGGCAAAAGTCTGCTTTCAAGTGCTGAAGGCTGCGCTAGCCAGCGTTGCAGGGACGCGCTAGGCGCGCAGAGGGGATATGAGCGACGAAGTTACTCAATACATCCAGCCGGAGACGAACTTTTCCCACACTGGCTTTTCCGAGGCGCTTGTCGAAGATGCTGCTGTCGCGATCCTGACCCAACTTGGTTACGATTTCCGCCCCGCAACCGAAATAGCGCCCGATGGCACGGCTCCGCTCCGCACGGCCTATGCAGACGTTGTGTTGGAGAGCGTGCTGGCGGACGCGGTGGCCCGCATCAATCTCGATGTGCCGTCCGAGGCACGAGAGGCCGCGATCCGGGAAGTTCTCCGAAGCGAAACGCCTTCCCTGATCGAAGAGAACCGGCGCATCCATAAGCTGATAGCCGAGGGCATCGACGTCGAATTTGCTGCCGGGGATGGCGCGTTTCGTGGTGCGAAAGTCTGGTTGATCGATTTTGACGACAGCGAGAACAATGACTGGCTTGTCACGACCCAGTTCACTGTGGCTGAGAACCGCCGGACGCGACGGCCCGATATTATCGTCTTCGTCAACGGGCTTCCGCTCGGGATCATAGAACTCAAGAATGCAGGTAATGAACAGGCGACCATCGAGAACGCTTATCGCCAATTGCAGACATACAAGTCGCAAATTCCCGGTCTGTTTCGTACCAATGCCGTGATGGTGGCATCCGATGGGATGTTAGCACGCATCGGCTCGCTGACAGCCGATGAGGATCGGTTTATGCCTTGGCGCAGCGCGACCGGCGCTGCTGACGATTTCACACCACACGGCCCCCGTGAGATGGAAACGCTGTTGCGGGGGGTGTTTGACCGCGAACGGTTCCTTGCGCTGATCCGGGATTTCACAGTCTTTGGTGATCGCGGCGATGGGCCGATAAAGATCATCGCGGGGTACCACCAGTTTCACGGCGCACGAAAGGCACTCGACAGTGCCGTAGAGGCTTCGCGGCCCGACGGTGACCGCAAGATCGGCGTGATCTGGCACACGCAAGGATCGGGTAAGAGCCTTCTCATGGCCTTTCTCGGTGGTCTGGTCGTGCGCTCGGAGGCGCTGGAAAACCCCACCCTCGTTGTGCTGACCGACCGTAACGATCTCGACGACCAGCTTTATGGCACTTTCAGCCTGTGCAAGGATTTGATCCGCCAGACACCACAGCAGGCCAATAGCCGGGACGAATTGCGGCAGTTGCTCGACCGCGCATCAGGTGGAGTGATTTTCACGACGGTGCAAAAATTCTCGCCGGAGAAGGGCGAGGAGACATTCCCGGTACTGACTGACCGGCGCAATGTCATTGTCATGGCCGATGAAGCCCATCGCAGCCAATATGGTTTTGATGCGCGCCTCGACACAAAGACCGGTCAGCGGCGATATGGCTTTGCCCACTATATCAGGCAGGCACTGCCCAACGCCTCCTTTATCGGGTTCACCGGCACACCCATCGAGGCCGATGACGTCAATACGCCTGCGATCTTTGGCAACTACATCGACATCTATGACGTCACCCGAGCCGTCGAGGACAAGGCGACGGTGCCAATCTACTACGAGAGCCGTCTTGCCCGCATTGAACTGGACGATGAGGAAAAGCCTCGGATCGATGCAGAGATAGAAGCAATCCTTGAAGACGAAGACTTAACTGCACAGGAAAAGCAAAAGGCCAAATGGACGACAATCGAGCGTCTGGTCGGCGCTGACAAACGCCTCAAGCAGATTGCTGCCGATCTGGTTCAGCATCTTGAGACCCGCATCGAAGGCATGAACGGCGGCAGGGCAATGGCCGTCTGCATGAGCCGCCGCATATGCGTCGAACTTTACAAGCACATCATAGCGTTGCGTCCAGACTGGCATTCCGATGATGATGAAGAGGGCGCGATCAAAATCGTGATGACGGGGTCGGCCTCCGATCCCGAGGACTGGCAGCCGCATATCGGGCCCAAGCGCCGCCGCGATCTTCTGGCCAAGCGCGCCCGCAATCCTGATGACCCGCTCAAGCTGGTGATCGTCCGTGACATGTGGCTGACAGGCTTTGACGCCCCGGCGATGCACACGATGTATATCGACAAGCCCATGCGCGGCCACGGGCTGATGCAGGCCATCGCTCGCGTCAACCGCGTGTTCAAGGACAAGGCGGGCGGGCTGGTTGTCGACTACATCGGCATCGCCAGCAACCTCCAGAAGGCGATGGGGCAATACACAGCCTCGGATCGCTCCAAGACCGGCATTGATGAGGAAGAAGCCGTTGCCGCGCTCAAGGAACAGTTCGAGATCGTGCGTGCGATGTTTCACGGGCACGACTACTCGCTCGGCATCACCGGCACGCCTCAGCAACGGCTTGTGGCTCTCGCGGATGCAATCGAGTGGATAGGCCAATGGCTCGATGAACAGTCACAGCGCGAGGAGACCATCGAAGGCAAGAAGAGGGCGCGGCGGCGGTTCAATGATGCAGTGCTGGCCCTCAGTGTTGCTTATGGCCTCGCATCGGCCAGCGATTATGCCAAAGCCGTCCGCGACGATATCGGGTTCTTTCAGGCCGTTCGTGCTGCGTTTTCGAAAACGTCTGTAACTGGCAAGCTGACCAGCAGCGCCAAGAATTTCGCTATCGACCAGTTGATGAATGCTGCAGTTGCCAATGCCGAGATCGTGGACGTCCTGAAAGCTGCGGGCATCAAGTCGCCCGACATATCGATCTTGTCCGAGGCTTTTCTAGCTGAGGTCCAAACAATGGAGCGCAAGAACCTAGCGCTTGAAGCCCTCAAAAAGCTCATCAATGGCGAAATCACAAGCCGGTCGAAATCCAACGTCGTTGAAGCCAGGACGTTCTTTGCGCGACTTGAGGAAGCAGTCGCCCGCTACCACGCAAACGCCATTTCCACGGTCGAGATGATCCAGTTCATGATCGACATGGCCAAGGACATCCGGGCGTCGGTGGCGCGCGGAGACGAGTTAGGACTATCCCAGGAAGAACTCGCCTTCTATGACGCACTCGCGGCGAATGACAGCGCGGTGGAAGCGATGGGAAACGAGCAGTTGAGGATCATCGCTTCTGAACTGGTTGAAAGCATGCGGGCGTCGGTGACAATCGATTGGCACAAAAAGGTCAGCGCCCGCGCGAAAATGCGAACGCTCGTGCGCCGCATACTCAAGAAATATGGCTACCCGCCCGATCTTGAAGCGGAAGCGATCCATACAGTCATTGCGCAGGCAGAGGCGCTGTTGCGGGAAGTATCCCCGGCGACGGCACCCTAAGGTTGAGGTATGGCCCAATGAGATTTTTCCAGATTGCAGCGGTGGCAGTGGTGTTCTTCTGTACTGTGGTTCCCGCATCGGCTGAACAAATCTCTCGTTGTGTGTTGGAGGTATATTCCGCAACCTTCTTGGACGAACCGTGTAACTTTTCAAGCGGTCCAGACGGCAGTTTCACGATGGGCGTCGGCAACACCGAAAAGGAAGTGTCTCTCTATTTCGTCTATCTAACCGTCGATGAGGACGACCCAAACGCGGGCTTCGCCTATTGGAACGGCTTTCCGCCAGAAAATCGTGCACATGATCAGCTCGGTGCGCTGGAAAGGGAAGGGGCGTGCTGGGTGAATGAATTCGTCCGCATTTGCGCTTACCGATGAACCTGGGTTCATCAGTCAGAAAGCACGCGATAGACAGATGCGCGGCCAATGTTGAGTTGGCGGGCGATCTCGGTTGCCCCCAAACCCTGCTGCCTTAGTTCTACAATCTCGACTTTTCGATTGCGTACCGTCGGCTTACGCCCCTTATACTTGCCCTCTCGCTTCGCCTTCTGGATGCCCTCGCGCTGGCGCTCCAGCATCATTTCTCGTTCGAACTGCGCCATTGCTCCAAACATCGTCAACATGAGCTTGCCCGTAGGCGACTTTGTGTCGACCTCGCTGCCGCCGAAGTTGAGAATGCGCAGACCAACTCCTTTGCGCTCCAACTGGTCCAGAATTGCAAGAAGGTCGGCGGTGGACCGTGCAAGGCGATCCAGCTTTGTTACAACGAAGGTATCGCCATCACGAACAAATCCCAGCGCATTTTCAAGCTCGGCACGCTGCGAAACAGACGATACCTGCTCTTCGAAAACTCTCTCCACCCCTGCGAGCGCCAAATCTCGTCGCTGAGCCTCCAACCCTGCAACTTGGTCAGCCGTTGATGTACGCGCGTAACCCACCAGCATTATTCGCTCCTGTCTCTTTAGCATCTTAGATATTATAAGACATTTGTCTCACAATGTCATAACTATGTGTATGAGACGCTGTGCGAAAAATTGGCCATGTCTCGCTAGACCCCGCCCTATCGAGAACCGACAGCTACTCTGAGCCAGAAGACCTTTAAGTGGAAACGGCAGGCTGGGAGCTTGTGTGGTTTGCGTTCACCGTCCACTATTGCTCGGGGGGGAAATTCATGCAGTTCAAGAAAAACGGTCCAGACATTCCCGAGCGCCTACTGCAGGCCCATGAGGACGGGCGTGTAGTTTTCTTTTGTGGGGCTGGTATTTCATACCCGGCGGGTCTTCCCGGGTTTAAGGGCCTCGTCAAACGCATTTACAACGAACTGCGGCTGCATCCTACTGCCGTCGAGCAAACTGCCTTAAAGAATAAGGCCTACGACACGGCAGTTGGTCAGCTCGAAAGTAGGGCGGTGGGAGGTAGGTTCAAGGTCCGGAAAGCAATCGCCGACGTACTGACCCCTAGGTCTACAGCACCGCGAGCGACATCCACACACGAGGCGCTGCTCACACTGAGCAATGGTGGGGACGATCGCTGTCGTTTAATTACAACGAACTTCGACCGACTTTTTGAGGAGGTCATTCAGCGCCGACGCTTAAGCCTAGAGACGTACCGTGCACCCCTTTTGCCAATCCCGAAGCGCCGCTGGGATGGCCTCGTCTACTTGCACGGCTTATTGCCGCAGACAGCAGACCCATCGGAGATGGACCGTCTGGTCGTTTCAAGTGGAGATTTCGGGCTCGCCTATCTCACCGAAAGGTGGGCTGCCCGGTTCGTCTCAGAGTTATTTCGAAACTACATCGTTTGTTTTGTTGGATACAGCATCACTGATCCAGTCCTCCGCTACATGATGGACGCACTGGCTGCTGACCGGATGCTGGGAGAGGCTCCGCCAGAGGTATTTGCCTTTGGCAACTATGGGCGCGGGAAGGAAGAGCAGGCCGCGAATGAGTGGCGTGCAAAAAACGTCACTCCCATACTCTACCAAAATCATAACAATCACGCCCACCTTCATGGCACCTTGAGCGCCTGGGCTGAGACATATCGCGATGGGATCAGAGGACGAGAAAGCATCGTGGCTCGCTATGCGCAATCGAAGCCGCTCGGAAGTACTCGACAGGACGACTTTGTGGGTAGAATGCTCTGGGCCCTTAGTCACCCTTCTGGCATCCCCGCAAAGCGGTTCGCAGAGTTGGATCCCGCTCCGCCGATCGATTGGTTGGATACCTTTGCTGAGACACGTTTCCTGCACCGCGATCTCTCGCGCTTCGGCGTTTCACCAAACGCGGAAGAAGACGAAAAACTTTCGTTCAGCTTGATTGCCAGACCAAGTGCCTATTCGCATGCTCCCTGGATGCGGCTAATACAGCGATCATTCGACCGTTATTCTCAGTGGGACGATGTCATGACGCAGGTCGCGCGGTGGCTACTGCGCCATCTCGACGATCCGCAGCTTTTGCTCTGGGCGGCAGGTCAAGGCGACGAGGTACATGAACAATTCACGTTTCTTCTAAAGGGCGCCTTAGAGAAGACACCGCCGTCGCCACCTATGCGCAAGTTATGGCAGCTCGTTCTGTCAGGGCGGCTACACACCGACTTCACTAGGCGGAGCTTGTATGACTGGGCGAAGCACCTAGCTAGCAGTGGACTTACGGCGTACTTGCGCCTGGAGCTAAAGGAGTTGCTCGCGCCACGGGTCCGGCTGCGCAAGCGCATTCAATGGCCGTCAGATGACAGCAATGACGGCGAACAGCGGAATGAGTATGTTCGTGATCTAGTCGATTGGGAGATAGTGCTAGCGGCTGACTATCCACACTCCGCCTTGAAGCACCTAGCCGACGGTGAGGCATGGCAAAATGCTCTCCCCGAGCTACTTTCGGATGCAACAGAGCTGCTGCGCGATGCGATTGACTTAATGGCGGCGTTGGAGGGTGCGGACGCGCGTTCGGATGGCTCTCACTGGCATCAGCCATCCATCAGACCCCACGCACAAAACCGAACTCATCATGATTGGACGGCACTCATCGATTTTGCGCGCGACGCATGGCTTGCGAGCGCAGACCGTGCGCCCGATTTGGCTGCGCGAGAGGTTAGTCGTTGGCTGGACATTGGCTATCCAGTATTTCGCAGGTTGGCGTTTTACGCGGCAACCGAAAAGCCTTCACTGTTCCCGCCCGAGTTTGGCTATCAGCTATTACTGGCTGACGATGCATGGTGGCTCTGGTCAGTCGAGACCCAACGAGAGACATTCCTACTTTTGGCTTCCGTGGCAGAACGTCTGCCAAAGAACAATGAGCCGTTGCAAAGAGCAATTCTGGAAGGTCCGCCGCAACGCATGTTCGTCGACGATCTTGAGCGAGAACAATTTGAAAGAATTTCTGAACGTGAAATATGGCGGCGTCTCACAACTTTCCGAGATGTTGGCGGCCAACTTATTCGCGACGCCGCTATCGCACTCGAGAAGCTGTCCGAAGGCCATCCCGACTGGGGAGCGGCGACGGAGAGAGATCATTTCCCGGTTTGGATTGAGAGCGGCAATAGCTGGCGGGAATACGAAACCGTGCCTGCAAGCCGTCGAGAAATGGAGCAGTGGCTGCAGGAGCACTCGGAGGTGGACGACCTCCATCGCGAAGACGACTGGCGCGAGCGGTGCCGCCTTGACTTCCCCCGCACCGCTACCGCTTTAATTGCCCTGTCGTTAGCAGGTACATGGCCGACTGATAGATGGCGACAAGCGTTGCAAGCGTGGTCGGAAGCAGATTTGGTTGGGCTGTCATGGAAGCACCTCGGCCCCGTGCTCGCCGGGGTGAGTGACGATTTCGTCTCCACTCTCAGTCGTCAGCTTGCTTGGTGGCTGAAGGCGGTAGCGGGCAATGCGAGCGCGGACCCAAAGCTTTTCTTTACGCTCGTCGACAAGGTGCTTGCCGCTTCGGTTGATGAGGACGAGGAGGAGGACGAGGAGGAGGACGAGGAGGTTGGAGGGCGACATGATTTCATCACGCAAGCTATCAATCACCCGGTAGGTCTGCTTACAGAGGCCATTCTCGAACGATGGTACGCATCGGGGCTTGAGGATGATCAGGGCTTGTCCGACGCCTTCCGTGGGTATTTCGATCGGCTTTCCAGTTCGGAGCCTCCTTTTAGGCATTCCCGCCTTCTGCTTTGCGCGCACGTAATCACGCTGTATCGGGTCGACAGCAAATGGACAAAAGAACACCTACTTCCGCTCTTCGACTGGCAGACGAACCCGGTATCTGCCGTCCGAGTGTGGAAAGGCTTTTTGTGGTCTGCTCGTATATACTGGCCGCTTCTGGACGCCATTCGACAGCCGTTTTTACAGACCGCTCTGCGCTACGAGGCACTGGACGAGCATGCTGAACGATATGTCGCCTTGCTAACCTATGCTGCGCTTGAACAAAGCAACATTTTTTCGAGAAGGGAGCTGGCCGCGGCCACGGCGGCTCTCCCGGTTGAAGGCCTCGAACAGGTCGTTCAAACGCTCGTAGATGCTCTCCAAAGCGCGGGGCCGAAAAGCGCGGAACAGTGGCAGAACCGTATCGAGCCTTACATAAAGCACATTTGGCCGCAATCGCAGAACGCACGGGTGCCCCGGATTTCGAACGCATTTGCTCGGCTGGCTATAGCTGCAGGTGCGCAATTTCCGGCTGCGGTCGACACCCTTAGCGACTGGTTTCTGCGATCGGAGAATATCGATTTCACGCTGCACCGCTTGTCTGAGGCAGGTCATCCAGAGAAATTTCCGGAAACTTCCTTAGCTCTGATGGATGCTGTGGTTCCCGATCAGCCGGCATGGTCCGCCAACGAGTTGAGGAATTGTCTCGCCTCTTTGAAAACTGCGCGCGCCGAACTGGCCGACGACGCTCGCTTTGTTCGCTTAGTGCCCGACTCGAAACTCTATGAGCAATTGCAGTGCCTTGCGATCCGCCGTGTTAGGATTCGGATGTGTGCGATGAAGATCCACGCCTGGGCGCTGGCGACCGATCTTTCCCAGTCTTTGGCCAAGCGCCGACAGCGTCCCAACCAGGCAAAGGTGCGCTCGACGACCCAGCGGCGCGGTAAGAGCTCGAACCCCTTGGCAGTGTCGGAGCGTTTGACGATTTGCAGATCCCAGCGGCCTATCTTGGCCAATGAACCGCGTAATTTGGGGCCAGCATAGCCACCATCGGCGAAGACATGACGCAGCCAGGGAAAGCTCGAACGGATCGATTGGAGCACGGTGGCAGCACCGTCCCGATCCTGGACATCGGCACTGTGGACGACCAGCCCTACCATTAAGCCCAGCGTGTCGGTGACGATATGGCGCTTGCGACCCTTGATCTTCTTTCCTGCATCATAGCCCCGGACCCCGCCGCTTTCGGTGGTCTTGACACTTTGGCTGTCGATCACGCCCGCCGAGGGTGAAGCCTCACGCCCTTCGCACTCGCGGGCTATCATCACCAGGTGATGGTTGATGATGGCGAGCAAACCGCTGTCACGCCAGTCATAGAAATAGCGCTGCACCGTCGATGGTGGCGGAAACTCTCCTGGCAGCAGGCTCCATTGGCAACCGCTCGAGGCCATGTAGAGCACAGCATCCATCACGGACCGCAAATTCGTGGTCCTCGGTCGACCGATAGATCGCGCAGGCGGCATGAGGGGCGCGATGATCGCCCATTCCTGGTCGGTCAGATCGCTTGAATAACGACGCCCACGTCGCGCATACTCGTGTCGGGCAGTTTCGGTCCAGGCCATTGTGTTCTCCGTTCAGTCTCGCAACCGAACTGAATCACAACCTGCTGAAACTGCTCAACTCTTTTCGGGTTGGGCTCTTAGAGACAGCCATTCGCCAGAGGGGGTTGGCTGTATAACGGGCTTCGTCGCAATCACTGTCTCGCTTATCACTATCGCAAGAACCAATGCGGTTTCGGCATCCGCGAGTATATCTCTCTGCGCGGCTTCTCGTGCCAGCCGACATTAAAGGCGTTGTCCAAGCTGAAAAAAGTCAGGCGGTGATAAGACAGTTTGTCGTGAATGTACCACGCGAGCTGTTTCCAGCTATCGCGCTCAGTCGCATTCGCGTTGAAAGATGGGATTACGACGCAGGCTGCGGCACCTTTATGACCAGCCGCATCGCGGTGGTCCCATATATGGTATGCGAAATTCTTTTCGTTTGATGCGCACTTCAGCCCGTTGCGCGCGCCAAAGTCATTTAGTCTCGCCGACCGAAAGCCAGACCGAACTACGATAGGGCCGAACTTCGCGGCCAAGGGCTCAAGGATTTGTTCGCACAATTGCGTTCCTGTCTCGATAGCGAGATCAGGATCATCGGGCACGTTGAGGATGCCGTATGCAGCGCCAATTTCAGAGTACAAGAACTGCCGCATGTAGAAATGCTCAGACAGCCTCACACGCCCCAGTTTTTCAAGCTTCCAAAAGATATCTTTCATGTCGATAGGATAGCTTAGACTATTGGCTATTCTGTGTTTTTTCGCGGTTCAGCGCGCCCCTTAAAGCTGGCCGCCTGCACCTCCGACAACAGACCGATGCACCCGGGTTCAATCATCGAAGAATGACTTCACCTCGGCCCAGTCCAAGCCTGGAAGTGCGGGATATGGGCCGACATATTTCCCAAGCGAAATTTGCCGTGCATTCATGTCAGGCAGGCTGCTCGTCACCATGTGGTCTTCGCCCTGGCTGTCGATTGGGACGATGACGGGCTCGCCATCAGCCCGAGCAGCGACGTAGTATACGGCACCGGAACGCGAATAGCTGCTGCCCCAGGCGCCTACCATATTGCATCCTATGATGTCCCATTGGCCAAACCCTCGGGCACGACAACGTACTGCGGAGAAATTCTCCTGATCGAAGAAGAAATTTCCTTCGTCGCGATCCAGCCGCTGGATGTAGTTTAGTTCGACGGCGTCGCTGACGCGGTTTCTGTCGTCGCGCGTTGCCGCTTGAATGTCGTCCGGTTCGATCTGCAGCCAATCTCGCGAAAGAGCATCACAGCGGTGGTCCCACCCCTTATCCCACGCATATGCCATCCATTTACTGGCCTCGACGCCGAGTTCCTCACTCAAACTGTCAGCCGCCAACTGTTCCTGCTCGCGCTCCCAGGCGATTTGTTCATTGATGTCCCCTCCAGCAAACGCTTGCTGCGCCTCCTGATAGATTTCATCGTATCGTACGAGTGTTTCACAATAGGCAGCCAGGGAAGATGGGCGTTCAAGCACCACAAGGCTGGCGTCGGTTGAGATAGGGGCACTGGTCTCGTCTGGAAGCTCGTCGGCCCTCATCGCAAGGACGGCATCTTCGACGGCTGTGGCGTTTTCTGGCCCCTCGTCGGTAGCTCCATCTTCCGATAGTGGGGACATCCACTCAGCGGCGATTGGCATAACAAAGATGCTCGCCAAGACAACAAGCCAACCTTTCCCCCGTTGCCCCCGCCTAAATATTCCCAGGAAGAGACCGTAGAAAAATGCCAGAGTGCTGACGAAAGCTATAGTGATACCAAGAATATGCATTGGCGCCCCTCAAAACCGTATTTTTTATACTATACACTCTGAAAAGCGGTAGTTCACCCCTCTATGCCGTAAGTCCCCGCCGTATTTTAAGTACGGCATGGACACCAAAGCCCGCGTCGGCCTTAGAATTCAGGCTATTCGAAAAGAAAGATTTGGCTCCCAGGCGGAGTTGGCTGAGGCTATCGGTCGAAGTGTGGAGACCGTCTCCGCGATCGAGCGTGGGAAGAGCCTGCCAAACTTCGAAACGCTCGAACGACTGGCTCTTGCCTTGGACGTACCGATTGAGCTACTCCCCGAAAATGGGACGCTGACGTAAGCTACGAATTGTTGTCTGCTGGTCTTCGACGATGGAGATCAGAGATGTCGAAACGAAAGCAGCATTCGCCCGAGTTCAAGGCGAAGGTCGCCCTGGAAGCATTGAAGGGCGAAGAGACGGTATCGGAATTGGCGAGCCGGTTCGGTATCCACCCCACGATGATCCACCAATGGAAGCGGGCGTTACTCGAAGGGGCATCGGGTGTGTTCGAGCGTGGCGGGCGCAAAAAGCCAGAGATTGACGATGAACAGGTCAAGGATCTGCACGCCAAGATCGGAGAGCTGGCCGTCGCCAACGATTTTTTGTCACGAAAGCTCAAGCCCTGGGGCGGGAAGTGAGACGGGGGATGATAGAACCTGATCACCCCGTTCTCTCGATTGGCAAGCAGTGCACGCTGCTGTCGCTCTCGCGTTCCTCGTTCTACTACACGCCGAAAGGCGAGACCGAGATCAACCTCGCGCTAATGCGCAGGATCGATGAGCAATTCCTGGAGACACCCTTCTTCGGAGTCCGGCAGATGACCTGGCACCTGCGCAATGAAGGGCACCTGGTGAACGAGAAGCGCGTGCGGCGGCTGATGCGGCTCATGGGGCTGATGCCAATCTACCAGAAGCCCAATACCTCGAGACCGGCCAAGGGACACAAGGTTTGGCCGTATCTTCTAAAGGGATTGAGGGTGGAACGTCCGAACCAGGCCTGGGCTGCGGACATCACGTATCTTCCGATGCGCCGGGGCTTTCTCTACCTGGTGGCCATCATGGACTGGCACACCCGCAAAGTCTTGGCCTGGCGCATCTCGAACACGCTGGAGGCAGACTTCTGCATCGAAGCATTGAACGAGGCGGTCCACAAGTTCGGCCCACCCGAGGTCATGAACACCGATCAAGGCAGCCAGTTCACGTCCTTTGCCTGGACCGATCGGTTGCGACGAATGGGAGTGCGCATCTCCATGGATGGCAAGGGGCGGTTCCTCGACAATATCTTTGTCGAGCGGCTCTGGCGCACCCTCAAATACGAATGCGTCTATCTGCACGCTTGGGAAACTGGATCACAGGCTCGTGCTGGCGTCCGCGACTGGATGGAATTCTACAATCATCGACGCCCTCATTCCGCCCTTGGCGGTAAACCGCCTGCCGTGATCTATTGGCAGCGCATTGAGCAAAACCAACCCGACCAGCAGGTGCAACGAGTAGCTTAATTTACGCCGAAATCTGTCCAGCGATTGGGGGGTAGCTCAGATACGCGAGTTCTTTCATTTGCCCGAGAAGGATCTTTCGCCGCGAAGGGACGCAATGGTGGCGCAAATCAACGCTAAGCTCCTAGCGTTCTCGGAGCAGAAACTGGAAACAGCGCTTGAGGTCATCAGTGCACTGGAACGCGCGCGATAGTCGCGGCGATGTGCCAATATAAGTCCCCCTATGGCTGTGACATCCATTGCCAAATTGCCGCGCAAACAGTTGGCCGTAATTAGTTCGTGAGGAAACGCCAGCGCTGCAAAAGAGCAGGGTCATACCTTCGCGCGCATTCACTGCGGATCGTGGTGGAAAGCACAGGGTTTATTTTGCCTGCATGCTGAATTGCTGATCGATAAACGTAGGCGTCTATGTGTTCTGATACCCCATGTGCTGCTGTCCAAGATCTAAGATAATTGAGCAAATGCAGCACTGCAGCCTCCCGGCGCTCTGGTCTCACCCAGGATGATGTACGCGTTAGCTTTACCAACTGCTTGGTCCTCTCCTGGAATTTTTTTCGTGCCTTTTCAGAGGGGGAGATGTTGGTCGTTCCGCGCCGTTTCCGTATCTGGAAACCAAGGAAATCAAATCCGTGGTCATATCTTCGGACCTTCTTATATGGGTGCTTCAGCCTGAAATAGCCGTACGAACAGCGCTCAAGTGAACGCTCCAAGGTTCTCTGCACCGCTTTCACATCATGCTTCGTATTTCCCAGCACGGCGATGTTATCGGCGTAGCTGATGAAGGCGTCCTTGCAGTCTCCCAATGCGACTGCATCGGTCAGCAACAAGGCTACAATGAACTCAGCGATTGCTGATGAAAGAGGTGAGCCTTGGGGAATACCCGCACGGCTTAGAAAGGTTAGGCTGACAGGATCCGTCCTGGGGATAGTGTGGACATTGTCAACGATGTTGAACGTGTCCGCTAGGACGGTGGAAAGAATGACTTCCGTAGGTAGTGGGAGCCATTCCGAAATGGCCGTTGCCGCATCCATACCGCGGCGAAGGCGACCATCAGGGGCAGCGCCGACGTGCAGGTAGAATTCGCGAATATCGCACTCAAGTGCGAACTTTGCCGAACCTTCCACAAATCGGTCTGCAATTTCTAAAGCCGCACGGTCCCTGCCCAACCGTTCAAACTGAGTTGGACGCAGGTGAGGCTCGATAAACGGCCGAAGTGCCATGACGCAAAGATATTGGCGTGCTTTATGGCGAAGGCCAAAGCTTAAAATTGGTCGATAGCCGCGACCGCCCTCCTTCTTCTCAATTTTCAACCTGACTATCTCGTCATCAGCCTGCCAAACGTCTAGTTGATCGGCAAGCTCCACCAAGAAGGTCCGGTGCACTCGATACTTTGGCTTCAGCCGTCTATTGGCCATATGCAGCGCAACCAGCTTGGCTGCGCGCGAGCGCATGAGGACCCGTTGTTTTTGCATGGCTTTCCCATGTTTCCCGCGTTCGACATTCTTTCGTAGGCTCTCGATCAGCCGGCCGGTCTGCTTATATGCCTGGCGTATCGCAAAGCGCGCGCGTTGATCGAGGTTGCTCGGACGTGGTGCACCCGGGTTCATCATTCACCTCCAAAGGTGATTGCTGAAAAAATTAAGGGTAGGGAAGTGGAGCTCAGCGCTTGGAGATCGGCTGAATTTCTTGCTCGGCCAACCATTGTTTAAAGCGGTCGACGTTGTAAAGGACGCGATGCCCCATCCTGGCAAAAGGTGGCCCTTTCCGGGCAGTGCGCCATTTCGCGAGGGTGGTGGGATGCACCCCCAAGCTTGAAGCGAGCTCCTCTGTGGTCACATAGCCTATAAGAGCGCCGGATGTTTTATGGGCAATAGGTTGCCGTCTGTTGGTATTCATTGTCGTTAGCCAGCGTTTTGTTGGTACTGACTAAACATCTACTGGCCGTGATTGGCGTTGGCACGGACATTGTTGTCTGCACTGGTGTCCGTAGTGTTACTCCAGCGTCCGCTTTGCGCGCCGCGCTACCATGCGCTCTTCGTCACGGCGTGATCCCTTTTCTATCTTCCCTTCTGCGCCGTCGCTTTCTGCGTCTGTCCTTACAAGCTCATCTTCTTTAAAGAGCCGGTCGACACCTCTTCGGTTGCTCTCGTTGTCGATGGGCAGCTCGTCATAAGCCTGATATCTTGTCATCCCTTCATTATTGGCCATGAGCTTCCGTACGCCCTCATAATCGGCACGATGTATGGCCGGCCTGTTGAATTTCCCGGTTCCATCCTTCATTTGGTTTCGTTCTGAGTTGGTCGCGGTCCGGACCTCTTCGGCAAAAGTTACACACCTTCGCAATGCCCATTGGGGAATGCCGTCGGACGGTCTGGTAAGGCCGTCGCCGCTGGGGGCGTCTGAAATCGCATGGCCTATAGCCGCGACAGCGTGGAGGACGTCCTCAATCTCGTTTGCGAATTCAAAACAGGCTTGCATAGCCCATTCTGGGATTTCGTTAGTCCATCGAACTTCCCCGTTCGCCTGACGTTTGCCTAGTCCTGATTTGCCTATGGCTATTGCCGCATACCGGATGTCTCCGGTTTCTCCCCATAATCTGCGCGCGTCCGAGTAAGCATCCCTGTCGAGCGCTCCCTTTGCTCGCGGCCCATGATGTTTTTCATCTTTCATCGCTGCTCCCCCCGGGTACTATCGCCCCTTGCATTTGAGTATACCTGCCCGACAAGTTCCGTTGCTGCCCGCAGGGGATCATCGGCCAGGTGAGCGTATCTATGGGTCGTCTGAGACTGTGTGTGACCAAGCAGGGCCCCGATGAGCGGAAGTGAGGCGCCTTTTCCCACCAGCAGTGACGCGTAGGTGTGCCGAAGGTCGTGAATTCTGACATCAAGAACACCGTGGGGTATGTTGGTGACGAATTGCTGTGCGGCAGATAGGACTTCGGCTATTTTAGGCTGCCGCTGGAGCTCTTGTTCCAGCGTTCTGATAAGCGCCGCGGACTGAGGATGCGCTCTCCATAAAGCAACCGTTGCCTTTTCACGCACTGATTGCCAACTGCGCTTGATATCGGTGAGCGATTGGTCAGGTGTACGACCTGGAAAGACAAAGCGTTGGGACGTTTGCTCAGATTTGACCCGCCTGAGCAGCTTGAGGGTTTCGGTACTAATTGGCACGCGGTGCTGTCGCTTCTGTTTGGTATGGTGCGAGGGCTTGGTCCAAATGCCTGCCTCCAGGTCAAACTCTCGCCATTCGGCTCGCAGCACCTCACCTTTGCGGGCGCCAGTCAGCATCAGCAATCGTATCGCGTCGGCGCTGACACGCTCGGATAGGCTGCCCAGAGCGTCTGAGATGGCTTTCATTTCCGCGTCGGAAAGGAACCGCTCCCGAGGGTGCTCCAAATTCTTCCGCACTCCAACCGCAGCGTTCTTTTCAATCCACCCCCAGCGAATGGCCAGGTTAAGCGCCTTTCTCAGAACCTCAATGGTGCGGTTGGCTCTAACCGGACGGTCCTGCGATACCCAACGATGCAAGGCGTCGACATCATGAGGTGCGAGCTCTTCCACTTTGATTTTTCCCATCCGGGGGAGGATCAGTTTTTGCCACATCGCATCGTCGTCCGCCGCAGAGCGCGCGCGCTTGCTGGGCAAGTGTTCTTGAGCGTATTTCCGATACAGGTCGTAGACCGTCGGTGCGGTACGTGCCCTATCCTTTATTTCTAGTGGATCAATGCCTTGATCGATATTGCGCCTCAGTTCGGCAGCGTACGTCCTGGCTGCCGATACCGACCATTGGGGATATTGCCCAAGAGTGGTCCGGCGCTCCCTGCCGTTGATGCGGTAGTTCAGAACAAAGGATTTTGCTCCGGCCTGTGTAACTCGAAGTCCGAAACCGCTAAATCCATCGCAATAAATTATGCGACTGCCTTTGCTAGGCGGCTCCGCGTTCTTGGCAATCTTGTCGGTAAGCCTATCTGCCATGTGTCCGCACTATGTCCGCCAATAGTTGACCATCTGATGCGCTACTATGCCAACTGACGCCATTTGATGCCAGCAAATTTCACTATTTTACTCAACTGTGTAAGTGAAAATCGCTGTTATTGGGCGACCTCCCGGCCAGAGATGGCTGCGGGCTCATAACCTGAAGGTCGTAGGTTCAAATCCTACCCCCGCAACCAAATTCCTACGCGTTTCCAAACCCTTAAGTGCCGCCCTCCGGGGCGGCGTTTGCGTTTGCGCAGCCCGTGGAAGCACTGTGGAAGCAAGAGGGAAGGAAGTCCTTCATATCGCTTCGTAAATCGGTGCCTGCGATCAAGCGCTCTCCCTTGTGCCATACCCTGTGACAACTCAAAGATCGAACACGTCACGCACCTGTTGCCTGATCTTGGCGGAGTCGATCGCGCCGTCTAGGCGGTTCTCTGACGTCACAAGGCGTTCGCCTTTATCGTTCTCGGCGCCGTTCGGCTCTAGCCCCAACACCTCGTCGTACCAATTGAGTTTCTTCGCCCATCTGCTCACGTAGGTCGGATCCGACAACATCCCTAGATGCTCCCAATAGACCGTCACGCCCGTTGCCGGGTCTTCGGCCGTGAAGTCAGGATAACGCTCGATCCCGTCGGCACCGCGAAGTGCCTTCTCGTATTGATAGTCTATGCCCTCCGCGTTGAGTGCATCCGCCACCACAACCTCTGAGATCGAACGAACAAGTTCGCCCCGTGCCGTGCGATGGATCAGGCCACGTTCAAGGAACGCCCCACTCGGATCGGCCAGCATCTCCGGCGCAGCAAAGAGGTTAGTGTAGCGTCGTGCGACCTCCGAATACCTGGAGGATGTGTATGTTCTGAGGTCCGAGGGTTGCCCCTGCACGAACAGGACGACGCCGTCGACCTGACGGGTCAGGGCGGTGTAGATCAACTCCCTGCTCAAGATGAAACAGGGCTGCGGTATCACGACGAACACCCGGTCGAACTGGCTGCCTTGGCTCTTGTGAACGGTCAGTGCATAGGCGAGTTCGAGGGCCACGGTGCCATCGTCTCCGAAGTCCCCCGGCCAATAGACGAAGGTCCTTCCTGGCTGCGTCCCAAATTCCACGTCTAGACGCTCTGGCGTTCGCCCATTCCAACGGTTGCCGAACCGCGTCTCACCTACGACAATTCCAATTTCTCCGTTCGATACCAAAGCCCTCTCGCGGCCGAGTACGCCTCTCAGGGCATTGGTGGTCGACATCACCTTGTCGCCGTAGATGATCCGCTCCGCTCCATTCGGGCGCGGGGTGCGTGGGCGGCGCGCTTCCGCAAAACGTAGCGCTTGCTTCCGGAAACGCTCGTGGAGGAAGCGGTTTAGTTCTTCGACCCCGTGTCCCTTGCCACGAACGGGTGTCAGCAATTGCCATGCCTCGCAGCGCTCCGACGCCCCCAGCCGGTTTCTTTCCGGCCACGCTGCGTTGAAGAAGACGCCGCTCTCACTGGCGACACCCCCGAGCGAGACCCCGAAGCCTCGTTCGTCCTCGTCGGTTGCGATTTCCGGGACGTGTTGGACGAGTGCCTCCAAAAGCTGGTCCTTAAGTTCCTCATCTGTCTGCCAGCAGCGAACTTCGACATGGCCGTCGGTCTCGCCGAGGGTCATGCGAGCCCAGATCTCGTCGGCTCCGGGATCTGGCGCTTCGTCGGTGAACCACGAAGCCAAAAGCAAGTCGTCACGACCTTTGTTGCCTTTGCCGGTCTGTCGGCGATGTACCGTCAGCTCTGTGTAGCCGGGCCCCACACGAGGGAACGGTGGCTCTCTATCGCTGTCCCATGGCCGGAGCACTCTCGCTAGGTCCACGAGAGGCCGCCCGGCCCCGATCGGCGGGAGCTGTCTGTGGTCGCCTACAAGGATGACCCGCTTCGGCCCCTTGAGCGCATCGAAGACTGCAGCAAGCATGTCTTCCGTGACCATCGAAGCCTCGTCGATGATCACGGTCCCAGCGCTCTCGACTTTTGGGGCGTTCGAGAGGCGATACTGCTGCGTCTCCGGGTCGAAGCGATCGGGTAGCAGGAATTGCGCGATGGTCAGAGCCTTCAGCCCCTCAATGTTCCTTTGCATCTGAACTCGTGCCTTGCCTGTCGGTGCAAGCAGCAGGATTCCGTCGCCGCGCACTTCCGGCAGATCGCAAAGCATCTGGAGTAGCCGAGTTTTGCCTGTCCCGGCAGGTCCAAGGAGCAGCGAAAAACGCGCCGAAAAGAGTTCTTCGAGCGCGGCTGCCTTTTCCCTCCGCGCCAACTCCTCGACCGCAGTCTCGTCATGGTCGTCGGGCATTTCGCCAAGCGACTGATTGACAAGGTCTCGCCACGCGTGACCCGTCTCATGTCGCCGGCCTTTCCTGCGTCGGCTCACCTGCTGGCGAAGTAGATCGTCAATCTTCTGTCTTTGGCCGAACTGCCAGGCGCGGGTTCCATCTGACAACGATGCGTCGACGATCACTGGTGCCATGACTGGATCCAACAGCGGCAACAAGTCCGTGCTGGGCCGACAAGGCGGGTCGAGTTCGAGCTCTCGGATCCCCTGCAGAACCTGATCGACAGGCAGCAAAGTGTGGCCCCTCGCCTCTGCTGTTGATTTCCGCTGAGAAGTGACCCGGTTCAGGGAGATTTTTCCACTGAGAAGTGACCCATGTTTGAACGCTATCCTGCTCGTTTTGGGCGGGAGATTTAGGAGTGTTGGACATGGCGTTTTTGAGCGTTATCCGGCGCTGGCATTTCCGGGACGGTTTATCGATCCGGGAGATTGCGCGGCGCACGGGCCTGTCCCGGAATACCATTCGCAAATACCTTCGGACCGATACGGTTGAGCCGAAGTTCCAGGTTCCAGATCGGCCAAGCAAGATCGATGCTTTTGCCGAGAAGCTGTCAGGCTGGCTGAAGGCCGAGAGCCGCAAGCCGCGCAAGCAGCGGCGCACCATCAAGCAGATCCATGCTGATCTGGTGAGCCTCGGTTTCGAAGGCTCTTATGGTCGTGTGGCGGCCTTTGCCCGTCGATGGAAAGAGGAACGCCAGCGCGAGCAGAATGTGAGCGGCAGGGGCGTTTTCGTTCCTCTTGTTTTTGAGCCTGGCGAAGCTTTCCAGTTTGACTGGAGCGAGGATTGGGCACTGATCGGGGGCGAGCGGATCAAGCTCCAGGTCGCCCATACCAAGCTCTGCTACAGCCGGGCCTTTATTGTGCGGGCCTATCTGCTCCAGACCCACGAGATGCTGTTTGATGCCCACAACCATGCCTTCCGAGTTCTGGGCGGCGTCCCGCGCCGGGGCATTTATGACAACATGAGGACGGCCGTGGACAAGGTTGGCCGTGGCAAGGCACGTCAGGTCAATGCCCGGTTCTCGGCCATGGCCAGCCACTTCCTGTTCGAGCCCGAGTTCTGCAACCCCGCTGCCGGTTGGGAAAAGGGTATGGTGGAAAAGAACGTGCTCGATATGCGGCACCGGCTTTTCCAGCCCTTGCCACGTGCAAACTCGCTCGATGAGTTGAACGTCTGGCTCGAGCAGCGCTGTGTGGCTCTATGGGAAGAGATTGCTCATGGCGCGGAACCGGGTTCGGTTGCCAATTCCTGGTGCATCGAGACGCCGTATCTGATGACCGTGCCGCGGGCCTTTGACGGGTTCATCGAACATACCAAACGGGTCTCGCCCACCTGCCTGGTTCACCTCGAGCGCGTTCGCTATAGCGTTCCGGCCTCGTTCGCCAACAGACCGGTCAGCGTCAGGGTCTATCCGGACCGCATTGTCGTTGTCGCTGAAGGCCAGGCGATCTGCGAGCACAAGAGGATTATCGAGCGGCATCATGGGCAGGGTCACACCGTTTATGACTGGCGCCATTATCTGGCGGTGATCCAGCGCAAGCCCGGTGCCCTGCGCAATGGTGCACCCTTTGCCGACATGCCCGATGGATTCCGGCAACTTCAGCGCCACCTTCTGGGCAAACCCGGTGGCGATCGTGAGATGGTCGAGATCCTGGCTCTGGTTCTCCATCACGACGAACAGGCGGTGCTGGCCGCGGTCGAGATGGCGCTGGAGGCCGGGGTGCCCACCAAGACCCATATCCTCAACCTGTTGCACAGGCTGATCGATGGCAAGCCGGGAACGGTGCCGCCAGTCAGGGCACCGCAGGCCCTTGTGCTGGGCAAGGAACCGCAGGCCAATGTCGAGCGCTACGATACCCTGCGCGCGGACAAGGAGGTGCGCCATGCGTCATGATCCGGCAAGCGCGGCCCTGATCATCATGCTCAAGAGCCTCAAGATGGCAGGCATGGCCCAGGCAATCAGCGAACTCACCGAACAGGGATCTCCGGCCTTTGAATCGGCCGTTCCGATCCTCTCACAATTGCTCAAGGCCGAGATGGCTGAAAGAGAGACGCGATCCATTGCCTATCAGCTCAAGGTGGCGCGCTTTCCAACCTACAAGGACTTGGCTGGCTTTGATTTTGCCAGTAGCGAGATCAATGAGGCCCTGGTGCGCCAGCTTCATGCCGGCGCCTTTATCGACAAGGCCGACAACGTGGTGTTGGTGGGCGGGCCGGGAACCGGCAAGACCCACATCGCCACGGCACTGGGCATTCAGGCCATCGAGCATCACCGCAAGCGGGTTCGCTTCTTTTCGACCGTCGAACTGGTCAATGCGCTGGAGCAGGAAAAGGCCCAGGGCAAGGCCGGGCAGATCGCCAACCGGCTCATCCATTCCGATCTGGTGATCCTTGATGAGCTCGGATATTTGCCCTTCAGCGCTTCAGGAGGAGCATTGCTCTTCCATCTGCTGAGCAAGCTCTATGAGCGCACCAGCGTCATCATCACCACCAATCTCAGCTTTGCCGAATGGGCCAGCGTATTCGGCGACGCCAAGATGACGACCGCGCTGCTCGACCGGCTGACCCATCACTGCCATATCCTCGAGACCGGAAACGACAGCTTCCGGTTCAAAAACAGCTCGGCCCAAACCGTCAAAACCAAAAAGGAGAAAACACCCGGCTTGACCACCTGACCAATCCCAAATCATATCCATGAGGCGGGTCAATTCTCGGTGAAAATACCGGGTCACTTCTCAGCAGAAATCAACACCGGAAGAACTTCGGGACGCAAATGCGGATGGCGCGCCAGCAACCCAAGAGCAACCATCATGTGCGTCTTACCACCACCCATGGCTTGGGTAAGCTCGAAGACCGCTTGGTCTGATTTCCCGGAGAGACGCAGCATGCCCTCCTTGAAGAGCTGCTCCATTCCGTGCGTTACGAAGTTACGGGCAAAAAAGTCGCGCCCGTCACCATTATCAGCGATCAAGTCAGCGAGGTTTTCGATGCCCTCAGCCATCCGATAATCCTTGATCACCGGATTGAATGTGCAAGCTTGCTTGACTGTCTTGATCACTTGGACTGCTCCCCACGCTTCGTCTCTTCCGCAGCGTTTGGGACCGTATGACCGTGGCGACCGCAATAGTCCAAGATCATGACTTCGACCATGTTGGCCAGCGACCGATGCTCTTGTTCGGCCGCATTCCGCAGCGCGTCCTTGAGGGTTGGATCGAGCCTCAAAGTGAGCGTTGCCGTCTTGTTGCTGGCCATCATGGGGATCCGCATGTGCTGCAAAAGTAATGCAGAGTGCAGTATCGCACGCTAGCGCGTCACGGGAAAGCCCTGAAACCTGTATGGATTGATCCCTTCCGCTCATCCCGCAAGCGCATCTTTGAGGGACGCAGCCACCGCGTCGGCAGCCATCCGCACAGGTTCCGCCGCGAGATGGGCGTAGCGGGCGGTAGTCTGGACTTGCGTGTGGCCGAGGAGCTTGCCGATCATCGGCAAACCCTGACCCGAGGCCACGGCCGTGGACGCGAAAGTGTGGCGCAGGTCGTGGATGCGCACGTCCTTGACACCAGCGCGGGCGCGCACGCGCTGCCAGAAGGGCTGCAGATCACTCAGGCGCTTGCCCGGCAGGGTGCCGAAGATGACCCACGGGTTGCCTTCGATGCGCTGGGCGTTGCGGAGCAGCTCGACGGCCGGCTGTCCGAGATGGACGACCTTGGCGCCCGACTTGGAGTCCGGCAGGCGCAGAACACGCTCGGCCAGATCGACGTGCGCCCATTGCAGCGTCATGATCTCGTTCAGCCGACAGCCGGTCAGGATGAGCAGGCGGGCGGCGAGAATGGCCGAGGGCAGTTCGATCCCCTCCGCCTCCATCTCGCGCAGCACCTCACCGATCCGGCGCAGTTCCGCCGCGCTGAGAAAGCGCTCGCGCTTCTCCTCGGGGTACTTCCGGATGTGCTTTCGCGGGTTGGTGCCATCCGGCCGCAGCCCCCACATCTCGGCGAGGCTGAACATTTTCGAGACCACTTCGAGGCAGCGGTTTGCCTGATAGGGGATGTGGCGCAGGTCGTGGTGGAACTTCGCCACGTCTGCCCGGGTGATGCCCGTGACCGTGATCTGCCCGAGCGCGGGCAGGATGAAGCGTTCGAGGTTCCGGCGATACTCCTTGGCCGTGCTCGCCTTCACGCGGATCGCGATGTGCTCCTTGTCGAACCGCTCGGCCAGCTCCTTCACCGTGATCGCCTTGCGCCCCGCGTCCCGCTCGGCGGCGGGGTCCGCGCCATTACGCGCCGCAGCGACAATGGAGATGGCGCGGTTGCGCGCCTGCTCGCAGGTCAGGACCGTGCTGGGCCCGAGGCTGATCCGCCGGGATCGGCGTCCGGCGCGATACTGGACCACGTAGCCCTTGCGCCCGCTCGGCAGCACACGCAACCCGAAGCCAGGGATCTCACTATCCCAGACGAAGTATTCGGCGGAGCGGGCTTCTGCGGCGTCGACGAGGCGTTTGGTGATCCTGGGCATGGCGCTCTTCGGTGGTTCTTTCGCCGTTCCACAGTGCTAAAGCGCGGGCGACAGTCAACGAACACATTGAAATTGCGAAGAAAAAAGAAGTGGCTCGCATTTCCGCGCAGGGCGTTTCGGCGCACTGGCGCGCGAAATCGACGAGCCCAGCGAATCAGAACGCAGGTTCCGCACCCCGTGGACCGCTGTTAGGCTCGGGGAAAAGAAACTGGCGATCCGATGGCTTCCAAGACCACCCTCAATGCGAAGAACCTCGAAGCGCTGGGCGCCGAGCGCCTGGCGCAACTATTGATCGAGGTCAGCACCGGCAACGCGGCCGCCAAGCGCAAGCTGCGGCTCGCGCTGGCCGGGGCCCAGAGCCCGAGGGAGGCGGCGCGGGAGATCACCAAGCGGCTGACCAGCATCGCCCGCGCCCGCAGCTTCATCACCTGGAAGAACCGCAAGGCGCTGGTCACCGATCTCGAGACCCAGCGTCGCGCCATCGTCGAGCAGATCGCGCAGGCCGATCCGGACGAGGCGCTGGCGCTCATGTGGCGGTTCATCGCGCTCGCCACGCCCGTCTTCGAGCGTTGCGACGACTCCAGCGGCACTGTCATCGGCATCTTCCACCAGGCCTGTGCCGATCTGGGGCAGCTCGCGGCAACGGTCCGGCCTGATCCGCAGGCGCTCGCCGGCACTGTTCTCGATGCGCTTCAGGACAACGGCTATGGCCAGTATGACGGCCTGATCGGCATCATGGCACCCGCGCTCGGCGACGAGGGGATGGCGGCCCTGAAGGCGATGGCCGAGGATCTCGGTCGCTCGCCTGTGCCGGTTCCGCCGAAGGACCAATGGAAGGCGGTGGGCTGGGGCCCAGGCGGCACCAGCTACGAGCACGAGATGCGGGCGCGCGAGCGCGCGACCACTGTCGCCATGGCGCTCAAGGACATCGCGGACGCGCAGGACGACGTCGACGGCTTCATCGCACAGTACGATCCGAAGACCCGGAAGGTGCCGCAGATCGCGGCCGAGATCGCGCAGCGTCTCCTCGCGGCCGGCAGGGCGGTCGAGGCGCTGGAGTTCCTCGAGCGCGCGGAGCTCGGCGACGGGTTGCGGGTTCCGCTGGCTTGGCAGGACATTCGGCTGCAGACGCTGGAGGCGCTGGGTCGCGGCGAGGAGGCGCAGACGTTCCGGTGGGACTGCTTCGAGCGCACGCTCTCCGACAGCTACCTGCGGGCCTATCTCAAGCGGCTGCCCGACTTCGACGACATCGAGGCCGAGGAGCGAGCGATGGCGCACGCCATGGCCTATCCGAGCCTTCTTCACGCCCTGCAGTTCTTCCTCGACTGGCCGGCGCTGGATCGCGCCGCCGAACTCCTCGTGGCCCGGCACGATGAGATCGACGGAGATCACTACGAGTATCTCGCCCCCGCGGCGGAGGCCCTGTCAGAGCGTCATCCGCTGGCCGCGACGCTGGTGCTCCGCGCGATGATCGACTTCACGCTCACCAGATCCCGGGCGAAGCGGTATCGCTATGCCGCCGAGCACCTGGTCTCCTGCGCCCGGCTCGCGCGGGACATCCCGGACTTCGGGGCGTTCGAGACGCACGACGCTTATGTCGCCCGGTTGAAGGAGGAGCACGACAGGAAGTTCGGCTTCTGGTCGCTCACCGCCGCCTGATGGTCCTTCTGCCGACTTTGTAGTTGCGAAGATGTACGGCCGGTTTGTATTCAGTGCGTGAGGTTCAAGCAGTCGAGAGGCAAGAGAAAATGGAAATCGAACAAGCGCTTATTGCTTCCCTTGAGAAAGCAATGAAGGAAACAATTGATGAGAAAATTGGTGATGCAGTAAAGGATTTTGAGCTCAATGTCGGCTATATGCATAGCGCGCTCGCTCAGAATCTAGAATCGGGCGCAAAGTCTGCGATGAAGGAAGTCATCGAGCAGCAAGTCGATTTTTCGCGGCTCATCACAAAAGAGCTCATAACCACGGCCATGGCTGCTGCCATTAAGGAGATCGTGGAAGAACAAGTCGACGTTTCGAAGTTGATCACACAGGATCTGGTCAAAGGAACTCGCTGAATGGACTGATCAGCGGTCGGACCAGTGTGTCACGAAGGCCATTTTGTGGTCGCTTGACGTGCTACCGGAAAATCAGGTCTCGGCCCCTTGGAAGCATTGTGGAAGCACGAGGCCGAAAAGCGCGGCGTAATTCCGACAGATTGTGCGAAGCGGAGCCCCGGCTCCGGGATCGGCAAGTGTCGGAAACTGCGCAAGAACTCGCGTTGCCGAGTGATTGTTCATGTTTCGTTCGACACGACTCATAACCTGAAGGTCGCAGGTTCAAATCCTGCCCCCGCAACCAAAAACAAAAACCCTCGCTTGGAACCATCGGTCAGCGGGGGTTTTGTTTTGTGCCGCCGTACAAGCTGCCACTTCAATAGAATTGATCACCTAACTTTGCTGGTCCAAACCGTCACCTCGGTGGCGGTAGTGTCATAACAGCAGCTGCTTGTCGTCTTACTCTTAAGGTGCTGTCCGAGCAGTCGGGGCCTCGGCGGTCGCACCGCCATGCATGGCGTCGTTCCATTCGGCCAGAAATCGAGCACGTTTGGCTTGATCGAGCGTGACCAGCAGGGCCGGGCTGAGGTTTATTGGTCTGTAAAATGTTGCTCCGCCAGATTGGTCGGCGGCAATTACGCCCGCGGGTGGCGGTCGGTCGAAGCCGAAAAAGAATGAGGATTCCGCGGCGACGCCCTGACCTCGAGAGCTGAGCAGGTAATCAATGAAGCGCCCTGCGGCATCGCGATTTGCGGCATGGGGTGGAATGAGCGCGGCGCGCGAGAGCACGATTGTGAAGTCGTGGGGCAGGACGATCCCGATGGGCGCTCCGTCCCTCTTGCGTCCGTAGGCGTAGGACCCAAGTAGATTGTACCCGATCAACAGTTCGCCGGTTTCGATGCGGTCCAGGATGCCGCCGGTCGTAGGCTCAAGAACGGCGCGAGCGCGTCCAAAACCTTCCAGTAGCCGCCCGAACAGGCTCGATTGCTGGGAGTCGAAAAAAGCAAAGAGATAACCGATACCCGACAGGGTAATGTCATAGGTGCCGACCTTACCATCATAGGTGCCAGGCTTGTTGCGCAACAACTCGACAAGGGCGTTTCGGGTCAGCGGGATATCTTCGGATGGCACCAGACTGGAATTGTAAACAATAACGGCCGGTTCAAAGGAAAATCCGAAGGCCTCATTTCGCAGATTTGCCCAGCCCGGCATATTGGCCGTGAGGGCGGATTCGTGATGCTGCGCGCATCCGTCGTTGGTCAGACGCGCGATGTGATCGACCGATGATGATATGACGATATCGGCAAAGCCCCTTCCTGCGGAGCAGGCCTCCATTGCTGCCGCAAAGACGTCATTGGTCAGCGAATCCGCGTATTCGATCGTGATATTCGGCTCAATGCGTTGGAAATCGCGAATGAGCGGTTCGATCGCGGCAATATCGGCGGATGCCTCTATGACGAGCGTTTCAGTCTGGCCAGCAGGGGCAGGGAAATGATATTCCTCGCGGGCCTCTAGCGGCGCGACGAAACTCGCGAACATCGCGCTCAACAATAGCCATCTCATCGCCGGTCATCTTTCCTGGGAAACACCAATAAAATTCCGAAATCGCCGTTTTCGGCGTTCCGCAAAAGGAGACGCGCTTTGTGGGCCCGCGCAACATCTGCAACAATTGCGAGCCCCAGCCCCGTTCCTCCTCCTGCGCCTGTAACAAATCGTTCAAGCAGGCGATCCCAATCGTCGGGTGCGATGCCGGGACCATCGTCATAAACCGCAAGCGTAGGCCCTTCCTCAGTGTTTGCGACACATATGGAAATGCGGCCAACAGCACCGTGCTTTATCGCGTTCTCGACGAGATTGCGCAGCGCCTCGCGCAGGGCAACCAGATCGCCGAGCACGATGACGGCATCTTTGGGTACATTCAATTTCACTGTCAGGTCCCGCCCTGCGAGGTCGAGCGCCGCATCGGCGTTGGAATAGTGCACGACCTGACGCAGATCTATTGGTTCGGCCTTCACGACCTCGGCGCGATGGATAACGGTCGCGTGGCTGAGGAGCTGGTTAGCCAGTCGTCCAGCCTCGGAGGTCCGTTTGCGCAATCGCGCGGCGGCAGCGGTGCGCGCATGATCATCGCGTGCCCTGTCAAGGAGTTCGATCTGGGCGGCGATGCCGGTCAGCGGGGTTCTGAGCTGGTGTGCCGCTGTCTCAATATAGCGTTGCATGGCATCGAGACGATGTGACAGCCTGCCCATGAACCGGTTGATCGCGTCGACCAGCGCATCGACTTCGACCGGCGCTTCCACGTCGAGCGGCGTCAAATCGTTCGGGTCGCGGTTCTGGAGCGCACGTTCGAGGCGCCGCAGCGGATTGAGCCCGGCCTTGACTGCGGCCATAAGCACGATCAGGGCCAACAGGCTCATCGCGAGGACGGGCAGCAGGGCGCCCAGCGTTAGTTCCAGTGTCAGCGCGTTCCGTGCTTCGCGTGTTTGTGCCACCGACACGCGAACCCATCCGGTTGCGCCCTGTTCGGAAATATAGCGCCACACAGAGGCCAGCCGGATATCACGGCCAAGAAACCCTGCGTCCGTGGCGTGGGCTTCATCGCCCGGGGTGATGTCACCGTGAGAAACAGGGAGGTCTTCGTACCCTGTGATAAGCGCTCCATCGGGAGCTGCAACCTGATAATAGACCCTGTCGGTGCGGGAAATCGAAAGCGTTTCGAGCGCGGAAAGCGGAACGTCGACGGATATGGCGCCACCCTCTGCGCTTACAGTATCGGCAATCTGGCGGGCGGCGCCTATGAGCAGCCGGTCATAGGCCTTGTCGGCGGCTGCCCCGGCATAGGAATAGGCCGCATAGGTCAGCGCTCCGGCGCCTGCCAGAAGCACAAGCGCGATCGCACCGCTCAGCCGCCAGAAAAGAGAAAACCGGCGGCGAACCGTTTGCGCCCCTTCAATCATGGTTGGGCGTCCGGAAGGTCAAGTATCTGGTAGCCAACCCCGCGCAGTGTCTGAATTTTGACATTGGCGCCGGCAAGTTTGCGCCGTAGCCTTCCGACGTAAAGCTCAATGGCGTTGGGGCCCGCCTCGTTCTCAAACCCATAGAGCTGGTCGAGCAGTTCATTTTTGGAAAATGCCTTGCCGGGATGCCCCAGCAAGACCTCGAGCAAGCAAACCTCTCTGCGCGTAAGCTCGACGGACCTGCCTGCAACAGAGACGGCGCGGGTGGTCTGATCCAGTGCGAGATTGCCTGCAGTCAGAATGGATACCGCGCTTCCCTGACGCCTGCGCATTAGCGCACGTGCTCTTGCTTCAAGTTCGCGAAAGTCGAACGGCTTGACAAGATAGTCATCAGCGCCGGTGTCGAGTGCGTCGACCCGATCATCAACGAGTGCTCTTGCGGTCAGCACAAGAACGGGCGTTGTAGAGCCACGGCTGCGCAGTCCCGACAGCAGGTCGAACCCGCTCCCGTCGGGAAGGTTGATGTCGAGCACGACAAGCGCATAATTCTGGACAGCCAGCGCGTCCTCGGCGTCCCGGCGAGACTTCTCCCAGTCCACAGCATGCCCCATGCGTTCAAAGGCATGCACGACGGCCTCACCAACATCGTCAGTGTCCTCAATGACAAGAATTCGCAGTTCTGCCTCCCTGACAGGTTGATGACAGCTAGTTTGATCTAGTGTCGCTCTTGAGGAGCTGCCATCGGCCGATAGTGTCACAAAGACGCTTTTTCGACCATTGGCAACAGGGAGGAACGGACGAGCAAAGACGCTCTGTCCGAGCGGTTTACTTATGGCCATCCTCCGGGTTTCCTCAATGGAAACAAACAAATGTGGAGGATGACACGTGAAATTTTCTCTGAGCTTCAAGCTTGGTGCTCCGGCGGCTCTGGCCGCCATGTTGATGGCTGGCCCGGCGCTGGCTCTCGACAGTCTCAAGATCATGGCGCCTGCGGGGCCGGGCGGCGGCTGGGACCAGACTGCGCGCACTATCCAGGCGACGCTACAGTCCGAGGGTCTTGTATCCAACATCCAGGTTGAGAATGTTGCCGGTGCTGGGGGGACCATCGGCCTGCAGCAGTTCATCAACACATCGGCCGGGGATCCGACCGCGACGATCGTTGGCGGCTATGTGATGGTCGGCGCGGTGATTGCCAATGAATCACCTGTCGGTCTTGAAGATATCACCCCTCTTGCCCGGCTCACTGGTGAGTATGTCATTGTCGTCGTTCCGGCGGCGAGTGAGATTCAGAACGCTGACGACCTGGCCGAAATGCTCCGTGACGATCCCGGTTCGGTCACCTGGGCCGGCGGCTCGGCCGGCGGCGTCGATCACATCGCAGCCGGCATGTTTGCAAAGGCCGCGGGTATCGATCCGGCACTGATCAACTACATCCCCTATTCGGGTGGCGGAGAGGCCCTTGCTGCCATTCTCGGCAATCAGGTGACGGTGGGTGTTTCGGGCTATTCGGAATTTTCCGGACAGCTTGATGCCGGCACGGTTCGCGCCATTGGGATCACGGCCTTGGAAGCCCAGGAGTATACCGATGCTCCGACATTCGCAGAACAGGGTTACCCGATCGACGTCCAGAACTGGCGCATGATCGCCGCAGCGCCCGGTATAACCGATGATGAGCGGGAGGAACTTCTGACCACGATCCGTACGATGGCCAATTCGGATGCCTGGAACGACGAACTGCGCACCAAGGGTTGGGTCAATACCTATATGGACGGCGACCATTTCGCCGATTACCTCGCCGCGGAGATCGTGGCTACCACAGCGATTCTCGAAGAGCTGGGGATCGTCGAGTGAGCTTCCCTGATACCGATACGGGGGAGACCGGCGCAAGCCGGTCTCCAGACCTGCGCAAGACGGCCGATATGGGGGGGCTGGCGATTGCGGTCGGGCTGTTCCTGTTTGCGGTCCTGATTGCCTGGGATGGATCGAGCTATCCCGTCCGCCGATCCTACGCCCAATTCGGCCCAGAGATATTTCCCTACATCATCGCATCCGGTCTCGCCATGTTCGGGATCGCGACAGTCGTCATGGGCCTGCGCAAATCCTTCCCGCAACGGGAGCCGATGAACTGGCAGGCAGTGTCCTGGGTTGTCGCGGCGGTGATTGCGAAGATCGCGCTTTTGTACGCGGGGGCGGGTTTCATCATCGGGGCAGGCGCCCTGTTTGGTCTTGCTGCCCGGGGACTGGGACGCAAACCGCTCTGGCTGACTTTTCTCGTCGGCGTCTGTGTAACAACGCTGCTTTATGTGCTGTTCCGGCATGGGCTTGGCCTTTCACTGCCCAACGGGCCACTGGAGCAGGCCATAAACACTCTGTTCAGACGGTAAGGAAGTCCAGTCATGGATACGTTCATATTGCTGTTTGATGGTCTTCTGGTTGCCGCACAACCGATGAACCTGATGTTCGCACTGATCGGCGTGCTTCTGGGCACAGCGGTCGGTGTCATGCCCGGCATCGGGCCTGCGCTGACGGTTGCGTTACTGCTCCCGATCTCGCTTTCGTTTGGAGCCACCGGCTCGATGATCATGTTTGCCGGCATTTACTACGGCGGTATGTATGGAGGTGCGATTTCCTCGATCCTGCTCAATACCCCTGGGGAAACCGCCTCGATCATGACAGCGGTCGAGGGGAACAAGATGGCGCGCGACGGTCGTGGCGGCAAGGCTCTGGGGGCTGCTGCCATCGGGTCGTTTTCCGGCGGTATGGTCGGCACGCTCGGGCTGGCGATTGTTTCCCCCTTCATGATCATGGTTGCCCTGTCGTTTGGGCCGGCAGAGTATTTTGCGCTGATGGTGCTGTCGTTTGTGACGGTGTCGGCGGCATTTGGCGGCTCGGTTGCACGCGGCCTGACGGCCCTGTTTATCGGTCTGGCCATTGGTCTTGTGGGCATCGACAAACTCACCGGGCAGCCCCGGCTCAGTTTTGGCATTCCCGAACTGCGCGATAACATTTCGATAGCGGTTGTCGCCGTGGGCCTTTTTGCCATCGGGGAGACGCTTTTCATTGCATCAAAAAAGATCGCTGTGGTTGATAAGGTCGAGGCCATCAGGGGCTCGGTGTGGCTCAGTCTCACCGATCTCAAGCGCTGCCTGATGCCATATGTTCGCGGGGCGGGGCTTGGCTTTCTGTTCGGTCCGTTGCCAACCGGCGGAGCGGAGATTCCCACATTTCTGTCCTATTCGACCGAACGCAAATCGGCGAGAGGCGTCGCCAAGGAGGAGTTCGAGGGGCCAAAGGGTGCCATTGAAGGGGTTGCAGGCCCCGAAGCTGCAAACAACGCTTCAGCCGCCGGTACATTGATTCCGCTGCTGACGCTTGGCCTGCCCACTTCGGCAACCGCCGCGATGATGCTGGCAGGATTCCAGCAATATGGGCTGCAGCCGGGTCCGCTTCTGTTCACCAACGACCCTGCACTGGTTTGGGGGTTGGTTGCCTCTCTCTTCATCGCCAATGTTATGCTGGTCGTGCTCAACCTGCCCTTTGTGGGCGTCTGGGTGCGCCTGCTGATGATCCCGCGACCATGGCTTTATGCGGGCATTCTCACCTTTGCCACGTTGGGCATTATCGGTTCGCAAGGTTCGGTCTTCGCCCTGGTTCTGCTCCTTGGCTTCGGTCTGATCGGCTTCGTGATGCGCAGGTTCGGCTATCCACTTGCACCTGTTCTCGTCGGAGCAATTCTGGGGCCGTTGGCCGAAGAGCAATTGCGCCGCGGACTGATGATCAATCAGGGCGACTGGACGTTTCTTCTGACCTCTCCTGTTGCGCTGACGATCTACGCCATCGCCGCTGCAGCGGTCTTTGGCCCGGTCATATGGCGATTGCTGGCCACCGACAAATCCAAGACCGTGTTCGCGATGGACGGCGACTGAGCGAGTGCGGTCGTCGCAATGAGCCGATGGCCCGGCGGGCTGCATTTTTGCATCCCGCCGGGCCATGCTATCTGCTGCATTTCTTGTCGATGTTCGACACGCCGAGCTATCCGCCGGCGCTGTTGTGCTCAGGCCCGATCGACGCTGCCGAACCCTGGATTGTCGCCCGATGCCTGGCTGGCGCCGGCAGCTTTTTGTCTATGTGCTGGAACAGCGCTGATGATGTCATGCCGGAAAATCCGGCACTGGAATCGCGGGGGATTGTCGTTCCTAACGCGGCAACAACACTGCGGCCGAGACCGCCTTCATTCCAGCTTTCGCAGGCAGTATTCCCGGCACAACCACCATGGTCATCATGCTCGGTGGCCTGGTGATGCATGGTATTGTGCCCAAACCGCAACCCGGGCGGGTGAACTTCGACTTGTTCTGGGCCATTGTTGCGACCGAGCATTGGTCCTCGCCGCGCTCAGGGAGGACTACTGTTCGTACGTTCCGGCCTAGAGGGTTCTCATATCTTCATCGACAGCGATCGGATCTAGCCAAGCCTCGTGGGTCATCTCAACGATGTCACTCATGCGGACCTGACCGTACCCGAGCCGGACCACATGCGAATGGGCCGCCAATCCGGGCTGGAACGCAGCAAAAGTCACGCCGGCGTCCTGCGGGCTTATTTGATGACTCAGTATCCGGCCTGCCGATGGCCGGGATATTGTTTGCCGGGCAGGAGGTTTCGCTCATCGTGCTGCCGCTTATGCTCTTCCACCTCATCCAGTTGGCGGTTTGCGCGATCATTTCCCGGCGCATAGCTTCCCGCCCGATTGCTGCCGAGTTCGCCACGAGCATCTCTGACCGCTAGCAACTCTCTCAGAGGCGACCGGCTTCGATGATCCGTTGCAGGAATTTGCGGGTGCGCGGGTTCTGCGGGCTCGAGAACAGGGCTTTGGGCTCGGCTTCTTCCACGATACGGCCGCCATCGAGAAAGCAGATGCGGTCGGCGACGTCGCGGGCGAAGCCCATTTCGTGCGTGACGATGACCATTGTCATGCCGTCGGACTTGAGCTTGCGGATGATGGCGAGCACTTCACCGACCAGTTCGGGATCGAGCGCGGCGGTAACTTCATCAAACAGCATCACTTCCGGCTGGGTGGCCAGAGCGCGCACGATGGCGACGCGTTGTTGCTGGCCGCCGGAGAGTTGCTCGGGATAGGCGTTTTCGAACTCGGCCATGCCGAAGGCGGAGAGCAGGTCACGAGCGGTGGCCAGCGCTTCGGGTTTGGAAATGCCGTGGACCTTGAGTGGGGCGAGGGTGATGTTTTCCATCACGCTCATGTGGGGGAAGAGATTGTAGGACTGAAAGACGATGCCGATCTTGCGATAGACCCCGTTGCGGCCCCAGGAGGGGTCGTCGAGGGATATGCCGTCGAGCGCGATGGTGCCGTAGTCGAACTCGGTCAGCCGGTTGATGCAGCGCAACAGGGTCGATTTGCCCGAACCGGACGCGCCGATCAGGCACACTACTTCGTGGGGGGCGATAACCAAGTTGATGTCGTCGAGGACAAGGGTCTCGCCATAATATTTGGTGAGCCCGGTAATTGTTATGCGGTCGGTATTCACATGGCCCCCTGCAGGCGGCGCTGGCGGTCTTTTTTCGAGATGTAATCGGTAAGGCGCGCCATGGGAATTGTCGCGACGAGGAACAGCAGCGCGGCGGCGATCAGCGACGAATAGTTGAAGGTCTGGGCCGTGTAGATCTGGGCCTCCCGGACGGCATCGCGCACGCCGATGACCGAGAGCAGTGCCACGTCCTTTTGCAGCGCGACAGCGAGGTTCAAAAGCACGGGCATGACGTTGCGGACGGCTTGGGGCAGGATGGCGTAGCGCATGGTCTGCCACTGGGAAAGGCCGAGCGCGGTGGCGGCGGCGCGCTGGCCGTCATGGACCGCTTCTATGCCCGAGCGGTAGATTTCGGCCGAATAGGCGGCGTAGGAGATGACCATTGCGGTTGCGCCCCAGAACAGGGCGGAATTGGGCAGACCGGGCAGGTTGAGGGCCGGAATGCCGAAGCCGAAAATCAGGACGAGCAGCAGGACCGGCAGGCCACGGAACAGATCGATATAGACGACGGTGAACACCCTCAGGGGCGCGAACCACGGACCGGTCAGCGAGCGGAACAGGGCCAGCACCAGACCCCACGCCATGATGGCGAAGAGGCATATTGCCCAGACCTGAAGGTTGAGCCAGAAGCCGCGCAGCACCTGCGGGAAAGACGCCGCCATGGCATTGAGATCGAAAAATTGCCGGGCGATGCGCGGCCATTGTTCGGCAGAGGTCACTGTATAGGCAACAGTGCCGAACACGACGGCAATCATGGCAATCGAGATGAGGCCGGGCAGATAGCGATCGCGGGCGCTCAGTTTCTTTTTCTTCGGCGGGCGCGGACGGCGCGGCTCCGTTTCGGGAGCCGTGCCAGTCGGGGTGCCTTGCGGCGGTAGTCCAGAGGTCATTCGGTAATGACCGCCAGCTCGGGATCGGCGATCAGATATTCGGCGACAAGCGCGTCGATGACGCCTTCGGATTTCAGTTCCGCAATCGCCTCGTTGACCCATTCGACAAGGTCATTGCCCTGCTCAAAGATCAGGCCGTGGCCGTAGTCGTTTTCGTCAGGCGGGAGGATGGCGGCGATGGTGGCGTCCGGCACCTGGACGGCGGTGAGATAGAGCGCCGTGGGCAATTCGGTGGCTACAGCATCGATCTGGTTACCCTGGAGGGCCTGGAACAGGCCGACCTGGTCGTTATACACCGCTGGTTCGGTGACACCGATGATCTGTTCGACGTAATCGAGATCGGTGGTGCCGATCATCACGCCCCAGCGCACCTCACGCAGATCTGCAAAGCTGGTCGCCTGTTCGACCGCCGAGCCTGGCATGGCGACCACAGCCTTTTGCGGTTGGTAATAGACGTCCGAGAAGGTGGCGATCTGGCTGCGGTCTTCGGTGACAGAGATTTGCTGGATGCCGAAATCGTAATCCTTGGCGCCCGGCGCAATCGCCTGATCGAAGGTCTCGCGCACCCAGACCACATCATCGGCCGCAAAACCCATCTTCTCGGCCAAGGCATAAACGAAAGCGCTTTCAAAGCCTTCACCGTTGGAGGGGTCGTTGTCCATCATCCAGGGCGGAAAGACCGGGTCGGAGGTTGCGATAGTCAGCTGACCCGGGGTGAACAGGCGCGGATCGTCAGGCGTGTTTTCCTGAGCGAAGGTTGTTCCGGCCGCGAGCGCGGCGGCGAGCGATGCCGCAACCGCCAGGTTGCGCCACGATGAAATTTGTACCGACATGATCGAAGACCTCCAGCGTCCAAGGGAGAAAAAATCCGAGAATTCGATATTATCGGGCGTGCGGGCGCACGCAAGAGGCGTCTCGATCTCGGCGGAAGACAAACGTAGTCCGGCGCGGGCTAATTTTTTGCTGCAAAACCGTTTTTTTGGCGTGCGGGGGTGGACGCGACGCATTGGCGCCGTAATCATTGTCGCTATTGATTATTATGCCTTCGCGGCCGGTTCGGGCCGGCTGCCAAACATTATAGATCGGGTCATTTGGGGATGATCGACTGGATTTATCCGCTGCTCCTGGTGGGCGCGGCCCTCATCGTCGTTTCGGTTTTTACCTCTCTCGTCGCCTTCCGCTTCGGGGCCCCCTTGCTACTGTTGTTTCTGGGCATTGGCCTCGGAGCGGGCAGCGACGGTCTGGGAATCGAATTTTCCGACGTCAACACAGCCTATTTCGTGGGCTCGCTGGCGCTTGCGGTCATTCTCTTCGACTCCGGCTTTGGCACATCGCTGAAATCGTTCCGGCAGGCGGCGGCGCCATCGATCGTTCTGGCGACAGTCGGGGTGCTTTTGACCACGGCGATCGTGGGCATGGCGGCGCGCCTGCTGTTCGGGTTCGGGTGGGCCGAGGGGTTGTTGATGGGAGCGATCGTTTCGTCCACGGACGCGGCGGCGGTGTTCTTCCTGTTGCGCGTGGGCGGTATCACCATTCGCGACAAGGTTCGTTCGACCCTCGAAGTGGAGTCGGGATCGAACGATCCGATGGCGATTTTTCTCACCATCATGTTCGTCGAACTTTTGGCGTCGGGCTCGGGGATCACGGGGTTCACTCACGACTTTGTCGTGGGGTTCGGACTGCAAATGGGGCTCGGTGTGGCGTTGGGCATTGCCGGCGGTGCGATCATCGTCTTCATTATCAACCGGGTCGAACTCGAGGGGGCGCTCTACCCCATAATCGTTCTGGGGATGGCGGTTCTGCTGTTTGCCTTTACCGGTATTCTGGGAGGATCGGGCGCGCTGGCCGCGTATGTGGCTGGGCTCGTCGCAGGCAATCGCCGGGTCCGTGCACGTGCGACGCTGGTGCGCTTCCAGGATGGGATGACCTGGCTGGCCCAGATCGTCATGTTCCTCATTCTCGGGCTTTTGGCCAATCCGTCCCAATTTGGCGATGTGGCGCTGCCGGCGGTAGCGCTGGCGCTGTTCCTGATGTTTGTCGCCCGTCCCGTGGCGGTGTGGTTGTGTCTACTGGCCTTTCAGTATCAGCGCGACGAGATTGCCTTTATTTCCTGGGTGGGTCTTCGTGGCGCGGTTTCGATTCTGCTTGCCATTCTGCCGCTGATCGCCCTGCTCGAAAACGGGGCGGTGCTGTTCAATACCGCATTCATCATCGTGCTGACGTCGCTGCTCGTTCAAGGTTGGACCATCCGGCCCATGGCCCAATGGCTGGGGCTGATCGTGCCGCCGCGCATCGGGCCGGTCGAGCGCGTGGGGCTTGAGCTGCCGGGAAGCGCGCATCATGAGCTGATCGTTTATCACGTGGTCGAGGGCAGCCCGGTTGCAGAGGGCGAAAGGCTGCCGCGCTGGGCGCGTCCCTCGCTGATCGTGCGGGACGGACAGTCTATGCGCTTCCAATATGCGGGACGCATCAAGGCCGGCGACTACGTCTATATGTTCATCGCGCCGCGCTATACCCGCCTGCTCGACCGGCTGTTTGCCAGCCCCACCAAGGTGGAGGCGGACGACAAGGACTTTTTTGGCGAGTTCAAGATCAATCCCGAGCGCCCGCTTGGCGCGCTCAAGGATGCTTATGACGCCCCGATCGGCCCCAATGTATCGCTGGAAAAGACCATCGGCGACTATATGCGCGAGCGGCTGGGCGGGACCGCGGAAATCGGCGACCGGGTGGCCATAGGCGCCCTGGAACTGATCGTGCGCGAGGTGGATATCGAGGGGGAGGTGTCCGAGGCTGGTCTGGCTATCGACCAGGATGCCCAGAAGGCCCGTGTGCCGGTGTTCATGAGCGGGAGAGAGCTCAAGGCATTCCTGCGTGCCAAGCTCAAGGAGCAGCGAAGCAAAAAGGCCGACCGGAAGGCCGAGTTACAGCAGGTGGTCGAGCCGGGCGCCGATTCTTCTCAGGACTGATCAAGGGCTTTGTAGCTGCGCCGATGCCAGATAAGCGGAGCGCGGTCGGGAAAGGACCGAGTATGCGTCACGATGCCGGCGTAAAGGGTGTGGGTATCCATGACTATGGACCCGGCGAGGACGCAATCGAGGCTGGTGGCTGCGCCGGAAAGCAGGGGCTGACCCGAGGGCCAGTGCTCCCAATGGGCATTCGCAAACCGATCCTGCGGTCCCCATCCGGCAAAAGCGTCGGCGACGGTCTCCTGACCTTGTGCCAGCACCGAAAGGGAGAACCGTCCTGCTGCCTCTATCGTCTGGGCCAGTTCGGTGTCGCGGGTGATCGAAACCATTACGGCGGGCGGTTCGGCGCTCAATGAAAGCATGGCTGTCACTGTGCGCCCGTGCTGCTCATCACCGATACGGGCGGTGACGACCGTGACGGCGGCGGCCAGCGTGCTCATGGCGCCAGTGAACTGGGAGGCGGGCACCGCATCGGTTGCCGACGGATGATCCGCCAGTGCGAGGGCGAGAGCCGGACCGGCCGGCGGAGATTTGGTGTTCGGTCTGGTCATTGCAGGGCAGTCTTGAGCGCCGGTCTGTGTGAAGAAACCGGCGGGGCTTGATCTTGCGGCCCGGTCTCTGTATTTTCCAAGTAAGGGCTTTCTAAATGTCGCTCAGGAGCCATGTCAAGCAGCAAACCCGTGATTGAAAATTCTCCATCATTGCCCGAGACGGGAAACTGGTCTCCGCGCAATGCGGCTGAACGCGTGCTGTTCCATCTCAAGATGCACGGAGAAAAAACCGCGGCCGAGTTGGGCAAAGCGCTTGGAACTTCGGGGGAGGCTGCGCGCCAGCAATTGGTGCGGCTGTCCGAGGAGGGGCTTGTCGAAAGCTGGAGCCAGTCGCGCGGCGTAGGGCGACCGTCCCAATTCTGGCGCCTGACGGGTGCCGGGCAGGCGCGGTTTCCCGATACCCATGCGGCGCTGACCGTTGAGCTTTTGGGCATCGTAGGCGACACGTTCGGCCACGATGTGCTGTCGCGGATCATTGATACGCGCGAGGAGCGAACCAAATCGGTCTATCATGCGGCCATGAGCGGGGCGGATACGCTGGGCGAGCGGGTTGCGCGACTGGCGGATCTGCGCTCGGCCGAGGGGTACATGGCCGATTGGGAAGCCGATGGCGAGGGTGGCTATGTCCTCTACGAAAATCACTGTCCGATCTGCGCCGCGGCGACGGCATGCCAGAATTTCTGCAGGGCCGAACTGGCGGTTTTCCGCGATGTCCTTGGGCCCGATGCCAGCGTCGAGCGCACTGACCATATCGTGATGGGCGCGCGGCGGTGCGCGTACCGGATTTCCGACATCAAGGCCTGATGCGACCCGTTCGATCGTTCGGCAATATCGAATAATGAATGAACCATAGTCCGGATTATCCGGACCGATCACCGGTCTATATTGGTCTCCAGCGGCCCAAAAGGGCTGAAATTTTTTGGAGACGCGATATGCTCGACCAGATCAGGGGCCTCCATCACGTGACGTCGATGTCGCGCGATGGAAATGAAAACAATCACTTCTTTACCGATACGCTCGGCCTGCGCCGGGTGAAAAAGACGGTCAATTTCGATGAGCCGTCGGTCTATCATCTCTATTATGGCGACGAGGTGGGAACTCCGGGGTCGGTGATGACCTATTTTCCGTTTCCTCACATCATCAGGGGGCGTCCGGGTACGGGGGAAGTGGGTGAAACCGCGTTTTCGGTTCCCGAGGGCAGCCTTTCGTTCTGGAAGGAACGGTTTGCCGAAAAGGGCGTCGGCGGGGTGATGGCCGAAGAGGCATTCGGGGAAAACCGGCTGCGCTTTACCGCCGTTGATGGCGACAGTTTCGCTCTGGTTGAATCCAGAGGCGATGAGCGTGCGCCATGGACCGGCGGCGCGGTGGCCGGTGACGAGGCGATACGGGGGTTTGCCGGGGCAAAATTGCGCCTTGGCGACAGCGGGGCGACCGAAGAGCTGCTCAAATTCATGGGGTATGAACACGCCGACACCTCCAAGGGCATCAAGCGTTTCGTAATCCCGGGCGGCAATGGGGCTGATGTTATCGATCTGCAGACTTTGCCCAACATGCCACGTGGCGACCTTGGGGCAGGTTCTGTTCATCACATCGCCTTTGCCGTGGACGATCGGGAAGCCCAGAAGGCTGTGCGCCAGGCGCTGCTCGATACGGGCTATCAGGTCACCCCGGTGATCGATCGCGACTATTTCTTTGCGATCTACTTCCGCACCCCCGGTGGCGTCCTTTTTGAGATCGCAACCAATGAGCCCGGCTTCGACAAGGATGAGGACACCGCCCATCTGGGCGAGGCGCTGAAGCTGCCCACCCAGCACGAACACCGGCGCGCATGGCTGGAAACTCATCTGCCCGAAATAGAGGACTGAGCTATGAGCGGAACCTATTTTATCAAGGAGCATGCGGGGCAGGGTCCGGCCGCTCCCACGCTCGTGCTGCTGCATGGTACGGGAGGCGACGAGAACCAGTTCTTCAATCTGGGGCGGCAATTGCTGCCCCGGGCCCGGCTGGTTGCCGTTCGTGGCGACGTGTCCGAGGGTGGAGCTCTGCGCTATTTCAGGCGGACGGGGGAGGGCGTTTACGATATGGACGACCTTGCTGTTCGGACCGAAAAAATGGCGGGCTTTCTAAGAGGACTGGACGCGGGTGGACCGCTGATCGGGTTGGGCTATTCCAATGGCGCCAATATTCTGGCGTCGGTGATGATGGCCCATCCCGAGCTGGTCGATGCCGGCGTGCTCATGCATCCGCTGATCCCCTGGGAGCCTGAACCCGTGGGCGGGCTCACGGGACGCCGCGTACTCATTACCGCCGGACGGCGTGACCCGATCTGCCCGGCCGGCCGCACTCAGGCTCTGGCCGACTGGTTTGTCGAACAGGGCGCACAGGCGGAAATCGCCTGGCATGAGGGTGGTCACGAAATCGTGCAGGCCGAATTGGCGGCTATTGCCAATTTTCTTGGCGACTACAATCACGGTTAACAGGGCATAAACCACTGTACCGATAGGGTTTTACGGTGTCGGCGCATGAGTGCGCCGGCACGTTTGGGGGTAGAGCGAGCGATGGTGAGATCGCTTTTTGGTCGGCTGGCTGGGCCGAGCTTGCGTACACGGGTGCTTTGGCTGGTGCTCGCGGCCTTGGTTCTTGTGGGGTTGGCAGGGTGGTTCGCCGTCAATCGCATCATCGAATCCCTGACCGTTCAGTTCGGCACGATGATCGCCGAACGTCAGGTTCAGTATGATCGTTATCGGGGCATGGCGGCGTTGGGGCGCGAGATTTCGCTTGCCGAGACCATGAGCCGTTCACCCGTTGTGCTGGATTGGCTCGCCAATGAGCAGGACGAAGAGCTCCGAGCTCGCGGGTTGGCCGAAATGGAGCACTACCGAACCTCATTTACCGACCAGAGTGTCTTTCTGATCGTCAATGCATCGGGTAACTACTATTTCAACGACGCCCAGAACAGCTATGGCGACGACCCTTACAGCTACACGCTGCGGCCGAACTTGGAGCGCGATGCCTGGTATTACGCCACGCGAGAGCGACGCGAAGGCTGCCATCTCAACGTCAATGTTGACGACGTACTCAAACTGACCAAGGTCTGGATCAATTGCCTCGTCAACCGGGACGGGGAAGTGCTGGGCATGGTGGGCACCGGGCTCGATCTGTCTGCCTTCATTCGCGAGGTGGTCGATCTGCCCCAACCGGGGGTCGATTCGATCTTTGTCGATCAGGGCGGCGCGGTTCAGGCGCACCGGGACGCATCGCTTGTCGATTTCCGTTCGATCACCAAGGACATCGCCGAAAGGACGACGGTCTTTTCGCTGGTGGACAATGTGGAAGACATGGCGTTGCTGCGTGCGATGATGAATGGGGCGATGGAATCGCCCGATGAAATTCGCACGGCCATGCTGACCATGGGCGGCATGCCCAGATTGGTCGGAGTGGGGTACCTCGACCATATCGGATGGTACAACATCACGGTGATGGACCTTAAGACCATCATCGACCGGCGCATCTTTATTCCCGTTGGACTGGCAGCCATTGCCATTCTCCTGGCGGTGGGGCTGGCGCTGAGCTGGATTTTCCGCATCGTCGTTCTGAACCGGCTCGAAAAGGTCGAGGGGGGACTCGTCGCTTTGCGCGAGGGCAAGCGGGCGGTGATGAAGCCCGATCGCAGCGAAGACGAGATCGGCAGGCTATCGCGCACGCTGATCGAAATGTCCGATTCCATTACCGAATCGCGGCTCAGCCTTGAAAGCCAGGTGCGCGAGCGCACCGAACAACTGCAGTCGCTGGTCAACCTTGACGCGCTGACGAAAATCTACAATTGTCGCGGCTTTGAAGAAAAGTTCGTAGTCCAGCGCCGCCGAGAGGACGATGAGAACCGCGTAAACGGGCTGATGCTAATCGACATCGACAATTTCAAGGTCGTCAACGATACGGCAGGCCATTCAGCCGGCGATCAGGTGGTGATCGAAGTGGCGCGGCGGCTCAAGGCGGCGCTGCGGCGGGTCGATGTCTGTGCGCGGTGGGGCGGGGATGAGTTTATCGTCCTGGTGCACGATTGCACACCGCAGGGCTTGTCCCAGATCGCTAATGCACTCACTGAAATGATGCGGCAGATGCCAGTCATCCTTTCAGATGGGGAGCCACTGTCGGTGACAATCAGTATCGGCGCTGCACTGGTTCTGGCCGAAGACAGTCTTGAGATGGCAACCGAAATGGCCGATGCGGCGCTGTATCGGGCCAAGGAAGACGGCCGCGACCGGGTTGTGCTGTTTGAGCGCGAGATGGCCTTGTGCCAAGACGCCGACGACGATGCGGCCGATGATCGATCGGTCACGCAGGCTATTGATAGCGAGGCCGTTTAAGCCAGCAGATCGTCCCAATCGGGATGGCGGCGGAACTGGACGGCCACATACGGACATTGTGGCATGATCTTGAAATTGCCCGCGCGCGCGTCGGCGACGGCGCGCTTGACCAGTTGCAGGGCAATGCCGCGTCCCTCGAATTCCCGCGGAACGCCGGTGTGGGTGATGATGATGGATTGGTCGGGGCGCCGGAGATAGGTCATCTCAGCCTCTGCTCCCTCACCAAGCTCGGCCGAGTAGCGCCCATGTTTGCCATTGGTGGTGTGCTGGATATCGAGAGCGATGGCCATGGGCAGTTCCTTACAAGCGCTTTGGTGTGGGCTTAACGCATGAAAGATGGTTCTGGTTGACGGCAAGAGCAAGGCTTTGCACTCTCGTGCCGCTATCAAGGAGTTCCCATGAGCCTGCCCATCCATCACATGATCGAGCGCGGCCCTCGCCCGGTCGCCCCATTTTCCCATGCCGTCGAGGCTGATGGCTGGGTGTTCGTCACCGGGCAGATGCCGACCGACCCTGACGCCCCCGACGCGCCGCTGCCGGAGGGTATCGTGGCGCAGACGCGCCGGGTGATGGACAATCTGGCGATCGTTCTGGGCGGGATCGGTTTGTCGCTCGAAAACGTCACTATGGCGCGCGTCTATCTTACCGCGTTCGAGCGCGACTATGCGGATATGAACGCCACCTACCAATCGTATTTCGGGCCTGGAAAGCTGCCGGCCCGGACGACAATCGGGGTGACCGGGCTGGCTGTGGGGGCTTTGGTCGAGATCGACCTGATCGCGCGCCGCTAAGTTGGGCGAGGGCGGCCTGCAGGTGTGCATCTTCTGCGCTTCCGGTTCTCGAATCGGCCTTTCTCGGCTCACCCTGACCTAACTTCCAAGACGTCTAAGCCAGAACGATCTTGAGGCGGTTGCCGGCGGGGTCGCGGGTTTGGATACCGGCTTCGATGGTTTCGACATCCGATCCCGCACTGGTCAGGCGATCGCGAATTTCGGTCAGCGTCTTCTCGTCGGGGACGACAATCTCGAACCAGCGCAGCCCGGCCACCCCGGCAGGCGGCATCGAGGGATTGCGCCCGGCCCAGATGTTGAAGGCAAGAATGTGGGGGGCGTAATCGAGATTGACGTCGCCCATGCCGTAGCGGCGCGAAAGGAGCTGACCGGCAAAGCCGATCTGGTCACGGTAAAAGTCCATGGCAGTGTCGAGATCGTCCACATGGACGTGAACGTGACCGATGCGGGTGCCCTCGGGCATGGGCGCTAAAGGGTTCTCATCGCCGTCGAGTTCGGCCAGAAGATCCGGCACGTCGATGGGTTCGCGGCCCGAATGGGGCGTGCCATCGGGGGTTATGGCCATGAGGTCGTCGTCTTCGACGAACTTGCCGCGCCACGGAGTCTCATAGGTGATTTCGATGCCGTTGCCATCGAAATCCCAGAGGTAAAGCGCCTCGGAGACCAGATGATCGGTGGGGGAGACGCGAACGCGGGCGGCAATTGCCCGGTTGAGGGCACGAGCGAAGTCGCGGCGGGTGGGGACGTGGATGGCGACGTGGTAGAGCCCCACCGTGTGGGGAGCAACCAGCCCGCTGGCGCCGGTTTCGAGAACGACGAGCACCTCACTCCCCACGCCCAGCTCAAGCCGGTCGGGGTTGCGGCTGATCAAAGTGAGGCCGACGACATCGCGCCAGACTGCAAGGGCCTGATCGGGATCAGTCACAGCGATATGGATCTGTCCCAGGCGGGTGGTTGTTGGCACCAGTAAGGGCGTTGCGACGCTGGGTCTGGTCTTGAGCATGGCGGTATCTCCGTGGCGTGTCATTGCCGTAAGGATAATGCCGCCGAGCGTTCTGATTAAGTGGACGGAACGCGACGGATTGTTGCCAAATCACGAATGATGCCGGATTGGTCGGTGCTCCGGCTTGCCGCGCCGGGCACAAAAAGCTCGGGGTGACGGTTTGCCAGGGCTTCGGTTTCGCTGATCATGCCATCGAGGTGGACGTGCATGGCGCGGGCCGCGCGGTCGCCCTTGCCCGCCGCTATCTCGGCAAGGATTTTGGCATGTTCTTCGATGCCCACGGCAATGCGGCGGATGGAGTTAGTCATCTGCCGGGCCCTATCGAGATTGTTGCGCGCGGTATCGACAACGGCCTTCATGCGTCTGTAACCGAGAGTGCTCAAAAGCTCGTCATGAAACTGCAGGTCGAGACGGTGAAACGTGTTGCGATCTTCGTTGCGCGCGCTTTCGCGCTGGGCCGCTATATTGGCCTCCAGCCGCTCGGTGAGGCCGGGTGGGCGGTGGGTGGCGAGCATGCGCACCGCTTCGCCCTCGAGAGCCTTGCGGATGAAGATGTATTCCTTGATCGCGCCCAGCGAGAGGAACGAGACGACTGTGCCCCGTTGGGGCAGGATATCGAGCAGTCCTTCGGATTCCAGTCTTGCAAAGGCCTCGGCGACAGGAGAGCGCGACACGCCGAGCCGCGCACAGATCTGGGATTTGTCGAGCATGGTGCCCGGTGGAAGCCTCAGATCGATGATGGCGTTTCGCAATTGTGCGGCTACCTGGGCAGCCATGGAGCCGCGCGGCATGTCAGCGGAGTTGGAAAGGAAGGAATAGGTCGTTTCGGCGGTATCCATTCGGCCCGTCGCTAAATCGGCACTGGCTATTATTATAGCAGTTCTGTTGAAACTGGCCAGCAAAACCGAAACCCTGCCGGGTCCCTGTTGCCATCGAGCAATTTGAGGCGTTCAATTGCAAAAAACACTACAAGGAGGCTCCCCATGACCCTGACGTCCGCGCTTACCGACCGGCTCAAGGAACCACGGCTGATTGCGGCCGGTGGCTTTATCAACGGCAAGTGGAACACCGTCTCTTCGCGCGGCAAGGTGTTTCGGGTGGCGAATCCGGCGACGGGTGAAGTGCTGGCGCAGATTCCCGATCTTTCGACCCACGCGACGCATGAGGCGATCGATGCTGCTCATGCGGCACAGCCGGGCTGGGCAGCAAAATCGGCAAAGGAGCGCGCCGATCTGCTCAAAAAACTCAACAGGCTGATGGTGGAGAACGCCGACGATCTGGCCACCATCCTGACACTGGAAATGGGCAAGCCCTGGAAGGAGGCCCACGGGGAGGTCCTCTACGGCGCCAGCTTTATCGAGTGGTTCGCCGAGGAGGCGCGCCGGGTCTATGGCGATACGATTCCGGGGCACACCGCCAACACCAGAATCAGCGTCATCAAGCAGCCGGTGGGCGTCGTGGGTGTCATTACACCCTGGAATTTTCCCAACGCGATGCTGGCGCGCAAGCTGGCGCCGGCCTTGGCGGCGGGGTGCACGGTGGTTTCCAAACCCGCTTCGGAAACCCCGCTTTCGGCGCTGGCGATCGCAAGGCTGATGGAATGGGCGGGATTTCCCGCCGGCGTGTTCAACATCGTGCCGGGTACGGATTCTGCCGCGATCGGGCAAGAGCTTTGCGCCAATCCCAAGGTTGCCAAGATCAGCTTTACCGGGTCCACCAATGTCGGGAAAATCCTGATGCGCCAGTGCGCGGACGGCATCAAGCGCATGAGCATGGAGCTGGGTGGGAACGCGCCGTTCATCGTGTTCGACGACGCCGATCTCGATGCTGCGGTCGATGGGGCCATTGCGTCAAAATTCCGCAATGCGGGCCAGACTTGTGTCTGTGCCAACCGCGTTTATGTGCAGGCGGGTATTCACGACGCATTTGTTGATCGTCTCAAGGACAGGATGGCCCAACTCAGGCTCGGCAACGGCATGGAGGAAGGGATAGAACTTGGCCCGCTCATTACGGACAAGGCGGTCAGCAAGGTCGAGGAGCTTGTCGGCGATGCGCGCGAGCTGGGTGCCGATATCATCATGGGTGGTGCGCCGACCGGAGAGCGGACATTTTATCCGCCAACGCTTCTGGTAGGCGCCACAAAGGACATGCGGCTGGCGCGCGAGGAGATATTTGGCCCGGTCGCGCCTGTCTTCAAATTCGAAACGGTTGAAGAGGCCGTTGAACTGGCCAATGCCACCGAGTTCGGGTTGGCGGCCTATTTCTACGGCAAGGACATCTCGAAGGTGACCAAGGTGGCTGAGGCTTTGCAATACGGGATCGTGGGCATCAATACGGGGATGATTTCCACCGAGGTCGCCCCGTTCGGTGGGGTCAAGCAGTCGGGTTTTGGCCGGGAAGGCTCCAAATTCGGCATCGAGGATTATCTCAACATAAAATATCTCTGTCTTGCCGTGTAACCCCCATCGGTAGATCGCCGAGCTTGGCGCTTACGCCCCGTTAGAACCTCTTGCCTATCGTCTGCCCCAGAGGGTGTGGAGACGATTCGGCGATGCGGGTTAGAGCGGGTTTCGGGCGGGCGCGGTTTGTCGCGCAGCCGCAACGGCGGCCGCCGATGGTGCTTGAGCCGCTGCTTGCACTGATTGCGGTGGCGGCGCTGGGCTGGGTGGCGATCGAGCGGGGTTATGTCGAAGTTCCCGGCTTCGAGGTGCCAGACGCGGCTTCGGGCTACGAGACGGTCGCGCACCACTTCTCGCTGTGCTCGGGGAGCGGCGGCACCTGCGTGATCGATGGCGATACTATCCGTATTGAAGGGCAGTCGGTCAGGATTGCCGATATCGATACGCCTGAAGTGCGCGATTACGGCTGCGCCGAGGAAAAGGCGCTTGGCGACAGGGCAACGCTGCGCATGCTCGAGCTGGTCAACCAAGGGGGGTTCACTATGGCACTCTGGGACCATCGCGACGAGGACATGTATGGCCGCAAGCTACGTGTGCTCGAACGCGACGGGCAGTCGCTGGGCATGATGCTGGTCGCTGAGGGTTTGGCGCGCCCTTGGGGCGGCGCGCGCCGGAGCTGGTGCGGCTAGGTTTCAGTAGTGAGGCGGAGGGGGCTCGGCCTTGCCCGTGCGGGCGAGCTGTTCGACGGCGGCGATCTGGTCGTCGATCATGGCGAGCTGTCGCTTGAGCCTGTCGATTTCGCGCCACTGGCCCGTGATCACGGCACTCAAATCCTCAATGGTCTGGTCCTGATGGGCCAGACGCTCTTCGAGAGCGATAAGCCGCTGTTCCTGACTGTCGGCCATTGTTGCGTCGTCCTTAGTCGATGGTCAAAACCCCGGCGTCAGTGGGGGTGAAGCCGCAGGAAAGGTAGAAATCGCGCAGATGGGGCTCGAAGTCCACATGGACTTTCTGCAATCCGCGCTTGCGGGCGACCTTGAGGGCCGCTTCGACCATGGATTGGCCGATGCCGTGATCGCGAAACTCGGGGTGCACGCAGGCATCGACCAGAAAGCCGTGAATGCCGCCATCCCAGGCCATGTTGGTAAAACCGATGATCCGGTCTCCCAGATAGGCGCCGACATGGGTGAGGCTGCGGGTCAGGATGGATTGGAAATCGGAGACGCCATCGATCTCCCAAGTGGCCCGCCAGAGGTCGGACAGTTCGCGCTGGCTGGGAAAGGGGTCGATTCTTACGTCAACAACGTCCATGGGAAGTCCTTCAGGTTTCAAATGGAAAAAGTATCGGGAGCACAATGTTCTGCCTCGTCAAAGGTTGCAGCACAGTGCCTTGTGACCCGGGCGCGAGTTTGGTCACATAAACATCTGCTCAATATCTTGGCGAATGCCCGCGGATTCGTGTAGAGAAGCCGGGCTTTGACACAGGAGGGCGCGATGTTCGTGGTTGCGGGGGAAAGCCTCATAGATCTTGTCGCCAAGCCGCTTGAGGTCGGCCGGTCGATGGAAATGAGTGCTCATGAAGGCGGGTCGCCCTACAATTGCGCCATCGCGTTGGCCCGACTGGGACAGCAATCGGGTTTTTTGTGTCCGATTTCCAAGGATACCTTCGGCGATCTGCTGATGGGGCCGCTTAATGCTGCCGGGGTGGTTCGGTTGATCAGGGAACGATCCGATTGCAATACTACATTGGCGGTGGTCACACGCAACGCCAAGGGATTGCCGGCCTACGCGTTTTATCGTCAGGGAACCGCCGAGCGTGATATCTCGCGGGACAAGCTGTTGGCGGCGCTGCCTGAGACAATCGATGTTTTCCAGATCGGCGGGTTCCTGCCCATCGAGCCCGAAGATGCTGAAATCTGGCTCGATGTTGTCAAGCAGGTGGCGGCGCGCGGCGCGGTTCTTTCGATCGACCCCAATGTGCGGCCGTCGCTGATTTCCGATTTTGCCGGCTACAAGGAACGGCTGGGAACGTTTCTGGATCTGGCGCATATCGTCAAGGTTTCCGACGAGGATCTTGCCGCGCTCGATGGCTCGATGAGCATCGAGGCGCACGCGCAGAGCCTGCTGGCGCGGCCCAATGTGAAACTTGTGGTGGTGACCATGGGTGAGGAGGGATCGCGGGCCTTCACATCATCGGCCGAAGCCGAAGCGCCTGTTCATCGCCCTGAGGTATTCGGCGACACGGTGGGCGCCGGGGACAGCCTGATGGCCGGTGTGCTTTCGGCGCTTTCCGATCGGCATGCGCTGGCCGTGGGCAAACTGGCTGCACTCGATGCGCAGGCTTTGGGTGAGGTGCTGCGGTTCGGTGCTGTGACGGCGGGGCTCAATTGCGGGTTTGTGGGCTGCAATCCGCCGCGCCGGGCCGAGGTTGAGGCGGTGTTGAAAACCGTTTGAACGGCATATTGCCGCCCGATTGTTCCAAGAGGTTCACACCGAGATTGCGACGAGGACCGATTGTCATGAAAATGCTGCTTGCCGCTCTCGCTGCCCTTTCGCTCGGCGCCACGCCCATCATGGCGCAGGCGATCAGCGAATATACGCAATACGACCTCGATACCGACTGCAATCTGATTGCCCGCGCTCCGGACAATGAGGGTGAGTGGGCTGACTTCGTCTGTACGGGGCATGCGGGATACCCGTTCGTTCTGCGCTCGTCTGACGGACGGGACAGTGTGACTTACGGCTTTGCCACGGAGTCGGGCATGGCAACGTTCGCGCCCTTTAACTACGCCAACGAAACAGTGGAATGGCGGGTGCGGCTCGACCGGAACACCGAACGGCCCGTGGCGGCTATCCAGCGCTGGTTTATCGCCGACCAGGATGGCAACTGGAACCGGCAATTGCTGGTTGTCTCCAAGGTCGGCCAGCCGGATGGCGGTGGTGCGTGCGCCATGGCCTATGTGGCCAATACCGAAGGCGCCAACGAGCGAGCGCGGCGACTAGCCGACGAGTTGGTCGACGGGTTCGAATGTGGCAGCACCGCTCCGACGATTGAGGATGATATCCGCGACATCGTAGGCGACCGCTAGGTTCTGCACCTTTTTGGAGGGAAAGTGTCGGCGCCGGTTGACCCAATACGTCCTTGGTGACGAGCGTTTGGCGATTGTTCTTGGACACTGCCGGACGTAATGTCGCACCTTGAACGATCCGGACACGGCCATGGCCCCCTTTCATCAGATTTTGGGCAACAACCTTGTTGCCAACATCACCAACTTTACTGTCTGGTTTGCGATCACGTTCTGGATCTTTATCGAGACCCAGTCGGTGTTCGCCACCGGCATGATCGCCGGAATTTATCTGGTGTTCACTGCGGCCTTCGGCTTCTGGCTGGGATCGATCGTCGATCATAATTCCAAGCGCATATCGATGATGGGATCGAGCCTTGTCTCGTTCCTGTTCTATGCGGCAGCGCTTGGCATGTTGCTGACCGAACCCGAGGGCGCGTTTACCGATCCGTTCGGGCCTTATCTTTGGGTGTTCGTGCTTCTGGTCATGCTGGGGGTGATTGCGGGCAATATCCGGTCCATTGCGCTTCCGACGCTGGTAACCATCATGATCCCCGAGGACGAGCGCGACAAGGCGAACGGGCTGGTAGGCATGGTCACCGGCATCGGTTTTTTGACTACGTCGGTGATCTCGGGGTTTCTTGTCGCCTGGGGCGGGATGTGGCTGGTGCTGGTTCTCGCGCTGGGGACGACCGTTCTGGTTTTCGCCCATCTGGGATTCCTGCGCGTCAATGAGGGCCGGCCCGTTCCCGTTGAAGGGGAAGTCCAGCCGCCGCGCACCGTGGATATTGCTGGCACAATAGCGATCATCGCAGCGGTGCCGGGGCTCTTCGCCCTGATCTTTTTTGCCACCTTCAACAATTTCCTCGGCGGCATCTTCATGGCTCTGCTCGATGCCTACGGGCTTTCGCTGGTATCGGTCGAGATCTGGGGGTTGCTGTTTGGGGTGCTTTCAACGGCGTTCATCGCGAGCGGACTTTTGATTTCACGTATCGGACTGGGCAAAAATCCGCTGCGCACACTGCTGCTGGTCAACCTCGTCACATGGTCGGTGTGCTGCGTTTTCACGCTGCAATCCTCGATCTGGCTTCTCACGGCCGGATGTTTCGTCTGGATGTTCATGGCGCCTTTTGCCGAGGCGGCCGAGCACACGACACTGCAAAAGGTCGTGCCGCTGGAGCGGCAGGGGCGAGTGTTCGGGTTTGCCCAATCGGTCGAACAGGCGGCTTCGCCGCTGACGGCGTTTCTGATCGGGCCCTATACCCAGTTCGTGGTGATCCCATTTATGACCGACGGGCAGGGCGCGCGATCGATTGGCGGATGGTTCGGCACCGGGCCGGAGCGTGGTATTGCCCTGGTCTTTACGGTGGCCGGGCTGATAGGCGTTCTGGTGACTATTCTGGCGCTCAATTCGCGGCCCTACAAACAGCTTTCGGCCTATTACGCCGGGGCGCCGGACAGCACGGAACTGGCCGAGGACACCAAGCCCGCCTAAGGCTGAATGCGGGAGATTCGTCTGTCGGCGCTCATGGTGAGGGCCAGCGCGACGAAGGCAAAGATCAGCATGGCGAAGGCGACGATGTGGGCCTCGGTCCAGCGGAGTTGCTCGACATAATCGAAAATGGCGATGGAGAGCACTTTGGTTTGACCGGGGATGTTGCCGCCGATCATCATGACAACGCCGAATTCGCCCACCGTGTGGGAAAAGCCAAGTACCGCTGCGGTCAGGTAGCCGGGACGGGCGAGGGGCAGGATGATCAAGGCAAAGGCTTTGCGGAAATCAAGTCCCAGCGAATAGGCCGCTTCGAGCGGGCCGGGGCCGATGGCGGCAAAGCTGTTGCGCAGGGGCTGGACGACGAAGGGCAGCGAATAGAGCACTGAACCGATGACGAGACCGGGGAAGGTAAAGGCGAGGCTGCGCCCACCCCAGAGCGGAGCCAGCCAGCCGCCCGGACCGCCGGTGCCCAAAAGGATGAGCATATAAAACCCCAGAACCGTGGGCGGAAGGACGAGCGGCAGGGCAATCAATGCGTTGACGATGATCGTCCATCGCGATTTGGAACGGGCCAGCCACCAGGCGAGGGGCGTGCTGATGACCACGAGGATGAGCGTGGTGACGAGAGCCAGTGATAGGGTGAGCCTAATCGCCGGCCAGATTTCCCAGAACAGGGTCATCGCTCGATCGTCCCGTAGCCAAATGATTGGATGATGGTCCGGGCGGTGTCGGAGGTGAGAAAATCGAGGAACGCGACCGCGGTATCGTTGTCAGGGCTGAGCAGCACGACGTCCTGGGTGATGGGGGTGTAAAGGTCTTCGTCGACCACCCAGCGTGAGCCGTCCGTGCGCCCGGCCACCTGCGAAAGCGCGACGAAGCCGAGTTCGGCGTTGGCAGTGTCGACGAACTGGTAGGTTTGGGAAATGTTCTGGCCGATGACCAGTTTTCCCTCCAGTGTTTCGGTCAGTTCCAGAGCCTTGATCACTTCGATTGCAGCAGCGCCATAGGGGGCGGCAGCGGGCTCGGCGATGGCGAGGTGGGTGAAATCACCCTCGAGGCTTTGCGGGCCGGTGACCAGATCGGGGATTGTGGAAAAAAGAACGAGCTTGCCCATGGCGTAGGTGAAATCGCTGCCCTCTACGGCCAAACCTTCGTCCAGCAGACGTGCGGGCGTCGCCGTGTCGGCGGACAAGAACGCATCGAAGGGCGCGCCTTGGGTGATCTGGGCGTAGAGTTGGCCGGTCGCTCCGAAGGAAAAGGCGATCTCGCTGCCGGTTTCAGCCCTGAAGGCGGCGCCGAGGTCTTCGGCAGCGGCGGTGAAATTGGCGGCGACTGCGATGTGGGCCTCTTGCGCGACGGCAGGCCCTGGGGCTGCGAGGATCGCAAACGCGACGATGGAGAGGCAGAGCACGGCTTGCCCTCGATATGTCTATTTGAACATATCGCTTTCTGGCATGAAGCGGCTGCAAAAGGCAATGGTCAGGGTTTGGGGGACGTGTGTTTGGCGAGGGCGCGCATCGCCTCGACATCGGGTTCGATGGCGGCGCGGGTCTTTTGTTCGATGGCGCGGTAGCGGGCGAGGATTTCGCGACCCGCTTCAGTGAGGTGTGCGCCGCCCTGCGCCGTGCCGCCACGGCTGGTTTCGACCAATGGGATACCCGCACCCTCGTTGAGCGCCTGAACGAGGCTCCAGGCGCGCTTGTAGCTCATGGACATAGTCTTGCCAGCCGCGCTGATCGAGCCGGTCCTCTCGATTCCTTCGAGCAAATCGGCGCGGCCGGGCCCGATGTAGAAATTTTCGTCGAGCACGATGCGCAGGTGGCCCAGACCGGAGGCGGGGACCGGCCGTTTCATTTATGCTGCGAGGTCGGCCGCTTGCCGGGCGAGGGATTGGATCCTGTCGAAGTCGCCAGCGGCGATGGCGTCGGCAGGGATGATCCATGATCCACCCACGCAGATGACGTTGGAAAGGCCAAGATAGATTTTTGCCTTTTCGATATCGATGCCGCCGGTGGGGCAAAAAATGATGTCGGGCAGGGGCGAGGCAAAGGCCTTGAGAACGGACGCGCCGCCCATGGCTTCGGCGGGGAAGAATTTGAGATAGGTGTAACCAATCATCGACGCCGCCATGGCCTCGGTCGGCGAGGCGATACCTGGCAGGAGGGGGATCGAGATGTCTTCGGCGGCTTCGAGCAGGGCAAGGGGGGCGCCGGGGGAGACCATGAACTGGCAGCCCGCATCGCGGGAGGCCTTCATATCCTTTTTGCGGCGCACGGTACCCGAGCCGACGACGGCGCCTTTGACCTTGGCCATTTCTTCCATAACCTTGAGCGCATTTGGCGTGCGCAAGGTGATCTCTAGGTTGGGCAGGCCGCCCGCCACGAGCGCCTCGGCGAGATTGCGGGCGGTCGAGACGTCATCATGGATGATGACCGGCACCACAGGCGCCACCGAAAGGATGGATTTGAGCTTTGCTGCGTCCTGGGCCATGGCGATCTCCAACTAAAGTTCTATGGGTTATCCGTGCTCTAGCACGGGCTTTATTGAATTGGGAACCAAAACTCCCTAAGTGAAGCCGGCGGGTCGCTTGCGGCCATGTCGATGCAGGCGGGGGAGCCCGAACATGATCCAGCAGATCAACGCCCTGACACCGATCGAAGAGGCGCGGGCCGTTTTGTCCGCCGATTTCGATCTGAAGTTCTCCAAGGCGATCGAATCCGAAACGCGTCCGGTTTTCGAGAAGGTCAAGGACCGTATCCCGGAGATCGAATGGCCATTCTATGCGCCGCTGATCTTTCAGATCAACAAGCTCAAACGCGAAAAGAACGCGGTGATCCTGGCGCATAATTACCAGACGCCGCAGATCTTTTATGGCGTTGCCGATATCGTGGGCGACAGTTTGCAACTGGCAATCGAGGCGACCAAGGTGGAAGCCGAAACGATCGTGCAGTGCGGCGTGCACTTCATGGCCGAGACCTCCAAACTGCTCAATCCCTCCAAGCGCGTTTTGATTCCCGACAGCCGTGCAGGGTGCTCGCTGGCATCCTCGATCACGGCGGAGGACGTTCTGGTCATGCGGGCGCAATATCCGGGCGTGCCGGTGGTGACCTACGTGAATTCATCGGCCGCCGTGAAGGCAGTGACCGACGTGTGCTGCACGTCATCGAACGCGCTGCAGATCGTCGAGGCGGTCGAGGGCGACACGGTGATGATGATCCCGGACCAGTATCTGGCGCAGAATACTGCGAAAAAGACCAAAAAGAAGATCGTCACCTGGGCGGGCGCGTGCGAGGTGCACGAGACCTTTACCGCCGACGATATCGCCGAATTGCGAGCCGCCTATCCGGGCGCCAAGATCATCGCCCATCCCGAATGTCCACCCGAGGTGATCGACGCTGTCGATTTCGCCGGGTCGACTTCGGGGATGATCGATTGGGTCAAGACCGAGCGGCCCGCCAAGGTGGTGATGGTCACCGAATGCTCGATGAGCGACAACGTAGCGGCGGAAACCGAAGGCGTGGCATTCTTGCGCGGGTGCAATATCTGCCCGCACATGAAGCGCATCAACCTTGAAAACATCTTGTGGAGCCTGCACACGGGCACCGAGGAGGTGACGATTGCCGAGGAGCTGATGGAACCGGCGCGGGCGGCGGTGGAGCGGATGATCGAATTTTCTCGGCCCAGGAATTAGCGCCGGTCCTCGGGGGACATTTTCTTGGATATCTTCGACAACGTCTTTAACGCCGAAGGCGTGGTGATTGTTGGTGCGGGGCTGGCGGGGCTGTTTTGCGCGCTCAAGCTGGCGCCGCGGCCGGTGACCGTGCTTTCGCCCATGCCGCTCGGTTCGGGGGCGTCCTCGTCATGGGCGCAGGGCGGGGTGGCTGCGGCGGTCGGGGAGGGCGACAGCGCGCGGGCTCATGCGGCCGATACCGAAATGGCCGGCGCGGGAATCGTCGATCACGGCGTCGCCGAATCGGTGACCGGGGAGGCTGCGGCTCGGATCGAGGATCTGGCGAGCTGGGGCACCCCGTTCGATCGTGATGCTCTGGGGCATTTCATCCTGTCGCGCGAAGCTGCCCATTCGGCCAACCGAGTGGTGCGGGTGTCGGGCGACCGGGCCGGGCATGCCATCATGCAGGCGATCATCGCCAAGGTGCGCGCCACGCCCTCGATCCGCGTGGTCGAGGGGATTACCGCAGTCGATCTGGCCCATGCGGACGGGCGAATAGTAGGAGTCTTCTGCCGCCGGCTGGGCGATCGTTATGTCGAGCCTGTGTTTATCCGGGCACGGGCGACGGTTCTGGCGGCGGGAGGACTGGGCGGACTCTATGCGGTGACCACAAACCCGCCCTCTGTGCGCGGACACGCCATGGGTATGGCGGCTCGGGCGGGGGCGGTTATCGCCGATCCTGAATTCGTGCAGTTTCATCCGACCGCCATTCTGACCGGGTGTGATCCGGCGCCTCTGGCGACTGAAGCGTTGCGGGGGGAAGGGGCGATTCTCGTCAACGATCTCGGCGAGCGGTTCATGGTCGATATCCATCCCGACGCTGAACTGGCACCGCGCGATATTGTGGCGCGGGCCAATTTCCGGCAGATCAAGGCGGGGCGGCGGGTGTTTCTCGATACGCGCGCGGCGTTGGGCGAGAAAATTCTCATGGCCTATCCGACTGTCGCCGAGTATTGCCGGATGGCTGGGATCGACCCGGTTGCCGAGCCGATCCCGGTGACGCCGGCGGCCCATTATCATATGGGCGGGGTCAAGGTGGATGAGGATGGTCGCTCCTCGCTACCGGGCCTCTGGGTGTGCGGCGAGGCGTCGTGTACGGGGTTGCATGGAGCAAATCGGTTGGCGTCCAATTCGCTGCTCGAAGCGATCGTTTATGGCGCGCGGATTGCTGAAGACATCTCAGGGCTTGAGCCGCAGCGGCGGCCCTTGCCCGATTTTGCCGGCATCGCCTGGGACGCGGAAAAGGGCGCCAGGGCCGAGGAGGTGTTGCGCAACCTCAAGGCGGTCAAGGATCTGCGGGCGATCATGAGCAATGATGTGGGGGTGGAGCGCGATGCCGAAGGGCTCCAGCGGGCCCTGCGCGGGCTTTTGGAGCTGGAGAACACGGCGCTGGAAGTGACCCGCGCCTATCTCAACATGGTGACGTCTGCGACGCTGGTCGCGGCGGCAGCTCTAAAACGCACGGAAAGCCGGGGCGGCCATTTCCGCACCGATTTTCCGCAAACTGGCGATGGATGGCAGGTGCATACCGAAATAACGCTGGCCGAGGCCAGGGCGATTAGGGCAAGCGCCTGAAATTTAAAAGCGCAGCACTTCGATGATGCGTTTGAGGGCCTTGCGCAGGTGCCTATGGCGTTTGTCACCAAGATCTTCGGCAAGGGCCTGCTCGAGGTGGGCCCAGTGATCCTCGATGGACTGGCGCATGGCGTGGCCTTGTTGGGACAGGCGGGCGCCGGGCTCCATTTCGGGGCCGACGGCGAGACGCAACAGCAGGTCGCGGTCCTCGAGACGGGCCAGCCTCATGTCGAGCTGGTCTGGAGCCAGTCCGGTGAACGCGACAAGGGCCTCGGTGGTTGCGCCCGAGGGATCGGCCAGACCGAGCAGGATGGCGTCATCGCCCGCTTCGAGCCCGCGCGCCGCGAGCGGGGCAAGCAGAGCCTGCCGGGCCAGATGGCCCGCTTCGATGAGACGGTAAAGGGTCGAGCCGGCGGCGGATTTGCTCATGGATATTGATCTAGCCAAAACCGGGGCTCCCGTCGAATCGCCTTTGGCGGGAAAGTTAATCAGGGGCCGCATCGCTTGTCCGTGCTCCTGGCGCGCTATAGGGTCGACATTCCAATTTTCCGGGGACGCGCAGTGCCGCTGACTTTCGTGAACGACATCGACGCGCTTGCCGATGTGCGGGTGAGCGAGGGGACCATCGCCATTCTGCCGGTTGCTGCAACCGAGGCGCATGGGCCTCATCTTCCCGCTTCGACCGATTGCGACATCGCCCAGGGCCATCTTAGCGCTCTCTCGGGCTATCTCTCCAGTGCTATCGACGCAGTGGTGTTGCCCATTGAACGCATAGGGGCGTCGCGCGAGCATTTATGGGCGGCCGGAACGCAGAGCAAGAACGAAGGCGATTTGATCGCCGAATGGTTCGGCATTGCCCAAAGCTGGGCGAAGGCGGGGGGCAGGCGTCTGGTGATCGTTTCGAGCCATGGCGGCAATACGCCGGTTGTGGAAAGCGTGATCTTGAAGGCCCGCGCCGAGCTCGGCCTTCTGGCCATCAGTACGGCCTGGCTCCGGTTCGGCATGCCCGAGGGGTTGTTTGACGAGCATGAGCGGCGATACGGCATCCACGGCGGGGCCATCGAGACAGCGCTGATGCTGCACTATTTCCCCGACAAGGTTGAGATGGGCCGGGCGGACGATTTCGCTTCGGCCCTCGAACCCATCGAGGCGGGGATGACCCATCTTTCGGCCTATGGGCGGCACCGGTTCGGGTGGCTGAGTTCGGATCTCAACGCGCATGGCGTGGTCGGCGATGCCAAAAGTGCCAGCGCAGACAAAGGCGCTGCGCTGGCCGATCATATTCTGGCCGGTTTTGCACAATTGCTTGACGATGTGGCCCGGTTCGACCTTTCTTGGCTCAAAGATTCGCAAAGGGAGCCTCAATGAGCCAGGACCTAGCCCGCATCAGGGCGTTCGTGCAGGTGTTCGATGCCGGCGGCTTTTCAGCCGCTGCGCGCATTCACGGCCGGTCCAAGGCGCTGCTTTCCAAATATGTCACCGATCTCGAGGACTATCTGGGGGCCCGGCTGATGAACCGCACGACGCGCAAGCTCAGCCTGACCGAAGCGGGGGAAGCCTATTACCGCGAGGTGCGGGAAATCCTGTCCCAGCTCGACGATCTGGACGCCACGATCACCGAACAGACCGCCGCGCCGCGTGGCATATTGCGCGTTTCCGCACCGCGCAATTTCGGGGAATCGACACTACTGGAACCGCTGTTCGAATTTACCCGTGCCCATCCCGACGTGACGCTCGATCTGCGGCTCGAAGACCGCATGGTCGATCTAGTCGAGGAGGGGATCGATGTGGCGCTGCGCATCTCGCGCATGTCGGACACGTCGCTGATCGCCCGCAAGATCGCGGAAACCTCGGTTGCCGTATGCGCGACGCCGGAGGTCATCAAGGCATACGGGGTGCCCCAGACGCCCGAAGCGCTCAAGGGCGTGCCGTGCATCATCGATACCAACATGACGGGCCAGGCCAATTGGCAGTTCGTCGAGGAAGGGCGGACGGTGGCTGTGCACGTGGATGGACCGGTGCGGGTAAATTCTCCCGCCGGTGCGCTGGTTGCGGCACAAAAGGGCCTTGGTTTCGCGCTACTGCCAAGTTTTCTTGCTCATTCGGCCATTGAAGAGGGGGAACTGGTGCCGGTGCTGACCGAATATTTGCCGCAACGCCCATTCCTGCAGGCGGTTTATCCCCATCGCAGGCATTTGTCGGGCAAGGTTCGTGCGCTTATCGATTTCCTCGTCGAATGGTTTGAAACCCATCCGGTCAATTCCTGATTTCATGACCTCAAATTTTCTCAAGAAACTGAGCGCTGCCTGCCTTGCCGCGCTGATAGCGGGTGTCGGCCCGGCCGTGGCGCATCCCCATGTGTGGATCGACGCGGCGGGCGAAGTGCTGTTTGAAAATGGTGCAATTGTCGGCATGCGGCACCATTGGACGTTTGACGAATATTTTTCCGCCTGGGCGATTCAGGGGCTTGATGCCGATGGAGACGGGGATTTGACGCCCCAGGAACTGCAACCGCTGGCCGACGAGAATATCGAGGGACTCGATTTCTATTCCTACTACACGTTCGCCGATCCCGAAGGGCTAGATGGTCATGCTGGCGTGGCCGGCGCCAGTGATCCGTCCATGGTTTATGAAGATGGGCGGGTGACGCTCACGTTTTCGATGCAATTTGCCGAGCCCCAAACGGTTGGCGGCGTCTATGACATCGAAGTGGGCGATCCCGAATATTATGCAGCCTTTACGTTTCCCGATGAAGATTCGGTGACGCTGGAAGGGGCGCCTGAGGGTTGCTCTGTCGTCTCCAAGGAGCCGCAACCCATCGACCCCGAGCTTGAGGAACGGCTCTGGATGCTTGGGCCGGATGTGAGCGAAATCCCGGCGGATTTGCGCGAGGCGGCGCGGGCCATGGCCAATCTGGTCACGGTGACCTGTCCAGGTGGCGTGCCGGCGACGGCGCTCGATGCGATTGCTGAGGCCACCACGCAACGACCGCCATCGCCGTTTTCCGCGCCACCGCCGGAAACCTCTCTGGTCCCGACGCAGGGTGGATTTTTCGGCTGGATCAGTCAGCAGCAGCGGCGTTTTTACGGGACGATGACCTCGGCACTGGGCGCATTGCGGACCGATGGGAACGCCTTCTGGCTGCTGGGCGGCTTGAGCTTTCTCTATGGGATTTTTCATGCCGCAGGTCCCGGGCACGGCAAGGTTGTGATTTCGTCCTATGTGCTGGCCAATGAAAGGCAGCTGCGACGCGGGATCGTCCTGAGCTTTTTCGCCGCCATGATGCAATCTGCAGTCGCCGTAGCATTCATTCTGGTTGCCGCGGGCGCGCTTCAGTTGACCTCGATGGCCATGAGCCAGGCTGCATGGTGGATGGAAGTCATTTCCTACGGCATGGTGGCGCTGCTCGGCGCGTGGCTGGCGGCGCGCAAGCTGGTGTTTCCCCACAAGCACCATCACCACACCCATCCCCCCGATCACGGCCATTCCCATGACCATCATCGCGAACACGATCATCATGATCACAGTTGCGAGCATCATGTCACGCCGCAGCAGACGCGCGGCGGGTGGAAAGAATCGCTGGGGGTGATCGTTTCAGTTGGTCTTCGGCCGTGTTCGGGCGCGCTGGTGGTTCTGGTCTTTGCACTGAGTCAGGGCGTTCTGGCGGCCGGTATCGCCGCAACCTTTCTCATGGGGCTGGGAACGGCGATAACGGTGGCGATCCTGGCCTCGCTGGCGGTTTATCTCAAGGGCGGCGCTCTGCGGCTGACCGGAAATGGCGTGGCGGGCGAATCGGTGGTCTGGTGGCTGGAGATGACCGGCGCCCTATTGGTCATGGCGTTTGGCATGATCCTGTTTTTCGCGGCGATCTAGGCAGCGCAAACCGCCGTATTGAGCGGTCAAATGGCCGCATCTTTTCGTCAGAGTGTTGCTCCGGCAGGCTTTGGCGCTATTGTGCGCGCCAACAACAGCGATACCCTCACACCTCGCATTTCCCAGGATACCGATGAACGCCCACCTGCCGCCCGATCATCCGCCCGTCAAACCGCGCAAAATCGGAGTTCTGCTGCTCAATCTTGGCACGCCCGACGGAACCGACTATTGGAGCGTAAGACGGTATCTCAAGGAATTCCTCTCCGATCCGCGCGTCATTGAGACGCCAAAGTGGTTATGGTGGCCGATTCTCAATCTGGGCATATTGTCTTTCCGGCCGCAAAAGACCGGCGCCAATTATGCCAAGATCTGGGACAAGCGGACCGACGAAAGCCCGCTTCGGGTGATTACCCGCGGGCAGGCCGAAAAGCTCCAGGACGCAATGGCGGCGGACGGGGTTATCGTCGAATACGGCATGCGCTACGGCAATCCTTCGACCGAAAGCGCCATTAAAAAGCTGCACGAGCAGGGGTGTGAGAAAGTCCTGCTGTTCCCGCTCTATCCGCAGTATTCGGCAACTACGACCGCAACGGCCAACGATCAGGCGTTCCGGGCGCTGGCCAACATCCGATGGCAGCCTGCGGTGCGGACCGTTCCGGCTTATTTCGAAGAAGAGATCTACGTCGAGACGCTGGCAAACTCGATCCGCGAAGGCGTGGAAAAGCTCGACTTCGAGCCCGATCTGGTGATTACCTCGTATCACGGCATGCCCAAATCCTATCTGGACAAGGGCGATCCCTATCATTGCCAGTGTTACAAGACGACACGGTTGGTGCGTGAAAAGCTCGGTTGGCCGAAAGAGAAGCTCATGCTGACCTTCCAGAGCCGGTTCGGACCCACCGAATGGCTGCAGCCCTATACCGACGAAACGCTCAAGGGGCTGCCGGCCAAGGGGGTCAAGAAGGTCGCTATTCTCGCGCCGGCCTTTTCGGCCGATTGCATCGAAACCCTCGAGGAAATCGCCATCGGGGGCGAGGAGGAATTCATGCATGCGGGAGGTGAGCGCTATGCCTATATCCCTTGCCTCAATGATACGCCCGGTGGCATGGCGATGATAGAAGCGGTTGTGCGTCGCGAACTGTCGGGCTGGCTGTAGGCGGCAAGCTCAACATTGTCAGCGGTCTGACCCGACCGTAAAGTCCTTCCCGTGGGACCGGCCCGTGAGTCGGGTAAGAGGGAAGGCTAAACAATGGACGGGTTTTCGATAGTCCTTATCGTCATCGGCATTCTGGCCGTTCTGGTGTTGTTCGCCGGGGTTAAGACCGTGCCGCAGGGGCACAATTATACGGTTGAGCGGTTCGGGCGCTATACGCGCACCCTCAAGCCGGGGCTTAACATCATCATTCCATTCATCGATGGCATCGGGCGCAAGCTCAACATGATGGAACAGGTGCTCGATGTGCCGCACCAGGAAGTCATCACAAAGGACAATGCCTCGATCACGGCAGATGGGGTCACATTCTACCAGATCCTCGATGCGGCGCAGGCTGCCTATGAGATTTCCAATCTCGAACAGGGCGTGCTCAATCTCACCATGACCAACATCCGCTCGGTAATGGGTTCACTCGATCTGGACGAATTGCTCTCCAATCGCGACGAAATCAATTCGCGGGTGCTCCGGGTGGTCGATGCGGCTGTTGCGCCCTGGGGCGTCAAGATCACCCGTATCGAGATCAAGGACATCGAGCCGCCGCGCGATCTCGTCGATGCCATGGGACGGCAGATGAAGGCCGAGCGCGATCGGCGCGCGGTGATCCTTGAGGCGGAAGGACAGCGCCAGGCGCAAATTCTAAAGGCCGAGGGCGAAAAGCAGGCACAGGTGCTCGAAGCGGAAGGCCGGCGCGAAGCTGCGTTCCGCGATGCCGAGGCACGGGAGCGCTCGGCGGAGGCCGAAGCCAAGGCGACCGAGATGGTCTCGGAAGCCATCGCCAAGGGCGATGTGCAGGCCATCAACTATTTCGTTGCCAACAATTACGTCAAGGCGCTCGAAAAGATCGCCTCTGCACCCAACCAGAAAGTGCTTATGCTGCCTCTCGAGGCTGCCAATGTGATCGGAGCGCTGGGCGGGGTGGCTGAAATCGCCCGTGAGGCGTTCGGCGGAGAGGGACCACGGCGCAACGCCCCGGGCCGTCCACCCTCGACGCGCAGCGAAAGCTAGGATCGAGCCATGGACCTCATCGCGCTGATTGCAGACAATGCGGGCTGGGCCTGGCTGATTTTCGGGCTCGTGCTGCTCGGGGTCGAACTTGTCGTTCCGGGCGTCTTCATGGTCTGGCTCGGCGGGGCTGCGCTTTTGACCGGGTTGACGGTGTTTCAGATCGGCATTGGCTGGCCGTTCCAGTGGGGTCTGTTCGGCATCCTGTCGGTGGTTCTGGTCACCGGTTGGCTGGCCTATTCAAGACGCCGCCACGGTGATACGCCGCCCAGCGAGGATCCGCTTATCAATGCGCGGACCGCCCGCCTGCTGGGTCGCGAAACGGTACTGGTCGAAGCGATCAGTGATGGGGTGGGGCGCGTGCGGATCGATGACACGCTCTGGCGCGTTTCAGGGCCGGACCTTCCAGAGGGGTCGCATGTGCGGATCACCGGTGCGCGCGGCGGACTGCTCGAGGTCGAGGCTGTGAGCTAAGTCTTTCGCTGATGTGGGAAACCTGGCGTTCGGTAAGGCTTTATTAACCATAAGTTGAAAGCCTCCGGTCATAACGGCCGGAATCGCGAAATTGGACTTCAGCGCCCGAAAACTTCTTGTCCTGTTGCTTGCGGGAACCGGTGCTTTGACCGGTGCCTCGATGGCGCTTGGGCAGGGGGATGGGTCTGGCACTGACAATCCCGACCTGTTGCGCGGATCGCTGGGCGTGGGGTGCCAGCCGGGAACGCTGTGCCAGTTTCCGGCCACCGACCTTGTGGTCCCGGTGGCCTTGCCCGCCGAACCGCTGCCGCTCATAGCTCCGCCACCCGTCACAACCGAGGCGCCGCCGGCTGCGCCTGCCGCTGAGCCTATGCCAGCGGCCATGACCGCCCCCGTTTCCACGGACACGGCCGATTGGGGAGAGCTTGGATATGGGGTTGCACTGCGGGGTGCTTATGTGCGCAGCGGGGCGACCGAGCGGTTCGAAATGCTGGCGATCCCTTCGGTTTCCTATTCCCGTTCAGGCGGGAGGACCGATCTGGCGTTGGACGCCTCGGCCACGCTGGTTGCGCCGCAATCGGACGATCCGCGCGTCGGTGCGACCAATGTATCGACCGACATCGTCCATCGTCTTTCTCCGTCTGCGGGGCTGGCATTCAATGCTGACCTCTCGCTGTCTCAGGATGCGCCGGATGGGTTGAGCACCGAAGAAGCCGACCTGGCCAGCGCGCCGGTGATCGTATCGGGCACTGCCGGGCTTGGTTACACGCACCGGTTCGGCAATTTCACGGTGACCGGCGCAGGCGAGATCGCACGCGACTGGGTTGGCGAGGCGGTGCAGATCGGTGGCACGGTGATCGACAACAGCCATGAAGCCTCAACGCGCTATGGTGGGGAGCTCAGGGTGGGGTATGAGCTGACGCCGGTTGTCGGCATATTCGGGCAGGGCCGTGCCGGGCGAACCGAGTTTGATGGTATCGATCCCGATCTCGGCGCCAGCCGTTCGGGCGATGATTTCGAGTTGCGCGGGGGCATCAGTGCAAACTGGTCCGACGTCTTGATCCTGGAGGCTTCGGTGGGGTCGGGCTGGCGGACGTTTGACACTGACGCCGTTCCGCAAGCCCAGACCTGGGTCTATGGCGCATCGATCGGCTATCGCCCGACAACGACCACCGAGTTTACAGCGAGCTTTGACACCGAACTGACGCCCGGACAGGGCGGTTCAGGCGCCAGCGCCACCTATGAGGTCGGACTTGACGCGCGCCACAGGGCCAATTCATGGCTGGCGCTGCGGGCGTCGGCGGGCGCGCAATGGGTAGTTCCCGAGGACGGATCTGCGACCAGCCGGAGCTATTCGGCCGGGCTGGGAGCCGATTTCACGCTCGGTCAGCACACAACCGCAACGCTCGATTATGACTACGGATTGCGCGAGGATCCCGCCGCGGCGGTTGCCAGCCGCGACGAGCACCGGATCAGCGGTGGTGTCAGTCTTCAATACTGATCGGGGTATCGCCGGTCAGCTTCTTGAGTTCGCTCAAGAACGCGTCGGCAATATCGGGTCGGTCAAGCGCGAAGGCGACGTTGGCGGTCAAAAAGCCGATCTTGGAGCCGCAATCGAAAACCTGTCCGTCATATTTGACGCCGATAAAGGGCTGGCGGTCCATAAGGTAATGCATGGCATCGGTAATCTGGATTTCACCGCCGGTGCCGACGGTCTGCTCGCCCAGAAGCGCAAAGATTTCCGGCTGCAGGATATAGCGGCCCGAAATGATGAGGTTTGATGGCGCATCCTCGGGCTTGGGCTTTTCGACCATGCCGGTGATGGCGAATCCGCTGTCGGGGCCTTCGCCACGGGCCACAACGCCATAGGAGGAGACGTCTTCGGGTGCGCATTCTTCTACGGCGATGATGTTGCCGCCCGTTTCTTCGTAGGTGTCCATCATCTGCTTGAGGACGCCGGGCGAGGATTTGAAGATCATGTCGGGCAACAAGAGGGCGAAGGGTTCGCGCCCGACGATGTCACGGGCGCACCATACGGCATGGCCGAGGCCGAGCGGTTCCTGCTGGCGGGTGAAGCTGGACTGACCGGCCTTGGGCAGATCGCGGCGGAGCTGCTCGAGCGCAGCGGTTTTGCCGCGCGCCTCGAGCGTTGCCTCGAGCTCGAACTGGCGGTCGAAATGGTCCTCGATGACGCCCTTGTTGCGGCCGGTAACGAAAACGAAGTGCTCGATACCCGCTTCGCGGGCTTCGTCGACGGCATACTGGATGACCGGCTTGTCGACGACCGTCAGCATCTCCTTGGGCATGGCTTTGGTGGCGGGAAGAAACCTTGTTCCAAGGCCGGCGACAGGAAAGACGGCTGTACGGACTCTCTGGACCACTTCATACTCCCTTGCGATTGCTTTGACATAAACTAAGACAGTTTCAATGTCTTAATGCAAGATTGTGGTGACAGTTGCATGCCAGCAATGCATGCGAGGGCACAAGCGAGTTTAAGGACGATCATGGCTATACTGGTCACGGGCGGCGCGGGATATATCGGGTCGCATATGGTGCTGCATCTCGCGGATGCGGGCGAGAAAGTTATCGTGCTCGACAATCTGACCACGGGGTTTCCCTGGCTTGTCGACCATCGGGTGAAGCTCGTCGAAGGCAATGTGGCCGATGCCAATCTGGTATCCAAGATCATTGCCGAACATGGGATCGAGGCGATCATTCATTTCGCCGGTTCGATCGTCGTGCCGGAATCGGTGGAAAATCCGCTCAAATATTACCAGAACAACACAGCCAATACGCGCGATCTTATCGCTGCTGCGGTGGCTGGCGGGGTCAAGCATTTCATCTTTTCGTCGACCGCGGCGGTCTATGGCATGGTGGGGCTGGAGCCTGTGGCCGAGGACGCGATCCTCTCGCCGGTCTCGCCCTATGGGCGATCGAAACTGATGAGTGAATGGATGCTGGCCGATGTGGCGGGAGCGCATCCGATCACCTATGGGGTCCTGCGCTATTTCAACGTGGCGGGCGCCGATCCGCAAATGCGCTCCGGGCAATCGACGGCCGGTGCCACCCATCTCATCAAGGTTGCGGTGCAGACAGCGCTGGGACATCGCGAGAAGATGGCCGTGTTCGGGGATGATTACCCAACGCCTGATGGAACCTGCGTGCGCGATTATATCCATGTCTCCGATCTTGTCGCTGCACACGGGCTGTTGCTCGGCCATCTGCGCGGCGGCGGGGAAAGCATCACCGTCAATTGCGGCTATGGGCGCGGCTTTTCGGTCGACGAGGTGATCTCGACCGTCAAATCGGTCACGGGCATCGACTTCCCCGTCGAACACGGGCCGCGCCGGCCGGGCGATCCGGCGTCCATCGTGGCGGGGGCCGACAGGATCAAGGCGCTGGGCTGGGTGCCCAGGCATGACGACCTCGCCGGAATCGTGGAGATGGCCTACAAATGGGAAAAATATCTCGATACCCGCAACGACCGACCCTCCATTCTCTGATTGGAGCGGTTTTAGTCTGGTTGTGTCTGGCTGGCTCAGCACTGGCGCAGCCCGTCGAAAGCTTTGACGCGTTCAAAGACAGGATGGAAGCGGTTGCGGTTGCCAATGGCATAGACCGTGACTTCTATCGTGCGGTTATGGGGCCGGTTGCGCCCGACCCTTCGATCCCGTCTCTGATCTCGGGGCAGCCCGAATTTGTGACGCCCGTCTGGGAGTATCTCGATGCCAGGATCGGATCGGAGCGAATTGCGCGCGGGCGGGCGGCAGTTGCGGCCAATGGAGGATTGCTGAACAGTGTCGGGCAGCGCTACGGGGTCGATCCATACGTGCTGGCGGCGATCTGGGGGATGGAGTCCGATTATGGAGCGGTGCTGTCCAATCGCTCGCTGATCAAGCCGATCATTCCTTCTCTGGCGACGCTTGCCCATCAGCGACGCGGGCGGGTGGCCGAAGACGAGGCGGAACTGATCGCCGCGCTGCGGATTGCGCGGGCGCGAGGATCGGCACAGGGACTGGTTGGCTCTTGGGCCGGTGCAGTGGGGCATCTCCAGATCATTCCCACAGCCTATCTCCAATACGGCCAGGATGGGGATGGAGATGGCGTTGTGGACCCCCATACCTCGCTAGCCGACGCACTGGCCTCCTCGGCCAATTATCTGCGCGGCTTGGGTTATCGCCCCGGCCTCGATTGGGGCTTTGAAGTCGAGCTGCCCGAGGGTTTCGACTATCTGCTGGCCGACCGGGAAACTTTCCGACCCATAAGCTTTTTTGCCGAGCGCGGCGTGGCGCGGGTGGCCGGGCGGCAGTTTTCCGACCTCGGAATCGAGGTGTTTCTCTATGTCCCGGCGGGGGCCGATGGGCCGAAATTTCTGATGACGCGCAATTATCTGGTGTTCAAGGGGTACAATTTTTCCGATTCCTACGCCATGGCGGTAGCGCATCTGACTGACAGGCTTAAGGGTGGCGGACCGTTCGTGACCGCGTGGCCACGCAGTGCGCAGTTTCCCGGTCGCCAGCAGCGGATTGAAATCCAAACGATGCTGGCGCAATTGGGGTACTATGCGGGTGCGATCGACGGCAATATCGGACCGGTGACGCAGGCGGCCTATGCAAGGTTTCAGGCAAATACCGGATTGGTGGCTGATGGGTTCGTGACGCTGGATGCGCATCGAGTGCTGGTCAATGCCGTTCAATAGTTAGGTGGCGGCGCTTTGAGGGCGCTCCGAATTGGACTAGAAATCCATCATGATCGTGTGGCGCGCAATCGTTGTATTTTTGGTGAGTGTCTTGCTGGCGCTGCCGGTGGGTAGCGCCATGGCGCAGGAGCGCAGCACGCGTACGTTGTTTGAGGTGCTCTTCGGGTCTGGCAACGAGCAGCAGCAGAGCCAGCCGGAACAGCCGGTGACATCCCAGCCTCAATCTCGTCCGCAGGCGCAACCGGCGCCGCGTACACAGCAGGCCGAGCCGCCTGCGCCGACAGGGGCTGAAAAATCGGATAATGCGCGGCGAGTGGCCGTATTCGGGGACTCGCTGGCCGTCGATCTGGCGCGCGCGCTCGAGCGGCTCTATGCGGACAATCCCGAAATCGTGGTTCGGGAACGGGCTGTTGGGTCTTCGGGCTTTGTGCGTGACGACTTTTACGATTGGAACGCGGCGATAGAGGACGAGCTCATTGCCGACAGCTTCGATGTGGCGGTGGTCGCGATCGGGATCAATGACCGTCAGGCGCTCAACGGGGCCGAGGCACTGTCCGACCCCTGGCGCAACGCGTACCGGGACCGGATCGATGCGTTTCTCGCCGATATAAACGCCGCCGGGAAACAGGCCATCTGGCTTGAACTGCCGCCAATGCAGCAGCCCAGCTATGGTGCGGCAATGGCCCAGATTTCCTCCATCCACAAAGCCGCTGTCAATGCAGCTGGAGCGGCGTGGGTCGAGACCTATGACCGCTATCTGGGCGAGGATGGCAGCTACAGCGCCAATGGACCGGACCTGAACGGCAATATTGTTGATATGCGCAAGGGTGACGGCATCCATTTTTCCGCGGCCGGGGCCGACAAGCTGGCCTTTTACATCGACCGGGCCATGGGTTCGACCAGCGGTGGCCGGATCAGTCTTTCGGGCAGTACATCTGAGGTTGCCGATTTTCTTGCCGGCACCGATGCGGCCGGGATGATCCGACCGCCCTATCAGGGGCTCGAGCAGATGCGGTTGCTCGAGATGGCGAGTTTCGTCCAGGATCTGGGCGGTGCGGCGCAAAGGGCAAACGATCTCATTTTTGCCGGTCAAACAACCGCTGGCACGCGCAGTTTTGCGCTCGAAGACATGCTCGATGCGCCCGCCGGACGGGTGGATGCATTTGGGCTGGGCAAGGCCGCGGTCGAAATCGAAAACCCGCGCGGGCGATAAAGAAAAAGCCCCGGAGGCTGTCCGGGGCTTTTTTTTAGATTCAAATCAAACCGGTCAGCGCGGCAGCGCCGTTTCACCCATCAAATCGAGATCGATGGCGCGGGCTGCTTGGCGGCCCTCGCGGATGGCCCAGACGACCAGCGACTGACCGCGGCGCATGTCCCCGGCGGCGTAAACGCCATCCACCGTGGTCTTGTAGCTGAAGGTATCGGCAAACAGATTGCCGCGCTTGTCGAGCCTGGCGCCAAGCTGTTCGAGCATGCCTTCATGGACCGGGTGGGCAAAGCCGATGGCCATCAGCACCAGTTCGGCAGGCAGGATGAAATCGCTGCCCTCGATCGGCTGGCGATCGGTGCCGACGCGGGCGCATTTGACGCCCGAGACGTGGCCACGCTCGTCGGAGACGATCTCGACGGTTCCGGCCTGGAACTCACGATTGGCGCCTTCAGCCTGCGAGGAAGAGGTGCGCATCTTGACGGCCCAGTTGGGCCACGAGGTGAGCTTGTCTTCCTTTTCGGGCGGACGCGGGCGGATATCGAGCTGGGTCACCGAGACGGCACCCTGGCGAAAGGCGGTGCCTACGCAGTCCGATGCGGTATCGCCGCCACCGATCACCACTACGTTCTTGCCGGCGGCAAGAATGGGTTCGTCTGTCACCGGCTCTCCGCCATTGCGGCGGTTCTGCTGGACGAGATAGGGCATGGCGTAGTGGACGCCGGCAAATTCGGTGCCCTCGCATCCGGGATGGCGCGGAAATTCCGAACCGCCGCACAGAAGCACTGCGTCATGGCCAGCTTGAAGCTCGGCGAAGGGGCGGCTGATGCCAATATGTTCGCCGAAGTGGAAGATCACGCCTTCGGCTTCCATCTGGGCCTGACGGAAATCGATATGGCCCTTTTCCATCTTGAAATCGGGGATGCCATAGCGCAGCAAGCCGCCGGGCTTTGGCTCACGCTCGTAAACGTGAACCTCGTGGCCGACGCGGGCAAGCTGTTGCGCTGCGGCGAGACCGGCCGGGCCAGCACCGACGACGGCGATTTTCTTGCCGGTCTTCTTGTCGGCGATCTGGGGGCGGACCCAACCGCCCTTGATGGCCTTGTCGGCAATGGCCTGTTCCACGGTCTTGATGGCGACGGGCACGTCCTCGAGGTTCAATGTACACGCTTCCTCGCACGGCGCGGGGCAGATGCGGCCGGTGAACTCGGGGAAGTTGTTGGTCGAATGGAGGTTGCGCGAGGCCTCCTCCCAATCGTCCTGATAAACGAGATCGTTCCAGTCCGGAATCTGGTTGTGCACGGGGCAGCCCGTATCGCCATGGCAATAGGGGATGCCGCAATCCATGCAGCGCGCGGCCTGGTTCCTCACTTCCGGCTCGGTGAGCGGAATTGTGAACTCGCGATGGTGCCGAACGCGGTCCGAGGCGGGCTCGTAGCGCTGTTCCTGGCGATCTATTTCAAGAAAGCCTGTTACTTTGCCCATTGGCTTTCTCCTTATTCTGCTGCTGTGGGGCGCGAGCGGCCCGTGCGCAAATCTTCCATTTCCTGCATGGCGCGGCGGTATTCGACCGGCATGACCTTGACGAATTTGGGACGGTATTGATCCCAATTGTCGAGGATCAGCTTGGCGCGCGACGAGCCTGTGTAATGGAGGTGATTGGAAATGAGCTGGAACAGGCGTTCGTCGTCATGCTTGGTCATGTCGCCCGAAACGTCAACGCGGCCGTGCCATTCGAGATCCCCACCATGGTGGTGGATCTTGCGCATGAGCTCTTCTTCTTCGGACACCGGTTCGAGGTCGACCATGGCGAGGTTGCAGCGCGAGCGGAAGGTTTCTTCCTCGTCAAGCACATAGGCGACGCCGCCCGACATGCCGGCGGCGAAGTTGCGGCCGGTTTTGCCGATGACGACGACGACACCGCCGGTCATGTATTCGCAGCCATGATCGCCAGTGCCTTCGACGACCGCGATGGCGCCCGAATTGCGCACGGCGAAACGTTCGCCGGCCACGCCGCGGAAGTAGCACTCGCCGGCAATAGCGCCATAGAGCACGGTATTGCCCACGATCATCGACTCCTCTGGGACGATCTGCGATTTCTCGGACGGGCGGATAACGATGCGACCGCCCGACAGGCCCTTGCCGACATAGTCGTTCGCATCGCCGACGAGATCGAAGCTGATACCCTTGGCGAGGAACGCGCCAAAGCTCTGGCCAGCCGTGCCCCGGAAGGTAACCGAGATGGTGTCATCAGCCAGCCCCTTGTGGCCGTGCGCCTTGGCGACCTCTCCCGAAAGCATGGCGCCGGCCGAACGGTTGAGCGAGCGGATCGGCATTTCGAACTGGGTAGGCTCTTTGGTGTCGATGGCGTTGCGGGCCCTGGCGATCAGTTCGCGGTCGAGAACGGCCTCGAGATGATGGTTCTGGAATTCGGTGTGACGGATCGAATCCCCGCCGACGGGGTCGGGCTTGTAAAACAGCTTTGCGAAATCGAGGCCCTTGGCCTTCCAGTGATTGTCGAGCCTTGTCTGGGCGAGCAGGTCGGAGCGGCCGATAACGTCATTGAGCGTTCTGGCGCCCATCTTGGCCAGCAGCTTACGCAGCTCCTCGGCAACAAAGAAGAAGTAGTTGATGACGTGCTCGGGCGTGCCCTTGAAGCGCTTGCGCAGCACTGGGTCCTGGGTGGCGATGCCGACCGGACAGGTGTTGAGGTGGCACTTGCGCATCATGATGCAACCCGCCGCGATCAGCGGTGCGGTGGCAAAGCCATATTCGTCAGCACCCAGTAGGGCACCGATCAGGACGTCACGGCCTGTGCGGAAGCCGCCATCGACCTGCAGCGCCACGCGCGAGCGAAGGCGGTTCAGGACAAGGGTCTGGTGGGTTTCGGCAAGCCCGATTTCCCAAGGCCCGCCCGCATGCTTGAGCGAGGTCAGCGGCGATGCGCCGGTGCCGCCGTCATAGCCGGAAATGGTGATGTGGTCGGCACGGGCCTTGGCGACGCCGGCAGCGACGGTCCCCACGCCCACTTCAGACACCAGCTTGACCGAAACATCCGCTTCTGGGTTGACGTTCTTGAGGTCGTAGATGAGCTGGGCCAAATCCTCGATCGAATAGATATCGTGGTGTGGCGGTGGCGAAATCAGAGCGACGCCCGGGGTCGAATGGCGCGTCTTGGCGATCACCCAATCGACCTTGTGGCCGGGGAGCTGACCGCCTTCGCCGGGCTTGGCGCCCTGGGCGACCTTGATCTGGAGCATATCGGCATTGACCAGATATTCGGTGGTGACGCCGAAGCGGCCCGAAGCGATCTGCTTGATGGCCGAGCGCTGGGGATTCATGGCGCCGTCGGGCAACGGCTTGAAGCGCTCGGGATCTTCCCCGCCTTCACCGGTGTTGGACTTGCCGCCGAGCTTGTTCATGGCTACCGCGAGCGTCGTGTGCGCTTCGCGCGAGATCGAGCCAAAGCTCATGGCGCCGGTGGCAAAGCGGCGCACGATGGCTTCGGCGGGTTCGACCTCGGAGAGGTCGATTGGCTCGCCCAAGGGCTTGATTTCAAACAGCGAACGGATCGAGAGATGCTCGGCGTTCTCGCCATTGGCCGCGCGGGCGAAAGCATCATAGCGTTCCTGGGCGCTTTCGGGCGTATCGCCCTTGAGCCGCACGGCATGCTGAAGATCGGCGATGGTATTGGGACCCCAGGCATGGGCTTCGCCGCGCATGCGATATGCGTATTCGCCGCCCACTTCGAGGCTCTTGCGCAGCACAGCATCGTCGGAGAAGGCGAGCGTGTGGCGACGCAGGGTTTCCTTGGCCACCTCGGGGAGGCCAACACCTTCAATTATCGTGGCGGTGCCAAAAAAGAAGCGCTTGACGAATTCGCTCGACAGACCGACCGCGTCGAAGATCTGCGCGCCGCAATAGGACTGGTAAGTGGAAATGCCCATCTTGGACATGATCTTCAATAGGCCCTTACCCACCGACTTGATGTAGCGATAGATCACTTCATCAGCGTCGACCTCGGCGGGGAACTCTCCCTCGGCATGGAGCGCTGCCAGGGCCTCGAAGGCCAGATAGGGGTTGATGGCCTCGGCACCATAACCGGCCAGAACCGCAAAGTGATGGACTTCACGCGCTTCGCCGGTTTCAACCACAAGGCCCGACGATGTGCGCAGGCCCTTGCGGATCAGATGATGGTGGACTGCAGCAGTCGCCAGCAGCGCGGGAATTGCGATGCGGTTGGCCGCGACCAGGCGATCGGACAAGATGATGATGTTGTACCCGTTCTGGACGGCGGATTCGGCCCGTTCACACAGGGCGTCGAGCGCCGCTTCCATGCCGGCTGTGCCCCTCGTGGCATCATAGGTGATGTCGAGGGTTGCGGTGTGGAACTGGTTATCGGCCATATCGCCGATGGCGCGGATCTTTTCGAGATCCTCGTTGGTCAGGATCGGCTGGCGCACTTCGAGACGCTTGGTGGTCGAAAGACCCTCAAGGTCGAAAAGGTTGGGACGCGGGCCGATAAAAGACACCAGACTCATTACCGATTCCTCGCGGATCGGATCGATGGGCGGGTTGGTGACCTGCGCAAAGTTCTGCTTGAAATAAGTATAGAGCAGCTTGGGCTTGTCCGAGAGCGCCGAGAGCGGCGTATCGGTGCCCATCGAGCCAACGGCTTCCTGACCCGTAGTCGCCATGGGAGCCATCAGGATCTTTATGTCTTCCTGGCTGTAGCCGAAGGCCTGCAAACGGTCGAGAAGGCTCTCGGTGGTCGCAGGGGCCTTGGGTTCGGCTTCAGGAAGGTCCTCGAGCACGATCTGGGTCTTGGCGAGCCATGCCGCGTAGGGGTTCTTGCCAGCCAGTGCCTTCTTGATCTCATCGTCGGAAACGATGCGGCCCTCTTCGAGATCGATGAACAGCATGCGGCCCGGCTGCAGGCGCCAGCGCTCAACCACATCCTCGTCGGGGATATCGAGGACGCCCGATTCCGAGGCGAGCACGACGTGGCCTTCCTTGGTCACAAGGTAGCGCGCCGGACGCAGGCCGTTGCGGTCGAGGGTGGCCACTACATAGCGCCCATCCGAGAGCGACATGGCGGCGGGACCGTCCCAGGGCTCCATGAGCGCTGCGTGGTATTCGTAAAAGGCGCGGCGCTCGTCATCCATCAGTGAATTGCCGGCCCAGGCTTCCGGGATCAGCATCATGGCGGCGTGGGGCAGGGAATAGCCGCCGCGCACGAGGAATTCGAGCGCGTTGTCGAAGCAGGCGGTATCGGACTGGCCCTCATAGGAGATCGGCCAGATCTTGGTGATGTCGTCGCCGAACTTGGGGGAAGCAACGGACGCTTGCCGCGCCGCCATCCAGTTGACGTTGCCGCGGATGGTGTTGATTTCCCCGTTGTGGATGGTCATCCGGTAGGGATGAGCCAGCTTCCAGGACGGGAAGGTGTTGGTCGAAAAGCGCTGGTGAACCAACGCGATGGCACTCTCGAAGGTCTCATCGTGCAGGTCGGGATAGAACTTGCCGAGCTGGTCGGCCAGGAACATGCCCTTATACACAATGGTGCGAGCCGACATCGAAACGATGTAAAAGCCGTTATCGCCCTGAACCTCGGGAATTTCGCCATAGAGCGTGTTGGAGATCACCTTGCGGGTGATCAGAAGCTTGCGCTCGAAGGCGTCGAGATCGTCGAGCCCTTCGGGGCGAGCAACAAACATCTGCTCGATGATCGGCTGGGTGGCGATGACGCCTTCGGACAGCGCTGAATTGTCGAACGGAACGACACGCTCGCCCAGGATTTCGAGACCTTCTGTGGCAATCGTCCTGCGGACCAGTTCGGCGCAGCGATCACGCAACCCGTCATTAGGGTAAAAGATCATGATCGGCGCGTAGTGACCGGCTGCGGGTAGATCGAAATCTGTAACCTTGTCGAAAAAGGCGTGCGGGATCTGGACGAGAATGCCCGCGCCGTCGCCCATGAGGGGGTCGGCGCCGACCGCGCCGCGGTGTTCGAGGTTCTCGAGGATTTCGAGGCCCTTCTGCACCACTTCGTGGCTCTTGACGTTCTTGATGTTGGCAATCATGCCGATGCCGCAGGCATCATGCTCATTGGCCGGATCGTACAGACCCTGAGCGGCATTGCGTTTGGTCGCAGTGGTGCCCGGAAGTGCCGCAGCCGCCTCGATCAAATGCTTGTCCATTTCGCCCATATCAGGTCCTCGCCAAAGTTAACGGAAGGTTGCCAATTCACCGTCCGTGCAGGTCGCTCGTTCGGGTCGTACAAGGATCAATGTACGGCTCGGGTGAGCAGACCGGTTTATTTACACTGGAGCGGCGCTGCATCCAAATGGCCGCTCAAACGAACCCTTCAATCGGGTTCCGCCGGGCCGCTCCTCCTTATGATGGGCGGGCCTTGACCGGCGACGCAGACCGGTCCGGGAGACGGTCGATGCTGCGATTTTCTGCCAGGAAACTCCTTAGCACAGTCTTTGTGTGAAGGATCGCCTGTCATTTGTCAATAATGGACAGCAATGCTGCCCTAAAATTCGCGCGACACTTGCAGATTTTTTGCACAGCGGCAAGTCCGACCCCGTGATTTTAGGATGGGCAGCCTAAAATGGCAAACGGGCGCCCAACCTAAGCTGGGCGCCCGTTCCAACGTTCGGAGGAGGAACGTTCAGAGAATCAAAGACCGTTTAGTTCACGGTCTTGTCTTCGATGGTCTGGGGTGCGCTGGCGATCTCGATCTGGCGCGGGCGCTTGGATTCGGGAAGCTCGCGCTTGAGATCGATGTGCAGCAGACCGTTTTCGAGCGAAGCGCCGGAGACCTCGACATGCTCGGCAAGCTGGAAGCGCAGCTCGAAGGCGCGTTCGGCAATGCCGCGATGGAGGAATTCGCGCTTGTCATCGGCGCCCGAAGCGCGGGAGCCCTTGACCTGCAGGCTGTTTTCCTTGGTCTCGATGGCGATGTCGCCCGACGAGAAGCCGGCGACCGCGATGGTTACGCGGTAGGTGTCCTCACCGGTGCGCTCGATATTGTAGGGCGGATAGGTTTTTGCATCTTCCGCCACCAGATTGTCGAGGCGGGAAAACAGGCGGTCGAACCCGACCGTCGAACGGTAAAAGGGTGAAAAATCAAGGCGTTGCATTTTCAGTGTTCTCCTGATTGTAGCAAGAACGTTGAGCATTGCTGCCGGAATGGGCTCCCATCTGAGGCGAGCGGTTTCCGGCGGCGTCCCCGGGCCATCCGGCGGACAGCATTAAGATAGGAATCGCGATTTTGCTGTTCAAGAGGCGGAAAAGTGCCGGGTGAATTGAATATGAACGGGCCGGTCAGCGAGCGGTCAGGCGGGGTGGGGTAGAAAGGCGCATGTGATGCCGGAAACGGTGTCATAACAAAGCGCAGGCGCCGTTCACCGCCCCCCGCAACGGCGTCTGCGCATTTTTGTTCTCTCGTTTACCAAGCCCGGCTATTGTCGCTGTGACGCCCAATAGACCCTCGGTGCACATGGACGCGACGCCCACTGGACATGAGTTTGTCCACCTCGAAACCAATCGGATCCCCAAAGGCGCCCGGTCGGGTTTTTTTTCGACCAGCGACAAAGTGCGGCTGCGCTATGGCATTTTCGCCCGGCATGGCGATGCGGCGCGCGGCACGATCGTTCTGGTGCAGGGGCGCACCGAGTTCATCGAGAAATATTTCGAGACCATAAGCGATTTCCAGAAGCGCGGATTTGCCGTCGCCACGTTCGACCTGCGCGGGCAGGGCGGGTCGGACCGGCTGATCGGCAACCGGCGCCATGGGCATGTGGAGAATTTCGACGACTATTGGACCGACCTTCACGATTTTCACAAAATGATCGTCCTGCCCGATTGCCCGCCGCCCTATTATCTGGTCGGGCATTCGACGGGGGGATTAATCGGGCTTTTAGCTGCGACCCGCGACCGGCTGATGTTTGACAGGGTGTTCTTGTCCTCGCCCATGGTCAGCCTGCCCGGGCTGCCCTTTTCACTCAAATGGTCGTCGCGGCTGGTCGATGCGGCACGGTTTTTGGGACTGTCCACGATGCCGGTGGGGCGGCGCGAGGACAGGGCGCAGACCGAAGCGGGGTTTGAGGGCAATCCGCTGACCTCGGACAGGGCGCGCTATATGCGCAGCGTGGAGATATTGAAGGCGCGACCCGATCTGGCCATCGGGCTTCCCACGCTGGGCTGGATCGGATCGTCGCTGGCCGCTATGCGCAGGGCCAATGGGGACGACTTTCCATCGCAGCTCAAGATCCCGGCGTTTATCTGCGCGGCGGCACTCGATACGGTTGTCGATACCAGCGCGACCGAAGCTCTGGGGCTGCGGCTGCGGGCCGGGCATCATGTGGTGATCGGTGGCGCGCGCCACGAGTTGTTCATGGAAGCGGACCCGATCCGCGAACAGGTTTTTGCGGCGTTTGATGCGTTCGTGACCGAGCAGGCGAGTTAGCCGGGGGCCACCGAGAGGTGGTTTGCGGCGCCAGCGCTTTTAGATGGACCCCGGGGTTGATCCGGAACCCGGTACGCTCGATGCCTGAGACTGAACCGCCAACTCTGCCGTTTACTGGGTCCCGGGTCTTCGTCCGGGATGACAGTGGGGGAAGGGGCGGCGGGACTTCCCGTTCCTGACGCTTATTGGTCGAGCATGGCGTCGCGCAGGACGCGCATTGCTTCTTCGTGCAGTTGTTCGGTTGCGGCGGCGATGCAGGTGCCGCCGCGTTCGGCGCGGCCGCCATCCCAGGTGGTGACGATGCCCCCCGCCGCCTCGATGATGGGGATCAAGGGGGCGATGTCGACGTCTTTGAGGCCTGCTTCAACGACCAGGTCGATATGGCCGGAGGCCAGAAGACAATAGGCGTAGCAATCGAGCCCGTAGCGGACCTGCAGGGCGCGGGCGCTCAACTGGGTCCATGCGGAAAGCTGAGGGCCACTGAACAAGCCAGGATCGGTGGTGCTGGTGCGGGCCTGCGACAGTTTTGTCACCGTGCTGACGGCCGTGGGGACCGGCTGGTCGTTGCGCGTGTGCTCGAGCCTGCCGCCGACCGCAAGCCAGCGCTCGCCGGTGTAGGGCTGTTCCATGAGCCCGGCGATGGCCCTGCCCTCATGGGTCAGGCCGATCAGCGTGCCCCAGACGGGAACGCCCGAGATAAAGGCCCGCGTGCCGTCGATGGGATCGATGATCCAGTTGAACCGCGTTGCCGTGTCCTTTGTGTCCCACTCTTCCCCTATGATGCCGTGATCGGGAAAGCGGGCGGCGATCACCTCCCGGATCCGCATTTCGGCCTCCCGGTCGGCCTCGGTGACCGGATCGAAGCCGGACGAAAACTTGTTATCCACAGCAAGTTGGGTTCTGAACCGGCCCAAAGTCGAGGCTCTCGCGGCATTTGCACCGGCGATCAGGGTTTCGGCGATGGTCTGATCGGTCAGGCCGGTTGGTGACGAAATTGTCATGGACATCCAAAATCTTGCGGGAAAACGAGTGTAATCGGTTGCAAATCGGCTTCCTTAACAGGGGGTTTACAGAAGTGATTCCTTTTTGCAACAGCGCATGCCGATTGCATACATCATCCCTTTGGCGGACTTGCGCTTCGGTGAAATAAGGTTCAAACACGATATTGCATGATGGATTGGTGGTTCTTTCGGCTCTTGCCGTTTCTTTTGGACCGCCAATGTTTCCTCCCTTGACTTGGGCCGCCCAGAGCGGCCCACTCTTTTCCTTCCCCAAGAGATTTCGTGTTTATTCGGCGGCCAGTTGCGTGCGCGCCAGCGAGACCGCGTCGAACCGCACGAGCGTTGCCAGCAGGGTTTCGGCAAGCTTTTGCATGACCGAAAACCCCTGATGCTTCTGCAAGGTCAATTCGTGCATGTAGAGGTGGCGGGAAAATTCGATCTGTATGGCATGAATGCCATATTGAGGCCGGCCATAGGCGCGGGTGGTGTGCCCGCCGGCGTAAGGGCGGTTGCGGGCGACGTTCAATCCGGCACCGGCGAACACCGCTTCCACCGTATCGATGAGAACCGGGGCGCAGGTGGTGCCGTAGCGGTCGCCCAGCACCACGTCGGGCGCCGTGCGGTCATTGCCCCGGTTGAGCCGCGGCATGGAATGGCAGTCGATGAGCACGGCGACACCGAAATGGCCAAGCGTTTCGCTCAAAAGGGTCTGCAGGGTCTTGTGGTAGGGCTTGTAGATGCCCTCGATGCGCATGAGCGCGTCTTCGAGCGCCAGGCGCTCACGATAGATGGGGCGGTTTTCCGAAACGATGCGGGCAATGGTGCCCAGGCCCGCCGCGATGCGCGGCGAAGTGGTGTTGAAATGGTCGGGCAGGGGATCGCGGAACATTTTGGGATCGAGCTCATAGGGCTCGCGATTCACATCGAGATAGGCGCGGGGGAAATTGGCGCGCAGCATCGGCAGGCCCATATGGGGGGCGCGCCCGAAAATCTCGTCGACCCAGGCGTCTTCGGACTGGCGAATGGCCATCTCGTTGAGCCGGGAGAGTTTTAAAAACCGCGCCGGATAATCACGGCCCGAATGAGAAGAATTGACGATGATGGGGGCAACCTGGCGCCGCGGGCGGATGGTTTCAAAGGCAGGTCTGTCGGAATAGTCTGATTGCACACCCAACCCCTTGATGGCGCGGTCGTTGAAATCCAAGTTTGCAACGTGGAAGCGCACTTGTCCACAAAAGGGAGATGGGATGAGGCGATTGTGACTGTTGCATGGGCCCTCGCTTTCGTAAAACATGCGAATCAAACCAGTTGCGGCTGGGACAAGAGACTGGGACCTTTCATGAGCCAATCGCTGAACCGGATTTTGCTGGCCGAAGACGACGCCGACATGCGCCGGTTTTTGACACGGGCACTCAAGAATGCCGGCTATGACGTGGTGGCGTTCGACAATGGCAAATCGGCCTATGAGCGGCTGCGCGAAGAGCCCTTTACGCTGCTTTTGAGCGATATCGTGATGCCGGAAATGGACGGGATCGAACTGGCGCGGCGCGCCACCGAACTCGATCCGGATCTGAAAGTGATGTTCATCACCGGTTTTGCCGCCGTGGCGCTCAACCCCGACAGCGAAGCCCCCAAGGGGGCCTCGGTGCTTTCCAAGCCCTTCCACCTGCGGGAGCTGGTGGGGGAAGTGGAGCGGCTTTTGGCTGCTTAGGTTGTGCGGATAGTTGGGTGATGGTGGCCTGCAAATCGCAGCCTTTTGCGCTTCCGGTGCTCACGTACCCGAAAGTACGCTCCGCTCCGGTTCTCAAAGGCCGCCATTTTCGGCTCACCCTGACCCAACTCTCCACACAACCTTGAGCCATCCAGCCTTCGCAAGCGACGTGCGTCACAAGAGCTTCAAATAACGGCAAAAGCCTATTGACCACGACCGGCGTTTTGTGGTGTATCCGCCCTGCGCTTCGCCATTGGCGGGACGCGAATTTAAAGAAAGAGTGGGCGTATAGCTCAGCGGGAGAGCACTACGTTGACATCGTAGGGGTCACTGGTTCAATCCCAGTTACGCCCACCATTCTTTCTCCCCGGCCCGGCCGGGACTGCCTTGCAAACAAGGCGATTTTTATGGGCACCGTCGCAGTTTTCCGATGGATATGCCGAGCGGGTGTATAGCTCAGCGGGAGAGCACTGCCTTCACACGGCAGGGGTCACTGGTTCAATCCCAGTTACACCCACCATTTTCCAACAGGATCAGCGCACTTTTCGCTTAGGCTGAATCGACACCTATGCGCTTTTGGCCGGCGCCGCGCTGGATTCCGGGAATAAATCCCGGAATGACAGGGTGGTGTGTCTGGTGGCGAGTACTCAAATGGGTCGCCGTCAATCGAGCGGACCGGTTTGCTACATGGGTTTTTTGAGCCATTTGCCGAGGACGCCCACGATGCCCTCGCGGAACATCAGAACGGCGATGACGAAGATCGTGCCCTGCAGCACGGTGACCCAGGCGCCGAAGCTGGCGAAATAGTTCTGCATGGTCACGATGATCGCGGCGCCCATTATGGGGCCGAAGACCGTGTGCATGCCGCCCAGCAGCGCCATCAGCACCACTTCGCCCGACATGGACCAGTGAACGTCGGTCAGCGAGGCGAGTTGGAACACCAGCGCCTTGGTGGCGCCTGCGGCACCGGCCAGGGTAGCCGAGAGCACGAAGACGGCCAGCTTGTAGCGATTGACGTGGTACCCCAGCGAGCGGGCGCGGGGCTCGTTTTCGCGTATGGCCTTGAGGACCTGGCCGAAGGGCGAATGGATGATGCGGTAAATGAGCAGCAGGCCGCCAAAGGCGATGAACAGGACGAAGAAATAGAACGCGGTGTCGTTCGAAATATCGAAAAGCCCGAACAGCATGTTGCGCGGCACGGCCTGGATGCCGTCCTCGCCGCCGGTAAAGGGTGCCTGCAGGGCGAAGAAATAGACCATCTGGGCAAAGGCCAGCGTCACCATGGCGAAATAGATGCCCTGGCGGCGGATGGCCAGCGCGCCGATCACCAGCCCCAAAAGGGCGGCTGAGCCGGTGCCGAGCAGAATGGAGATTTCGGGCGTGAAGCCCCAGACCTTGGCGGCGTGCGCCGAGACGTAGGCCGCGCCGCCGAAATAGGCGGCATGGCCGAACGAGAGCAGGCCGCCATAGCCAAGCAACAGATTGAAGGCGCAGGCAAACAGCGCAAAGCACAGGACCTTCATCAGAAAGACCGGATAGAGAAAGAGCGGTGCGAGGACAAGGAACACCAGAAGGCCGGCAAAGATCACTATGTGATGGCGCGGGACGCCCATGGTGCGGCCCTGGGCGCGCGGTGTCGGTTCAGCCAGAGTCTGATCGCTCATTTATACGGTCCTTCCGAACAGACCAGCGGGTTTGACCAAAAGCACGATGGCCATGATGACGAAGATGACGACGGCGGAGCCTTCGGGATAAAACACCCGGGTCAGCCCTTCGACGATCCCAAGGCCGAACCCGGTGAGGATGGCCCCGAGGATCGAGCCCATGCCGCCGATCACCACGACGGCGAACACCACGATGATCAGATCGGCGCCCATATTGGGATTGACCGAATAGATCGGGGCGGCAAGGACGCCGGCGAGCGCCGCCAGACCTACGCCGAACCCGTAGGTCAGCGTGATGAGACGCGGCACGTTGATGCCGAAGGCGCCCACCATTGTGGGGTTTTCGGTGGCGGCGCGCAGATAGGCGCCCAGCGGGGTCTTTTCGATCAAAAACCAGGTGCCAAAGCACACAACGACCGAGGCAACGACCACCCAGGCGCGGTAATTGGGCAGGAACATGAAGCCAAGATTGGTGCCCCCCTGCAATTGGGAGGGAATGGTATAGGCCAGGCCCGACACGCCATACTGATTGCGGAACAGGCCCTGGATGATCAGCGCCAGACCGAAGGTCAACAGAAGGCCGTAAAGATGGTCGAGATGATAAAGCCTCGAGATCATCAACCGCTCGATCACGATGCCTGTCGCGCCGACAATGACCGGGACGAGCAGCAGGGCCCACCAATAGGGAATCCCGGCATAGGTGAGCAGCATCCAGGCCACGAACGCACCCATCATGTATTGGGCGCCGTGGGTGAAATTGATGATGTTGAGCAGACCGAAGATCACCGCCAGCCCGAGGCTGAGCAGGGCGTAGAACGATCCGTTGATCAGCCCGAGCAGCAATTGCCCGAACAGGGCGGCAGCCGGAATGCCGAAGATCTCGAACATGGCGTTTGGCTTTCAAAGGCGCTTGAAAAGTTTTTGCTCTGTCGCGTTACCGAACCGGATAACCGGTACCCATCCCCGATCGGGTCGAGGACATGCTTATCCTGGGAACGCTCCAATGGGACGCGCCGGGGAGGAAACCGGCGCATCCCGATTTGTGTCAGCGGTGGAAATTAATCCACCAGCTCGCAGCCGCCCTGGTCGAGCGGGCGGAAGGCGTTTTCGGCCGGGATCGTGTAGCCGAGTTCATAATAATCCCACGGGCCTTCGGACTGGTCGGGCGATTTGACCCGGAACAGGTACATGTCGTGGATCTTGCGGCCGTCGGCGCGGACTTCACCTTCGCCGAACAGCGGATCGGATGTCGGCATGGCCTTCATCGCTTCCATGACGGGGCCGGCCTCTACGCTCTGGGTTTCCTCGATGGCCTTGAGATAGTGCAGCACGCCCGCATAGACGCCGGCATGGACCATTGTGGGCATGTCGCCATCGTTCTGCTCGGCGAAACGCTGCGACCATTCGCGGGTGCCGTCGTTGAGATCCCAGTAAAAGCTTTCGGTGAGAACGAGGCCCTGGGCGGTTTCGAGGCCGAGCGCGTGCACGTCGGTGATGAACATCAGAAGCGCCGCCAGCGACTGGCCGGACTGGGTGATGCCGAATTCGGAGGCCTGCTTGATGGCGTTGATGGTGTCACCGCCCGCATTGGCGAGACCGATCACCTCGGCCCCCGAGGACTGAGCCTGAAGCAGGTAGGAGGAGAAATCCTGGCCGGGGAAGGGGTGGCGCACCGTGCCCAGCACTTCGCCGCCGGCCGCTTCGACGACTGCGGCGGTGTCGGTTTCAAGCGCGTGGCCGAAGGCGTAATCGGCGGTGAGGAAGAACCAGCTGTCGGCGCCGGTTTCCACCATTGCCGAGCCGGTGCCGTTGGCGAGCGCCCAGGTGTCGTAGGTCCAGTGGATCGTGTTGGGCGAGCATTGCGAGCCCGTCAGGTCCGCCGAGCCGGCGCCGGAATTGATGAAGATCCGGTCTTTCTCGCGGGTGATTTCATTGACGGCGAGGGCGGCCGATGAGGTGGGAACGTCGAAAATGGCGTGGACGCCCTCTTCATCATACCACTGGCGGGCGATATTGGATGCCACGTCGGGCTTGTTCTGGTGGTCGGCCGAGATGATTTCGACATTGATGCCCTTGTCGGCAGCCATGAAGTCCTCGACGGCCATCTGGGCGGCGATCACCGAGCCTTCGCCGGAAAGATCGGCGTAGATGCCCGAGCGATCGTTGAGGACGCCGATCTTGACGTCGATCGCATAGGCCGAACCGGCCATGGCACTGGCCATGGCGAGAGCCAGGATTGGGGTTGAGATTTTCAATTTGCTATCCTCCCTTGGTGAACGTGGCCGGACGCTTGTCTGGAGCGCTCCGGAGTGGTGTCACACGCCCAGATAGGCGTGCAGTTTTTCGGTGTTGGCGCCGAGCTCGGCATTGGGGATCATGTCGATCACCCGGCCCTGCTCGACGACGTAGTGGCGGTCTGCCACCGAGGCGGCGAAGTGAAAGTTCTGCTCCACCAGAACGATCGTGTAACCTTCCGATTTGAGCCGCGAGATGGTGCGGCCGATCTGCTGGACGATGACCGGGGCAAGCCCTTCGGTGGGTTCATCGAGCAGCAGCATCTTGGCGCCGGTGCGCAGGATGCGGGCAATGGCCAGCATCTGCTGCTCGCCGCCCGAAAGCTTGGTGCCCTGGCTGTTGAGGCGTTCCTTGAGATTGGGGAACATCTCGAAAATCGTATCGAGCGCCATGCCGCCGGGTTTGACGACCGGGGGCAGCATCAGGTTTTCATCGACCGAGAGGGACGAGAAAATGGCCCGTTCCTCGGGGCAGAGCGCGATGCCCGCCTTGGCGATGGCGCGCGAGGGGGCGCCGATCAGCTCGCGGCCCTCAAACTGCACCGAGCCCTTGCGTTTGGCGAGGATGCCCATAATGGCCTTGAGCGTTGTGGTCTTGCCGGCGCCGTTGCGGCCAAGCAGCGTTACGACCTCACCGGGCGCCACGTCGAACTCTATGCCGTGCAGCACGTGGCTTTCCCCGTACCAGCCTTCAAGATCCCGGACGGCCAGAAGCGGTGCGGATGCGCTGAGCGGTTGGGCGCTACTCATGGCCAACTCCGATATAGGCTTCAATGACCCGCTCATCGCTGGAAACGGTCGCGTAATCGCCCTCCGCGAGCACCTGACCACGGGCGAGGACCGTTATGGTGTCGGACAGGTCGGCGACGACCGACAGGTTGTGCTCGACCATCAGCGTGGTGCGGTTGGCGGAAATGCGTTTGATCAGGGCGGAGATGCGCTCGACATCCTGCTGGGCCATGCCGGCCATGGGTTCGTCCAGCAGGAGCATCTTGGGTTCGAGAGCGAGGGTCGTGGCAATCTCGAGGGCCCGCTTGCGGCCATAGGAAAGCTCGTCGGCAGTCACCTCGGCAAAGCCGCTCAAGCCCACCTCATCGATCCGGTGGCGGGCTTCCTCGTCGAAACGGTTGAGCACGGTCTGGCTGCGCCAGAAATCGAAACTGTCGCCGCGCCGGCGCTGGAGGGCGACGCGGACATTTTCAAGGACAGTGAGCTTGGGAAACACCGCCGATATCTGAAACGAGCGCACCATGCCCATCCGCGCGATGTCGGAGGACTGCATGGTGGTGATATCGGCGCCATCGAAGATGATCGAGCCGGCGGTGGGCTGGAGAAATTTGGTCAGCAGATTAAAGCAGGTGGTCTTGCCCGCGCCATTGGGGCCGATCAGCGCGTGAATCGAGCCGCGCCTGACATTGAGGTCGACGTTCTTGACGGCAAAGAAGCCGGCAAACTGCTTGGTCATGCCTTTGGCCTGAAGGATTATGTCCTGCCCGCTCATTTGGCCGTCCATCCTCCATCAATTGAAATTGCCGCGCCGGTGATCGAGCGGGCGATGTCCGAGCTGAGATAGAGCGCCAGTTCGGCGATTTCCTCGGGCTGGACGAATTGCCGTGTAGGCTGAGGCGCAAGCATGACTTTGCGTATCACATCACTCTCGCTCATCTTGTGAACGCGCGCCTGATCGGCGACCTGGGTGGCAACCAGCGGGGTCCAGACATAACCGGGACAGATGGCGTTCGCGGTAACGCCATATTCGGCCGCTTCGAGCGCGACGGTTTTGGTCAGCCCGACGACGGCGTGCTTGGTCGCGACATAGGCCGATTTATAGGGGGAGGCGCGCAGGCCGTGCGCCGAAGCAATGTTTATGATCCGGCCCCAGCGATTGGCCTTCATGGCCGGGATGGCGGCGCGGATCGTATGGAAAGCGCTGTCGAGGCTGATGGCGATGACCCGCTCCCACTCATCGGGCGGAAACTCCTCGATGGCGGCGACGCGCTGGATGCCGGCGTTGTTGACCAGAATGTCGATGGGGCCGAACCGCTCGATCACCCGGTTGGCGAGGTCCTGGCTCTGGGCCTTGTCGGCAAGGTCGGCATGTTCGTAATGAGGGGCGATGACAGCCTGTGCGCTCAGGGTGGACATGATCTCGCGGGCCGCGGCGTCATTTTCGAGGCCGTGAACCACGACCTGACACCCCGCCTCGATAAACCGCCGGGCGATGGCATAACCGATTCCGCTGGTCGCGCCGGTAATCAGCACGGTTTTTCCCGCAACGCCAATTGTCACGCTGTCTCCACCCTTTGTTGCCGCGCGTTTTCGATCTTTTTCGCGCTTGTTGGAGACAGTGTTTCAAGATGCGTGCCAAGTCGGGTCTGGGCGTGGAAAGAGGCGGATTTGCTCGGCTTTCTCCGACTGCCCATTCGCTGGAGTGAGCCGGGTGTCCAGAAATCCGGACGGGTCGGTTCGGAAAACCGGACAAATCAGTTGCTCAGATCGTAGCGTTTGAGCTTTTCGTAGAACTGGCTGCGGGAAACGCCGAGCAGTTGGGCGGCCCGCGTGCGGCTGCCATCGGCCCGGCGCAGGGCATCGAGAATGGCTTCGCGCTCGGCCCGGGCCCGGGCATGGGCAAGATCGGCACCGGTGGTGGCGCTGGAGGATTGTCCGGCCTTGCGGCGCGGCATGGCCCTTGCGATCACGGCTTCGTCCAGCGTCTCATCGGGGGCGATGGCCGCCGCGCGCTCAAGCACGTTGCGCAGCTCGCGCACATTGCCCGGCCAATCATAATGCGAGAGCAGGGCGATCGCTTCTGGCTCGATGATCCAGCCGCGCATATCGGGGGACCGGGGGATGTCTTCGAGCAGGCGCTCGCAGATTATGGCGATGTCGCCGAGCCGGTCACGCAGCGGCGGTACGTTTATGGTCAGGACCGCGATGCGGTAATAGAGATCGGCCCGGAAGGTCCTGGCTTCCATGAGCGTTTCAAGATCCTGGGAGGTGGCGGCAATGATGCGCACGTCGATCTTTTTGAGGGCGTTGGAGCCGAGCGCCTCGATTTCGCCTTCCTGGAGCACGCGCAGGAATTTGGCCTGGATGGAGAGTGGCATGTCGCCGATCTCGTCGAGAAACAGCGTGCCGCCATGGGCAAGCTCGAACTTTCCGGGCCGGGGCTTTTTTTCCGCGCCGGTATAAGCGCCGGGCGAGACGCCGAAAAATTCCGATTCGAGCAGGGCCTCGGGGATGGCGGCCATGTTGACGGCGACGAAGGGGCCCTCGGCCCGGTCCGATGCCTGATGGATGGCGTGAGCCAGCAACTCCTTGCCGGTGCCGGTTTCCCCCAGAATGAGGGCGGGGCCATCGCGCAGGGCAAAGCGGCGGATCTGGGATTTGAGTTCGGTCACCACCTCGCTGACGCCCACGAAATTGGACAGTGAATATTTGGTCTGGCGCTCGCGGCTCAAGGCGGCCTGGGCGCGCGAGAGCTGCTTTTGCAGCGTTTCGACCTTCTTGAGAATCGGTTGGAGGTAATCGACGTTGTCGTAAAACACAAAGCCGATGGCACCCTGCACGCTCCCGTCCTCATCCTTGAGGGGGATGCGGCAGACGACGAGCTGGCGGTCGCCGATCTGCATGATGTCGAGCAGGTTGGGGCGGCCGGTTTCAACGACCTTGCGCAATTGCGAATTGGGCAGGATGTCTTCGACGGGCAGACCGAGGGGCTCGAAATCGTCGGCCATTTTCAAAAGCCGGCGGTAGCGGCCATCGAGCCAGGTGATCCGGGCCTGGCTGTCCACCATGATGGCGCCCTCGAAATATTCGCGCAAAAGATTGAAGGCGCCCATTGCCTCCTTGACGAGGGCGGGCGGTGTCATGCCGACTGGATCACGCTGGGCCATCTGGTCCTCCTGGCCGTGAGCCTATGCGCGCAATCGCGCGCCCGCAACCGGGACGCTGAGCGTTTGGAGGCGTGGCCGGCACTTATTCCTGGCGGCTGTCGGTGTCGCGGTCGCGTTGGTAATGTCGGGCGAGCGGGAATGGCGGCAGCCAGGACTCGCGGCGGATCGTCCAGCTTTCGTAGGTGGGCACCAGCTGGTCGGGGGCATCGAGGACGCCCAGATGCACTTCGATTTCGTCGCCGGTGCTGGCAAAGACCGACGAGCCGCAGCGGGGGCAGAAGAACCGCCCCGCATAGTCGCGGGTTTCCCCTTTGATGGTGACGGCATTCTGTGGGAAAATCGCGGCGGCATAAAAGAGCGCGCCGTGATGCTTGCGGCAATCGAGACAATGGCAGATGCCGACCCTGTGCGGGCGCCCCGATGCCGTGACCGAGACGTCACCGCACAGGCAACCACCGGTAAAACGCTCCATTCTGGCTCTCCCAAAGGCTTGTATGTCGAGGACATGCATATCCCGGAATTGGGTTAGGCTAATCGACATTGAGGCATTTGTGGTGTGCTCTGTACTGGATTCCGGGAATAGATCCCGGAATGACAGGCTGGGGGTGAGGCGGCGGCATCTCCAAATTCGGGCGCCATGGTAGAGTGTCGGCTGGTCCTAGACCGAAATGGTGAGGCCGCCATCGACATAGAGCGTGTGGCCGTTGACAAAGCTGGCCGCATCCGAGGCGAGGAAGATGGCGGCGCCCTTGAGTTCGTCGAGATTGCCCCAGCGGCCGGCCGGAGTGCGGGCCTCGAGCCAGGCGGTGAATTGTTCGTCTTCGATCAGGGCCTTGTTGAGCGGGGTCTTGAAATAGCCTGGCGCGATGGCGTTGACCTGCAGGCCCTTTGCGGCCCAATCGGTTGCCATGCCGCGGGTGAGATTGCGCACGGCGCCTTTGGCGGCCGTATAGGGGGCGACCGAGGCACGGGCCAGTTCCGACATCGCCGAGGCGATGTTGATGATCCTGCCATGGCCGCGGCCGAGCATGAACCGGGCGACGGACTGGGCGACGTAAAAAACCGAATTGAGGTTGGTTTTCATCAGCTCGTCCCATTTGTCGTGGGGGAAATCCTCGAGCGGAGCGCGGTGCTGCATGCCGGCATTGTTGATGAGGATGTCGATCGGGCCGATTTCGGCCTCGATCTTGGTGATGGCGGCCTGGACGGCGTCCGGGTCGGTGACGTCAAAGGGGGCGATCCGGGCCTCGTGGCCCTGGGCCTTGAGGGTCTGGGCGGCGGCCTGAAGCTTTTCAGGATTGCGGCCGTTGAGGATTACGCGGGCACCGTGTTGGGCGAGACCCTCGGCGAGGGCGAAGCCGATGCCCTGGGAGGAGCCGGTGACGAGGGCGGTTTTTCCGGTGAGATCGAAAAGGTTTGTCATGGGTGGGCTCCGGTGGTTGTGGGGCTATGGGAAAATCTTGGAAGGCCCCCTCACCCGGCTGGCTGCGCCATCCGACCTCTCCCCCGAGGGAGAGGTAAAAAACACCGCATGCGCCGAGAACCACCTCTCCCTTGGGGGAGAGGTCGGCGCGAAGCGGCGGGTGAGGGGGCCTTGGCCAATAGATTTCGCCTAGTGGTTGTCCCTCGGCAGTCCTTTGGATTGGGCAATGCGCTGGTATGTGACGGCGGGTTTGAGGACGGCGCCGTCGCCGAGCTGGTCCACCATTGAGCGCTGGATTTCCTGCCAGGGGGTCTGGTGATCGGGGAAGGGGTAGCCGCCCTTTGCGTCGAGTTCGGCGCGGCGGCGGGCGATTTCCTCATCGCTGACCAGCAGGTTGGCGGTGCCGGTGTTGAGATCGATGCGGACGCGGTCTCCGGTTTCGATCAGGGCCAGACCGCCGCCGGCGGCGGCTTCGGGGGAGGCGTTGAGGATCGAGGGGGAACCGGACGTACCCGACTGGCGGCCATCGCCGATGCAGGGGAGCGAATGGATGCCGCGCTTGATGAGGTAGGAGGGCGGGCGCATGTTGACGACTTCAGCGGCGCCCGGATAGCCGATCGGGCCGGCGCCGCGCATGAACAGCAGGGTGAATTCGTCGATTTGCAGCGAAGGATCATCGATCCGGTGGTGATAATCCTCGGGACCGTCGAACACGACGGCCTTGCCCTCGAAGGCTTCGGGGTCGTCGGGGTTCGAGAGATAGCGATCCCTGAACTCGGGGGAGATGACCGAGGTCTTCATGATGGCGTTGTCGAACAGATTACCCGAAAGGACGATAAAGCCCGCGTCCTCGGTCAGCGGCGTCTCGAACGGGCGGATGACGTCGGGATCGAGGATGGGCGTTGCGCGGCAGTTTTCGCCGATCGTCTGGCCGTTGGCGGTGGGGGCGTTCTCGTAGATCAGCCCCTTTTTCATCAGCTCGTTGACGACGGCGGGGACACCACCGGCGCGGTGGAAATCCTCGCCCAGATATTCGCCGGCCGGCTGGAGATTGACCAGCAGGGGGATGTGGTGGCCGTGGGTCTGCCAATCCCTGATGGAGAGGTCCACGCCGATATGGCGGGCGATGGCATTGATGTGGACCGGCGCATTGGTCGAGCCGCCGATGGCCGAGTTGACGGCGATGGCGTTTAAAAAGTTCTCGCGGGTGAGGATGTCGGAGGGTTTGAGATCCTCGTGGACCATATCGACGATGCGCTTGCCGGTGCGCCAGGCGATCGCCGCGCGGTCCTTGTGGGGGGCGGGGATGGCGGCCGAACCGGGCAGCTGCATGCCGAGCGCTTCGGCCAGCGAATTCATCGTGGTGGCGGTGCCCATGGTGTTGCAATAGCCCACCGATGGGGCCGAGGAGGCGACGAGTTCGATGAATTCCTCATAGCCGATTTCGCCGGCGGCCATCATTTCGCGGGCCTTCCAGATGATGGTGCCCGAGCCGGTGCGCTGGCCCTTGAACCAGCCATTGAGCATGGGGCCGACCGAGAGCGCGATGGCGGGGATATCGACGGTGGCGGCACCCATGAGCATGGCGGGGGTGGTCTTGTCGCAGCCGATGGTGAGAACGACGCCATCGAGGGGGTAGCCATAGAGCACTTCGACGAGGCCGAGATAGGCGAGGTTGCGATCAAGGCCCGCGGTGGGGCGCTTGCCGGTTTCCTGGATGGGGTGAACGGGGAATTCGAACGCGATGCCGCCGGCCTCGCGGATGCCTTCGCGCACGCGCTGGGCGAGGACCATGTGGTGGCGGTTGCAGGGGGAGAGGTCCGAGCCGGTCTGGGCGATGCCGATGATGGGTTTGCCGGACTGGAGCTCTTCGCGGGTGATGCCGTAATTCATGTAGCGCTCGAGATAGAGCGCGGTCATGTCGGGGTTGTCGGGGTTGTCGAACCAGGCGCGGGAGCGCAGCTTTTTCATAGGGTTTCTCCAGTTCCGCTGGTGGACGGCGCGGCGGGAGCGGCGCGCTTGGTTCTTTGTTCGCGGAGGTAGATGATGAAGCTCGAGGTGATGATGATGGCGGCGCCGATCAGCGTGAGGGGGCGCGGCAGATCGCCGAAGAGCAGGTAGCCCAAAATGATCGCCCAGGGCAGGAGCGTATATTGCAGGGGTGCCACGGCAGCGGCGTCGGCCAGCTTTACGGCACGGTTGACGCACATATGGGCCAGCATGGCGACCACGCCGAGCGTGCCCAGCAACACGAAATCGGGGAGTGTGGGGGTGACCCAGCCGAAGGGGGTGAGGATCAGACCGGCGATGAGGGCACCGGTGATCTGGAAGAAGACCAGCGTTTTATCGGGCGTGCCGCGCAGGGTGCGACCGGTGATGACCATCAAGGCAAAGGCCAGCGTGCCGACGACCGAGACGAGGATGGCGAGAGGATTGACCTCGCCCGAGGGGGTGAGTGCAACGAGGACGCCGACAAAGCCCAGGCCGATGGCGGCCCAGCGGATGGGGCCGACCTTTTCCTTCAATAGGAAGGGTGACATGGCGGCGACATAGATCGGGGCGGCCAGCCAATAGGTCATGACGTCGGCCAGCGGCAGAAAATAGACGGCCCAGTAAAAGCAGAACACTTCGGCGGTGGAAAAGACCACGCGGGCGAACTGGAGCATCGGGCGCTCGGCCGAAAGGATCGGTTTCAGGCCCGATTTCCAGAGGAAAGGCAAGAGGATGACCAGGGCGACGGCGGAGCGCAGCAACAGGACCTGGCCGACCGAATAGGTGGCGACCAGCCATTTGCCCATGGCGTCGTTGAGCGAAAACAGGAACATGGCCAACAGCATGATGAGCACGCCCATGCGGGCGGGGGATATCGGCGCTGAAGTCGCCTTGACGCTGCTCATCTAGAGTTCTCCGTTTCCATTGGAGCGCCGATGGATGGCATCGGGGCGGGTGAAGAGTTCGGGCAACAGCTCGATGCCGAGCCCGGGGGCGTCCGAGAGGGTGATCTGGCCGTTCTCTACGTGCGGCAGGGCATCGACAACTTCGGTGTACCAGCCGGTATAAAGCGCGCGCACCGATTCCTGAATGAGGGCATTGCGGGCATGCAGCGAGAACTGGCAGGAGGCCATGAACACCACCGGGCCGGTGCAATCGTGCGGCGCGACGGGGATTTGCCGGGCTTCGGCAAGGGCGGCGATCTTGCGGGCCTCCGAGATGCCGCCGCACCAGGAGAGATCAAGCATGGCAACGCCCGCAACGCCGGTCGCGAGATAGTCATGGAAGGCGTGGGGGTAAGCGAGGGTTTCGGACGCGCAGATCATGGTGTCGGTATGGGGCGCGTAAGCCTTGAGGGTATCAAGGCTATCCATGCGAACGGGGTCTTCGTGCCAATAGGTGTTGTAGGGTTTGAGCGCGCGGGCGATGCGCTGGGCAGCCGGCAGGCGCCAGAGGGAATGGAACTCGACCATGATGTCGATCCTGTCGCCGACGGCCTTGCGGATTTTCTCGAAGGGTTCGAGGGCGGTCGTCAGTTCGGCGGCGGAGATGTCGAGGCCATGCGTGCGTTCGGCGGCGATGTCGAAGGGCCAGATCTTCATGGCCGTGATCCCTTCATCGAGAAGGGAATGGGCGAGTTCGTCGGCGCGGTTCAAAAACGCGTCGAGGTCTTCATACGGTCCGGCGGGGGATTGATCGAGGCCCCAGTTGTCGACCGACTGGGCGCGGTTGTCGCGGATATAGGAATAGCCCGCGCAGGTGTTGTAGGTGCGGATCGTATCGCGGGACTTGCCGCCAAGCGCGACCGAGACGGGGACGCCGAGGGCCTTGCCGAAAATGTCCCAGAGCGCGATGTCGATGGCCGAATTGCCGCGGGTTTCGACCCCTGCGCCGCTCCAGCCGAGATAAAAGATCAGATCACGGTTGATCGCTTCGATCTGCAGCGGATCGCGACCGACGAGCCTGGGGGCGACGGTTTCATGGATATAGGCCTCGACGGCGGCAGCGCCCAGGAAGGTTTCGCCCAGCCCGGTGATGCCTTCATCGGTGCGGATCAAGACCCAGACGACGTTGCCGAACCGGCCAAGGCGCAGGGTTTCGACTTCCGTGATCTTCATAGTGGTATCCGGGGCGATGGTGTGTGCGGCAGGTGCTCACTGGACCCCGGGAACAAGTCCCGGGATGACAGGCGTGGGTGAAATTGAAAGTCGTCAATTGAGTTGGGCGGAGCCTCTGGAGCGGCCGTTTCGATAAACAAAACGACCGCCCCAGATTTTTTGCATGGTCGCGCTTCCGAACCGAATCAGTGGGTCCACTTATTCTGGAAACGCTCTAGCCCCGCCCAAAAACGTCGGGAGGGCGACGCTTACTGGCCGCGAATGGCGGCGAGTTCGGCGTTGACCCGTTCGATGACGTCGGCACCGATCGAATCCGCGCTGCGCTCGTAAACGCCAGCAACAGCCTGCCGGATTTCGGCCATGGCTTCATCGGAGATGTCGTTGACTTCCACGCCTGCGTCGATGATGCGCTGGAGCGATTCATCGGACAGGGCGCGGCTGGCCTCACGCTGGGCGTCACGGCCAACGATGGCGCAATCGAACAGGATCTGCTGCTCTTCTTCGGAATAGGTGTCGAAGATCGGCTTGGAAAACAGAACCATGAACGGGGTGTAGGCGTGACGGGTATTGGAGACGTAATCCTGCACTTCATAGAAGCGCGAGGTGTCGATCGTTACGTAGGGGTTTTCCTGGGCATCGATGGCGCCGGTTTCCAGAGCCGTGAACACTTCACCGAACGCCATGGGCGTTGCGTTGGTGCCAAGGGTCTGGAAGGTGTCGAGGAAGATGTTGTTCTGCATGACGCGGACGCGCATGCCTTCGAAATCTTCAAGGCTTTCCACCGGGCGGACCGAGTTGGAAAGGTTACGGAACCCGTTTTCCCAATGGGCGAGATTGACCAGGTTGTGCTCGGGCATCATGTCGGCCATGTAGGTGCCGAATTCGCCGTCGAGCAGGGCGTCGGCTTCTTCCGCGCTGGAAAGAAGGAAGGGCAGATCGAATACGCCGAGGGCCGGTTCGATGGCGACCAGCGGCGAGGTCGAGGAAATGACCATTTCGAGCGTGCCCGAACGCAGGGACTGCGCCGACTGCAGATCGTCGCCGAGCGAGGACGACCAGAACGCGTTGATTGTCCATGCGCCGCCGGTGGCTTCATCGACGCACTGGGTCATGGCGTCCACACCGTCGCCCACCGGGTGATCTTCGGCAACGCCGTTGGCGATGCGGATGGTGCGCTCGGAAATCTGGGCATTGGCCGGCAGGGCCACGCTCATGGCCAGCGCGACGGCCAGCGATGTGGTGATGATGGTTTTCATTTTTAAAAACTCCTCCATTGGTTTTGGTGAAACCGGGATCAGCGCAGCCAATTGAGCGGCGTGAGCACGATTTCGGGGAACATAACGAGCAGGGCCAGCACGATGATCTGGGAGAGGATGAATGGCAGGACGCCATACACCACCTTGCCCATGGGCACGCGCGAGACCCCGCTGACCACGTTGAGCACGACGCCGACAGGCGGGGTGATCAGCGAGATACAGGTGGTCATCACAAAAATGATGCCGAAATAGACGGGATCGATATCGGCCGCCCGGATCATGGGCATGAGCACGGGGGCAAAGATCAGGATGGTCGGAGCCAGATCGAGCACCATGCCCACGACAAGCAGCAGCAGAACGATGCACAGCATCAGGAGCTTGGGATTGTCGATGAAGGGCTGGACGAGACCGACCAGCTGATTGGGAATGTTGGCCGAGGTGATGAGCCAGGACGTGACCAGCGCGGCGGCGACCAGGAACATGACGATCGAGGTGGTCTTGGCGGCGTTGACGAACACCCGGTAAAGGCTGGCCCAGGTCAATTCGCGATAAACCACGCCACCCACGAAAAGCGCGTAAACGGCAGCGGTCACTGCCGCTTCGGTCGGGGTGAAGACCCCGAACCGGATGCCGGCCAGGATGATGACGGGCATGAACAGCGCCCAGACGGCAGCACCGGCGGCCCTGAAGCGCTCCTTGCCCGAGCTTTTGGGCAGGGCCACGACCTTTTCGGTGCGCGCAACGAAGCCCCACATGGCGGCGAGGGCCAGCGCCATCATCAGGCCCGGCACGATGCCGCCCAAAAACAGGCCGGTGATCGAAACATTGGCTGCAACACCGAAGATGATGTAGGCGAGCGAAGGGGGAATGACCGGCGCGACAATGCCGCCCGATGCCATCAAGCCGGCGGCGCGGGGCACGTTATAGCCAGCATCGCGCATCATGGGCACGAGAATGGCGGCAAGCGCGGCGGAATCGGCGGCGGCCGAGCCCGACATCGACGCCATGATGACGGCGGCCATGACAGCCACAAAGCCCAGCCCGCCCCTTATGTGACCCACGCAGGTGACGGCGAAATGCACGATGCGGCGCGACAGGCCCCCCGCATTCATCAATTCGCCGGCCAGCAGGAAGAAGGGGATGGCAAGGAGGGTGAAGGTATTGGCCCCGGTGATCATCTGCTGGGCGATGATCTGGGTGTTGAAGATGCCCATGTAGGACATCAGGACGATGCCGGTGGTCAAAAGCGCAAAGGCGACCGGCAGCCCGATGGCCAGCGTGCCGAACAGCGAGCCGAGAAAGACCAGAATGATCATATGGCGCGGTCCACTTGCTGGTTTTCCTCATACTCGCCGGCAAAGCGGGCGATATCGGCTTCGGTGATGCGGCCGGTGACGATTTCAAAGATGCGGAACAGCGCGATCAGGCCAATGCCGAGCGAAGTGAAATAGCCAACGCCATAGACCCAGATCATCGACATGCCGACCACGGCGGCCGTCATCGAGGCGTTGATGGGGTGCTGGACCCACGTGCCGTGGAAGAACACCACCGAGGTCAAAAGAATGATGATGTTGGTGATCAGCATGCAGGCCACGCGACCCCGGCGGCCGAACAGCCTGACGATGGTTTCCACCCCGATATGACCGTGGTCCTTGAAGGCCAGAACGGTGCCGATGAAGGTGAGCCAGACAAAGAAATAGCGGCTCATTTCTTCGGAAAAGTTCAGGCCGCGATTAAACCCGTATCTGAGCACGACATTGGTCGCGACCATGACAACCATGCCGAGCAAGAGCGCGGCCAGGACGAACTCGATCGCTTTTACAACGAGATTGATGGCCCTAGCCATGAGCGGGATACCCCATCCATGACCAAAATTGCGCATTGCGCATGTTCAGGTCTCCTCCCATAGCGCACTCGATGCAAAAAGGGCGCTGCAAACACTGGCGGCAGGGCGGCAGTTTTGGATGCCGTTCACGAGCCGTCTGGACAAAGGCTTAAATGATAGCGTATGTCATTGTCAACGGCGTGCCGCAATGCAATGAGCGCGCTGGAGGAGATTAGTGGGAAAAAAAGACAACATATATAAGGCTGTAACGCTAAAAGATGTTGCTGCTGCGGCTGATGTCAGCGTTATCACCGCATCGCGGGCGCTGCGTACACCGGATATTGTTTCCGACAAGGTGCGCGAGCGCGTTCAGCAGGCAGTCGATGCGCTTGGCTATGCGCCCAACCAGGCGGCGCGGGCGCTGGCTTCGGCCACCACATCGACGATCGGGGTGCTGATTCCGTCGGTGACCAATCTGGTGTTTTCCGACGTGATGCGCGGGATTTATGACGCGGTCGAGGGAACGCCCTATCAGGTGCAGCTGGGCAATACGCGCTACACCAATCGCAAGGAAGAAGAGCTGTTGCGGGTGTTTGCGGCCCAGCGGCCGGCCGGGCTGATCGTTTCGGGTATCGACCAGTCGCAGACGGCGCGGGCGCTGCTTGAAAGCTTTGGCTGTCCGGTGGTCCAGATCATGGATATCGGACCCGATCCCATCGACATGATGATCGGGTTCGATCATCGCGAGGGCGGACGGGCCGCGGTGCGGCACCTGATCGAAAACGGATATCGGCGCATCGGGTTTATCGGTGCACGCATGGACCCACGCGCGCAAAGACGGCTCGACGGCTACAGCGAGGTGCTGCATGCCGAAGGGCTTTACGACGAGCGGCTGATCCTGACGTCGCCGCAGGCCTCATCGGTGACGCGCGGGGGCGAGATGTTTTCAGATTTCCTGGGGATGGCGCCCGATGCGGACGCGGTGTTCTGCAACAATGACGACATGGCGCTGGGCGCGCTGTTCGAATGCCAGAGGCGGCATATCCGCGTGCCGACCCAGTTCGGGATCATGGGGTACAACGACCTCGATTATACGGCTGTCAGCAACCCCCCGATCTCATCGATCCGCACCCTGCGCTACGATATGGGCTATCGCGCCATCGAGATGATCATTGCCGCCTCCAAGGGCGAGCGCCCTGAGCCGGCCGTTGTCGATGTGGGGTATGAACTCAAGGCCCGTCAAAGCACGAGCCGAAAACAAACCTGATGCCCAGGGAGGGCAAGCTCAGACCATGAATATCTTGATTATCGGAGCCGCCGGCATGGTCGGCCGCAAGCTCACGGATGCACTTGTCGCGTCGGGCGCGTTGGCAGGCAAACAGATCGAAGGGCTCACACTGGTCGACGTGATCGAGCCGCAAATGCCGCAGGCACCGGAGCTAAACATCACCACGCGGGCGGTCGATATTGCCGATCCGAGCGTGGCCGAAACACTGATTGCCGAGCGGCCCGACGTGATCTTTCACCTTGCCGCCATTGTTTCGGGGGAGGCCGAGCTCGATTTCGAAAAGGGCTACGCCATCAATCTCGATGGTACGCGGTATCTTTTCGAGGCGATCCGGCAGGCGGGAAAGAGTGCGCCCTATTGCCCGCGCTTTGTCTTTACCTCCTCGATTGCCGTATTCGGCGCGCCGTTTCCCGACAAGATCGGGGACGAATTTTTCCAGACGCCACGCACCAGCTACGGGACGCAGAAGGCGATCGGGGAATTGCTGCTGGCCGATTATTCGCGGCGCGGATTTCTAGACGGGGTGGGCATTCGCCTGCCGACCATCTGCATCCGCCCGGGCAAGCCCAACAAGGCGGCTTCGGGGTTCTTTTCGTCGATCCTGCGCGAACCTCTGGTGGGGCTCGAGGCCGTGTTGCCGGTGAGCGAGGATGCGCGGCACTGGCACGCCAGCCCGCGCGCGGCCGTGGGGTTTCTGATCCATGCGGCCGAGATGGATACGGCGGTGCTCGGGGCGCGGCGGAGTCTCAACATGCCGGGGCTTTCGGCGACGGTGGGTGAGCAGATCGAGGCGCTGCGGCGGGTGGCCGGGGACAAGGCGGTGGCCCTGATCCGGCGCGAGCCCGATCCGATGGTGGCCGAGATGGTCGACGGCTGGGCCAAGGATTTCGACGCGTCGCGGGCGACCTCGCTGGGGTTTAGGGCCGAAGCCTCGTTCGACGAGATCATCGCCATCCATATCAAGGACGAGCTGGGCGGGGAGCTGCCGAAATGAAAATCGCAATCGTGACCGGTGGCGGCACCGGAGTGGGCAAGGCGATTGCCAAATCGCTTTATGCCGATGGGTTTGCGCTGGCGCTGTTCGGGCGCCGGCTGGAGGTGCTCGAGGCGACGGCCGCCGAGATCGACGCGAGCGGCGAGCGGGCGCTGGCGGTGTCGGTCGATATCGGGGACCGGGCAGCGGTCGAAGCGGCGTTCGAGACGGTGATCGGGCGCTGGGGGCGGCTCGATCTGCTGGTCAACAATGCCGGGATGAACGCGCCTTCGGTGGCGCTGGAAGATGTTTCGGCAGCGCAATGGGACGAGGTGGTTGCGGCGAATTTGTCGGGGGCGTTTTTCTGCACGCAGTTCGCGTTCCGCCAGTTCAAGGCGCAGAGCCCGCAGGGCGGGCGGATCATCAACAACGGGTCGATTTCAGCCACGACGCCGCGTCCGCAATCGGCGCCCTATGCGGCGACCAAGCATGCCATTACCGGGCTGACAAAGGCTTCGGCGCTCGATGGGCGGGCTTTCAACATTGCGGTGGGGCAGATCGATATCGGCAATGCGTCAACGGACATGACGACGCGGATGTCGTCGGGGGTGCTGCAGGCCGACGGATCAATGGCGGTCGAGCCGACCATCGATGCGGGGCATATCGCAAAGGCGGTGAGCTATATGGCGGGCCTGCCGCTGGAGGCCAATACGCTGACGATGACGGTGATGGCGACTCAGATGCCGTTTGTGGGTCGTGGGTAGGATGCACTGATCTTCAGGCCATGAAGGGCTGCGAAGGGCGATTTGCTGCGCTTCCGGTACTCACGTACTCAATGTACGCTCCGTTCCGGTTCTCGCAAACCACCCTTCTCGCTCCATCCTGACCTGAACCTCGGCACATCCTCTGAGCAAGAGAACTGGAGATGGCAATGAGCGTTTTTGACGAAGGCATTTTTCTGGGCCGCGTGCGGCTGGCAGAAGGTGGGCATCCGCGCATCGTGACGGTGCGGGATGGGCAGGTGGTCGATATCACAGCCAAGGCTGCGCCGACGGTGCGCGACATCTGCGAGATGGATGATCCGGTTGGCTATGTTAGGGCTGCCGAGGGCAAGGCGATTGCCGAGCTTGGTGCGGTGCTGGACGGCAACGCGGATGGGGTGACGCTGCTTTCACCCGTCGATCTGCAGGCGGTCAAGGCGTCGGGTGTGACGTTTGTGGTGAGCCTGCTCGAGCGGGTGATCGAGGAACAGGCCAAGGGCGATGCGGGGCGAGCCGACCAGTTGCGCGGGGAAATGCTCGCGCTGATCGGGGAGGATCTGTCGCAATTGGTGCCGGGTTCTGATGCGGCGATGGCGGTCAAGGCCAAGCTGATCGAAAAGGGCGTCTGGAGCCAGTATCTCGAAGTGGGGATCGGGCCGGACGCGGAAATCTTTACCAAATGCCAGCCGATGGCCAGCGTGGGGCATGGAGCCGATGTAGGGCTGCATCCGATTTCGACCTGGAACAATCCCGAGCCGGAGGTGGCGCTGATCGTTTCGTCCAGGGGCGAAATCGTCGGAGCGACGCTGGGCAACGACGTCAATCTGCGTGACGTCGAGGGGCGCTCGGCGCTGCTGCTGGGCAAGGCCAAGGACAACAATGCCTCTGCGGCGCTGGGGCCGTTCATCAGGCTGTTTGACGGCGATTTCTCGCTCGAGAGCGTCAAGCAGATGGAGGTCGGGCTCGAGGTTGTGGGCAAGGACGGCTTTGTTCTTACCGGCTCGTCTTCGATGAGCCAGATTTCCCGGACGCCTGAATCGCTGGTGGCGGCGGCGCTGGGGACCCATCACCAATATCCGGACGGGCTGGCGCTCTATCTGGGGACGATGTTCGCGCCCGTTAAGGATCGCGAGGGCGCGGGGAAAGGGTTTACCCACAAGCTGGGGGATTTGGTGACGATTTCGACGCCGGCGCTGGGGGCGTTGGTCAATACGGTGCGGCTATCGACCGAATGCGCGCCCTGGACTTATGGGCCGAGGGCGCTGATGGGTGATCTGGCCAAAGCCGGCTTGCTGTGAAATCGTTAAAGTGCGCGAGCCCGAGGGCTTGGTTTGCAGTCCGCACCAATATTGAATAGGTAGCTTGATGGCCGAACCCATTCTGACATTCGATACGATGCTCGAGCCGATCGGTTCGGATCTGGCGGCGCGCTATGAACTGATTTCTGCGGACGATCCCCAGGCGCTGACGCGGCTTTCCGAGTTCCGCGCAGCGATCACCAATGGCGGTCTGGGGATGGAAAGCGAGTGGATCGAAAAGCTGCCCAATCTTTCATTGATCGCCGTAAACGGGGTGGGGACCGACAGGATCGATCTCGATCTTTGCGCGTCGCGATCCATTCATGTGGCGACAACGCTGGGCGTGCTGACCGACGATGTGGCCGATATGGCGATGGGGCTGGTGATTGCGGCGCTGCGCGAATTGGGGCAGGGGCTTGATTTCGTGCGTTCGGGCGACTGGGCGCAGGGCAAGAAGATGAAGCTGGCGCGATCGCTCGCGGGGAAAAAACTCGGCATTGTCGGGCTGGGGGCCATCGGGCAGGCGATCGGGGAGCGGGCGCAAGCCTTCAAATTCGATATCGGGTTCTGGAACCGGTCGGAAAAATCGGTCGATGGCTGGAGGGCGTTCGATACACCTGTTGCGCTGGCACAATGGGCCGATGTGCTTGTTGTTGCCGTGGCGGCGACACCCCAGACGCAAGCCATGATCGATAAGACGGTGCTGGACGCGTTGGGACCGGATGGGTTCGTGGTCAACATCGCGCGCGGCAGCGTGATCGAGGAAGGGGCGTTGCTCGATGCGCTCGAAGCGGGGGCCATCGCGGGAGCGGGGCTGGACGTTTTTCTGAACGAGCCGCAGATCGATGCGCGGTTCCTGGACCTCGATAACGTGTTCCTCGTGCCCCATCAGGGCAGTGCGACAGTTGAAACGCGCACCGGGATGGCGCAGACGGTCAAGGACAATGTCGATGCGTTTTTCGCCGGCAAAGTGCCACCGACATCGATCACTGCAAAACACTTCGGCTGATTTGCCCGGTAAAGTGGCGGAAAGATAACAGGAGAGGTCCGGGATGGGCGATCACTTCGGATCGTTGAGCGGAAAGCGTGTGCTCTATACGGGGGCGGCGGGCGGACTGGGCCTGCCCACAACGCTGAAACTGCTTGAAGCGGGCGCGCATGTGGTCGTCCTGGACAACGATCCGCAAAAGATTGCGCAACTGGAAGCGGCGGCCGGCGGTGCGGCGGGGCTGAAGGTGGCGCTGTGCGATCTTTCCGATCTGGAGGGGTTGCACGCCACGCTCGATGGGCTGATCGCCAGCGATGGCGGGTTTGATGTCGTTATCAACAACGCGGCGATCTATCCTTCAAAGCCGTTTGAAGATTTCACGCTGGCCGAGATGCAATTGGTGCACAGGATCAATGTGGAGGCGGCGCTGGTGTGCGTGATGGCGGCGTTGCCCTCGATGAAGGCCAAAGGCTGGGGGCGGATTATCAATATCTCCTCGATCACGGTGGCGGGGGCGTGGGACAATCTGGTGCCCTATGTGCAATCGAAAGCCGCGCTGATCGGGTTGGCGCGGGGGTGGGCGCGCGAGTTCGGGGGGTATGGAATTACCGTCAACGCGATTGCGCCGGGGGCGTTTCCGACCGATGCCGAGGCGATCCATCCCGACCGCGAGGCTTATGAAAAGCGCATCATCGACAGCCAGGCAATCAAGCGGCGGGGGCGGGCGGACGATATCGCCAATGCACTGATGTTTCTGGCGTCGGATGCCGCGGGGTTCATCACGGGTCAGACCCTCAATGTGGATGGCGGCTGGATCATGAAGTAGGGCCAAGTGGCGATTGTTCCCCTGTGACCGATTTTGCCAGTCTGCAGGCTGGTCAAATACGGCTTTCCGTTGGCCGTACACCCGGCACCGCATGATCGTACCTGAGGCCTTGGTGGCTATGCCGACACTGTCATAGCCGCGATATCGTGGGCTCGATCGCGCGCTGAACAGCCGGGCAATTATTGACAATCGTCAAAGTGGCCGCGCCGTGCTGTGGGAAAACCGATGTCACGCGTGTTTTCCGGAACCACAATAATGGCATCAAACGACAATAGCGGGCGCAAACGCCGCCGGCCCTCCGGGCGGGGCTCTGTTGTCGGCCTTGGACTTTTAAGCATAATTTCCAACCTGCTGCTGCTTACCGGCCCGCTGTTCATGCTCCAGATCTATGATCGGGTGCTTGCCAGCAAATCGGTGCCCACGCTGGTTGCCCTGACCGGACTGGTGGTGGGGCTTTACGGGTTCTATAGCGCTGTCGAGATCGTGCGCAGCCGGATGGCCACGCGATATTCAGTGCTTGCCGCGGCGCGGCTGACGCGTCCGGTCTTTTCCCAGGTCGTTGCCACGAGCGCGTCTTCACGGCGGGGTTCGGATGGCGATCCGATCCGCGACGTTGAAACGCTGCGCCAGTTTCTGGCCGGAGCCGGGCCGATCGCGCTGCTCGATCTGCCCTGGGTGCCGATCTATCTGTTTGTCGTCTTTGCCTTCCACCCCATGCTGGGCTGGCTCGCCATGGCCGGCGCCGGGGTTGTAACGGTGCTCATGATCCTCAACGAATGGTCCTCGCGCGGGCCGTCGCGCGATGCCAATGCCGCCGCCAATGCCCGTCACAGCCAGCAGGCCGATATCGCGGCCAATGCCGAAGCCGTGCTGGCGATGGGCATGCGCGAAACGCTTGCCAATCGCTGGGAGGCGGCCAACACAAAGATGCTGATGACGCAGGCCTGCGCCGCGGACCGCGCGACGACGTTCTCGGCGCTCACCAAAGGCTTCCGGCTGCTTTTGCAGTCAGCCGTTCTCGCCATGGGCGCCTATCTGGCCATCGGGGGCGAAATTTCAGCGGGATTGATGATCGCAGCTTCCATCGTTACGGCGCGCGCGCTTTCTCCGGTTGAGCAGGCTGTTGCGAACTGGCGCGGCTTTGTTGCCGCGCGGCAGGCGAAAGCCCGGCTCAAGACAATCCTTGCCGAAGCGCGGGACACTCCCGAGCGCGTCGCGCTTCCCCTGCCCAAGGCGAGCCTTAGCGTTTTCGATCTTGCCGTTTCGCCATCGCGCGAAGGTCCGCCCTTGGTATCGGGGATCAGTTTCGCGCTCAAATCGGGCGAGGCGATGGGCGTTCTGGGGGTGTCGGGGTGCGGGAAATCAACCCTCGTGCGTACGCTCATGGGAATCTGGCCGGCGCGGGCTGGTGTGGTCCGGCTCGACGGTTCGGAAGTCGGCCATTTCGATCCCGACCGGCTGGGCATGGCGATCGGCTATCTGCCCCAGACGGTCGAGTTGTTTGCCGGAACGGTTGCGCAGAACATCGCCCGTTTCCGGCTCGAGGGCGAGTTTGAGGGGGTGCTCAAGGCGGCGCAGGCGGCGGGCGTGCATGAGATGATCGCGTCATTGCCCCATGGCTATGACACGCCGATCGGTCCGCAGGGCGCCATGCTCTCGGCCGGGCAGCGCCAGCGCATCGGGTTGGCGCGGGCACTTTATGGCGATCCGTTCCTGCTTGTGCTCGATGAGCCGAACTCCAATCTCGACGCTGCCGGAGATGCCGCGTGCAATGCCGCGATTGCCGGCGCCAAGGCGCGCGGGGCCATCGTCGTCATTGTCGCCCATCGGCCGACCGCGATCGCCGCGGTCGACACGATCCTGTTCCTGCAGGATGGCCGCCAGGCCGCCTTCGGCCCCAAGGATGCGGTGCTCGCATCGATCACGGCCCAACCGGCCTCCCTCGAAATTGCCCGGAAAGCGAGACGGAAATGACTGCAATCGATATCGAATATGTAACGGCGCGCAGCCTTGGCCGGCATGGGCTGCTCGGTTCGGTCGCCATTGTCGCACTTGTCGGCGGACTTGGATTGTGGGCGGCCGTCACCCCGTTATCGGGCGCCGTGATCGCGGGGGGCAGCGTTGTTGTCGATGGCGGCGTGCGGCGGGTCCAGCATCAGGAAGGCGGGATTGTCAGCGAAATCCTCGTGCGCAACGACGCCGAGGTCGAAGCCGGTCAGACCCTGGTTGTGCTGGATGGAACCTCGGTTGCGGCCAATATGGCCGTTATCGAGGCGCAGCTAGGGGAAGCCTATATACGCCAGGCCCGGCTGCTGGCCGAAGCGAGCAGCACACCGGCCATGCAGTGGACACCTCAACTCGATGCCTTGCCCAACAGGGAAGCCAATCGCGCGCTCTTTGTCGCCGAAAATCGTCTTCGCGCGTCCCGCGCCGCAGCGCTTTCGACCCAGGTGGGGCAATTGCGCGAACAGATCATCCAGCTGGAAAACCAGGTCGCTGGGCTCGATGCCCAGCGCACCGCGGTGATCGCGCAGACCGAGATCCTGGGTGAACAGCTCGAAAGGCTGGAAACGCTTTTGTCCCAGGGGCTGACCGAAGCGAGCCGGGTCACCGATCTGCGGCGCCAGATTGCGCAGCTCGAAGGAGAAAGCGCGCGCATCACCACCGAGATCGCCCGGGGCAATGCGGCGACGGCCGAGCGGCGGCTGGAGATCTCCCAGGTTCAGGAATCCTATCAAAGCGAGGTGTTGGGGGAGCTCCAGCAGACCGGCCAGCAGATTGCCGAGCTTGAGCAGCAACGGATTGCAGCCCAGGATCGGCTCGACAGGCTCGTCATACGCGCGCCGATTTCCGGTATCGTGCATCAGATGCAGGTCGCAACGCTCGGGGGTATTGCAGGGGCCGGCGAAACGCTCATGCAGATCGTACCGCAGGACGATGAGATCATGGTCGATGTGCGCGTCAATCCGCTCGATATCGACAAACTTGCCATCGAACAGGACGTGACCTTGCGGCTTTCAAGCTTCAACTCGCGCTCGACGCCCGAGCTGGTGGGGCTGGTGGACCGGATTTCTCCGGATCTGACCCGCGACAGTGCATCGGGCACCCAGTTCTATGTGGTGAGAGTTCGCCTGCCCGATGACGAGCTCGACCGACTGCCCGAAACAGCACGGCTGATACCGGGGATGCCGGTCGAGGCCTTTTTTACGACCGGGGAAAGGACGGTGCTGAGCTATCTGGCCAAGCCAGTCATGGACCAGCTCTCGTTCGCGTTCCGCGAGGACTGAGGCAGCGGGAAGATTTGGGGGAAGGGGGGCTTTGGAGCCCCCTTTTTTGTGCGAAATGGGGAAAGAAGCGGCGCCCAATGCGGCGCCGTTTCGGATCAGAGGATGAAGTCCACAGCGGTGAGATCGATCAGGCCGGTGAGTTCAATGCTGAAATCGGCGACCTGGTCGCCGTTGACATCGGCGGTGATGATGGTCCTGTCGGTTTCATCGCCGTCAAGGTCTTCAAAGCTGAAATTGAGTTCTCCGGCGAGGCCGGTAAAGGCCGCGCCAACCGAAGCCAGGAATGTGAAAGCCTGGTTTCCCGAAATTGTGGTATTGGCGTCGATGATCGAGAGGTCAATTCTATCCTCGCCCTGGGTGAAATCGGTGATGACATCGCGATTTGCCGCGCCGGATGACGAGTGGGCAATGTTGCGGAAGACAAAGACGTCGTCACCCTCTCCGCCGGTGAGGATGTCCTTGCCGCCTCTGCCATCCAATACGTCGCTGCCCCTGCCGCCCGAAAGCTCGTTGGCTGCTCCTGAGCCGATAATGGTATCGTTTCCGGAGCCGCCAATGATTTTTTCGATCGATCTCAAGCTATCGACACCGGTCTGTGCGCTGGCGGCGCTGGTGGCGCTGACGGTGAGGTCGGCCGAGATGGGCGAAAAGTCCATGGTGTCCGAACCGGCCCCGCCTATATAGCTGTCGTCGCCGTCATCGGGGGTGGCGACGAATGTGTCGTCGCCCGCGTTTCCATAAACGGTGTCGTTTCCGGTATCCCCAAACAGGATGTCATTGCCCCCACCGCCCCGGATCGTGTCGTTGTCGGCTCCGCCATGGTATTGATCGTCGGTTGCGCTGGCTGCCAGGGTGTCCACGCCGCTGGTCCCCATGACATCGCTCATGCCGATCAGATCGAGCGTGGTGCTGGCGAGATCGGTGCGCTCGGGAGTCTGGATGGAATAGGTAAAGGTTACGTCGGTGTCGTCATTGAGATCGGGGATGAACAGCCACGAGCCGTCACCATGGTCGGTCAGCGTGCCCGAGGAAGCGACAAGGCCGACAATCGCGAAGGCCATGCCGGTGTAGCCGGCGCCGACAAGATCGCGGGACGTTATCGTGCGGGTCATGTCCTCGGTGAGCGGGGCCAGCGTTGCCGGCGATATGACGTCGACGACCGGCGCGGTGGCAGCCGAGACGATGCTTTCGAACGTGCCTCCGGCATCGGTGTAGCTCACGATCACCCGCACCAGCGCCCCCGCGTCGTCATCGGTCAGGGTGTAGGTGGCCTCAGTTGCGCCGGCGATACCCACAAAGCCGGTGCCGGTGTCGCGCTGCCATTGATAGGTCAGGGTTCCGAGCCCGTCAGGGTCGGCCAGGCTGGTCACATCGACGCTCAGCGTCTGGTTCTCGGTGGCTTCGCCGACGATTGCCACCCCGCCTTCGGGGGCCTCATTGACGTTGGCAACGGCAATCGAGACGGTCTTGGCATAGACCAGATCGCCATCTGTTGCTGTTATCGTGAGGTCGATCGTGGGTTCGGTTTCAAAGTCGAAGGCAATTCCGGCCTTGCGGTAGAGCGCACCGTCGACCGGGTCGATCTCGAACCTGTCATCGGAAACCGTCAGGACATTGTTGCGCATGTCGGGGTCCGGATTGAGGTCGATGACCAGCAGGTCGGCCACCTTGACGCGGTCGAGCAAAAGTTCGGGAACCGCCGCCAGATTGGAAAGCTCGATGTCGGTGGGGGCGAGGTTTTGCGTATCGACCCGCACCAGACTGACGGCATGGTCGCCCAGGCCGACGAGCCTGACGGTCATGATCCCATCGACGATGCTGACGACTTCAGCGCCCGAGACCATGAACGCGCTGGTTGAGGAGCCGGCGAGATCGATGGCGACCAGCCCTTCGCCGTTCATTGTGAAGGCAAGGTTGGTGCCGTCACCTTCGAGGCTTAGCAATTGCATGCGCGCGCCGATCGAGGAGATGTGGGTTACATCGGCCTGGGCCGAACCGAGCTTGATTTCGAAGGTACCGCCATTGGCATCTAGGAAGACGGAATCGCCATCATAGGCGTACCAGTTGGTAACGGCCTGGATGGTTTGCGGACCCAGGGAATCGAGGTTGAGGGCAAAGGTGCCCAGCGTTCCGGTTTGCGGTGTTGCCGTAACGGTGATCGTATCGCCGTTGACCGCGTAGGTCAGCTCGGTTTGCTCGAAGGTGGAAATGCGCGCCGCCAGATCGGCCAGCGTTACAAATTCCGACCCCGCCGCGTGCGCCGCACTGACGAATTCTGTGAACATGGAGAGATCGTAGGGCGACGAGCCGATACCATCGACATCCCATGCGGTGACACCATAATCGTGCCAGGGCCAGACGACGATCGGAAGATCGGAATTGACCGTGAGGTCCTCGAACTCGGCGATCCATCTTGCCGCCGCCTCTTCGACCGTCAGCCCCAGCCACCCCAGGAGTGTAAAGTCAAAGCTCATGTTGGGAGCGATATAGACCTTGCCGGCGTCAGTGGGAGAGAGATAGCCGAAGGCCCCCGGATAGCCCGCGCCGACCATGGAAGCGCCGCCGGTCAGATAATCATAATACTGAATAATCTGGCGTGCCGTCTCGAGCGTTTCGGGCATGCCCGGCACGGCCGCGCCGCCCACGGTGATCCCCAGATTGTCCTCGATGACGTGCCGGGACGTTTCGAACTGGAACTTGAACGAGGCCTCGAGAATGGCCTTGGACACAGGATCGAGCGCCATGGGATCGGGTGCGGCAAGCGCTGCCTGCAGCGTGGCGTTGATTTCGGAGACGCTCATCTGTGCAAGCGCATCGATGATCGCCTGATCGGCATCTTCGCGCATGCAATATGGGCAGAAGCACGCCGAGGGATTGTCGAGCAAGGCAGCGTAACCGGCGATGCGCTGGTCGATAATTTCCTGGGTAACCTCGTCGGGCAGCAGCAGATTGGTATCGAAGGGATGGGAATAAGAATGAGACCCGATTTCGTTGCCCATCGCCAGAAGCTGCTGGTAGTAGGGGGACGAGATGAACCAGTTGGTATCCTGGTCGGGGCTGTAGAGCCCCACGTTGACGTAATAGGATCCGACGAAATTATAGTCGGCCCTCCACTGCTCGAGGATGGGCAACATGGCATCGTAAATGCCGCCATCCACATCGAAGGTTTCCTGGGACTGATCCATGTCGGTCCGGGAGGCGACGATGGCCTTGTCCCGGCTCATCGACAGTGAAATCTTCGGTCCGTCGAGCGGTTGGGTCGACCAGTCGATGGATTGGCCAAGCAAATTGTTGTCCGCCAGCATGCCTTCGGTCGCGAAGTGGACGTTGCGTCCACCGGTGGTGGTCGAAATGACAGCATCGTGGCTGACGCCGTTGACCACCTGCTGGGCGATCACGGTGCCCGCGCCGGCCACCACGGTCGAGAAATACGAGGTCGCGCCTCCGGTGTAGGTGTGGATCGCCCCACCCCCATAGCCGGCGGTGATCTCGTGGTCTCCCGAGGCGACCAGATTGACATCGACGCCACTTTCGCCACCGGTGCGGGTCAGGCCCAGAAGCGTCTGCATGCGTTCGTAGGGATTGGCCGACAACAGATCACCATCGGCGGTGTTGGTCATGAAATCGCCGGCCGTGATGATCGGCACGTTGTAGTCATAGACGAGCTGGTTCAGCGTCGCGGCGATATCGGCGTAGTTTTCCGGGGCGTTGCGGAACGAGGGGAATACCAGCGCGTCGTACTGGGCGAGCAGTTCGAGGTTGGTGAGGTCGGCTTCCCCGATCAGATCGAAAGGAATGCCGGCACTCATTGCCTGGCTCTGGGCGGCCATGACCAATTGGGAATAGGCCATTCCCGAGAAGTAGGCGCCAGCGGTGGTTTCCGAATAGACTATGGCGATCTTGTAGTCCGCACCGGCCAATGGCGGTACGGTCGCGTTGATCGTATAGGCGGGCTGGGTGTAGTCAGCCGGAAGATAGACCGCGTTATTGATGTCGGCCATCACGCCGATCTTTTCGATGCCATCGCCCAGAAGCGGTTTTGGAATGGCAAGCTCCATGGTCCTGGCATCGGGTCCGAGCGCGAAATCGATCTCGGCGACCAATGTCTGCCCGGCGTCCCCGGTATAGAGGCGTGCGATGCCGCTGCTGTCGATATTGACGTTGAACTCGGCGCCCATCGCCCAGCCCCAGATCAGGTGTCCGGTGGACGTGTTGCCGTCGGTGTTGATCCAGAAGGTGGTGTTTGGCCCGATGTCGACCTCGCTTTTGAGCGCTATGACAAAGGCATCGTCTGTAGCGGTGCCGTAGAGCTCGTAGCCTTCGACATGTGTCGTGGGGGTTTCGAGCCGCTGGTCCTGGGTCCATTCGCTCAGAAGGCCATCAAAGGCGCTGACGGGCGGTAACGCTATGGTGTAGCCCCCATAACCGTAATTGTTTGGAAGAAACACCGTATCGTTGACGTCGGCGAGCACGGAGATCTGTTCGATTCCGGTGCCGAGCAGCGCCTTTGGAACAGCGAATTCGAGAGTGGTGCCATCGGGGCCAAAGGCATGGTCGAGATCGGCGACGAATGTTTCGCCGGCCGCGCCCGAATACAGCCGCGCGATGCCATCGGCACCGATATTGACGTTGAACTCGGCCCCGCCGGCCCAGCCCCAGATCTGATGCCCGGTGGCGGCATTGCTGTCGGTGTTGATCCAGAAGGTGGTGTTGGGACCGATCGGCACGGCGCTTTTGAGTGCGACAACGAAATCGTCGGCATCGACCCGGCCATAAAGTTCATAGCCATCAACGCCGGTGCCTTCCGCCTCAAGGCGCTGTTCGGCCGTCCATTCGGTCAGCAATCCGTCAAAAGTGGAGGCTGGCGGTTCGGCCAGGGTGTAGCCACCGGTGCCGAAACTGGCCGGAAGAAATACCGAATCGTTGATGTCGGCCAGGATCTGCACCGATTGGACAAAGCCCAGTGCTTGTCTGGATATGGAAAATTCGATGCTCATTCCGCCGGGAGCAAGGGCGAAATCGATATCGGAGACGAATGTTTCGCCCGCCGCTCCGGAATAGAGCCGGGCGATGCCATCGGCGCCGATATTGACGTTGAATTCCGCCCCGCCGGCCCAGCCGAACACCTGATGTCCGGTTGCGGTATCGCCGTCGGTATTGAGCCAGAAGGTGGTGTTGGGACCGATTGGCACGGCGCTCGAGAGCGCGAACACAACCTTGTCGGGATCGACCCGGCCATACATTGCGTATCCCTCGACACCTGCCAATTGGGTGTCGAGCCGCTGGTCCTCTGTCCATTCGGTCAGGAGCCCGTCAAAGGAACTGGGAGGCGGTTGGGTGACGAGATACCCGCCCTCGGCGTAGGATGAGGGCAGAAATACGGAATTGTTGACGTCCGCATAGACCGTAAGCGAGGTTACATCGGCCCCGACCAGCGCCTGCGGCAGCCGCATTTCCAGCGTCAAGCCGCCGGGGCCCAGGACATATTCTATCTCCGCGACGAGGGTCGAGCCTTCCGAGCCCGAATAGAGCCGGGCGATCCCGTCATCGCCGAAGTTGATGTTGAATTCGGCACCCACGGCCCAATCCCAGACCTTGTGTCCGGTCTCGCTGTCGGCGTCCGTATTGAGCCAGAATGTGGTGTTGGGCCCGATGGGCACCTCGCTTTCCAGTGCAATCAGGAAGGCACCATTTTCGTACCGGCCATAGAGCGCATAGCCCTCGACCAGGGTTTCGGGCCGCTCGAGCCGGTCATCGGGAGACCAGTCGGTGAGGGTGCCGTCAATGATGATGGTCATCGCAATGTCTCCTGTGCAAAGCGGGGGCCGGCCAGATCGGATGAGCGCCACTGGGCGCTCTCATCCATCGCAAGCGTTGATTTGAGACGTTCGAGCCGGGCGAGATCGTGTTCGCTGGCCAGGCCGTTTGCGCGGCCCAATTCGATTGTGACGCGCTCGCCGGTCCTGTCGCCATCGAGCCGGTACAGCCCGATCAGGCGCCGGTAGGTGCCTTCGGTGGGGCTCTGGGCGAAGAGCTGTGCGAGAATGCGTGCTTCGTTGCCGTAGGAACCATGTGCCCGATAGATGTCGACCAGCATCGGCCGCGCCCAGTCGCTTTGAGGACGGATGGCGACCTCCTCTTCGAGCAGACGGGTCAGCATGCCGGTTTCACCCTGGGTCTGGTAAAGTCCGGCCAGCGAATAGGCTTCGAACGGGTTGAGGCGGGTGGTCTCGCGTTTGGCTTCATAGAGGGCCACGGCTTCGGCGACCCGTCCCTGCGAGAGCAGCACCTGTGCCTTTTCCTCGGTGTTGGGCAGCATGGCGAAGGCAGCGACAATCGTGACAACGACAATGATCGCAACAAAGATTTTCGTGCGCTCGGGCGGATCCATGCGCGACAGGGCGTTGAGAGGGCCGCGCCCCAGAGGTCCTGCCGGCCGGTACGGGGCGGAGCGCTCAGCGAGAGTGAGCATCATCGAGCTCCCTGTCGCCGATGAACAGCAAGACCCCAAGCGTTGCCGCGTTATCGCGCGCCTGGGCAATGTCGGATGACGAGGTGAGATATTCGCTTAAAAAGACCGGTTTGCCCTCGGCGGTCAGCCGGCCGATCATCTCGAGCGAGGCGCGCAGCGTCCCGAGGCTATTGCGCTGCTGGTCCTGTTCGGCGCCGAACAGCAGGTCTTCCTTGCCCATGCCATCAATGACCCGGCGATAGGCAGGGGCACTGAGCAGCTCCTCGCCATTCTGGGGTACCACAAGGAAATCGGGGTTATGCGCGCGGGCGTAGGTGGCGAGGTCGCTGACGAAGGTCACCATGGCGCTCTTGCGGCGCGCTATGTCGAGCTGGGAATCTCCGCGCTCGAAGGCATCGACCCGATCGAGATAGACGCCGTCAAAGCCGGCGGCCATGATCTGGTCGAGATAGCTGGCGGGTTCACCGAAGATGATCGCCTGCCAAGCGGGGTCCCAATAGCGGATGTCGTAATTGCCGTCCCATTCGGCGTTTTCGCCAAGCAGCCATGACGGGCGGTTCCGGGCCCAATCGTCCTGCCAGTAGTACCGGTAATCTTCGGCTTCTCCGATCGAGAGATAAGAGAGCACAAAGCGGCGCGATCCGTCGGGTCTGGTCTTGAGGGCGGCGATCTCGGATGCTGAAAAGGCGCCGGCCGCCGTTCCGTCGCGCGAGTAATCGATGACCAGCAGATCGTAGTTGCTGGCGGCGAGGACGTGCAGATTGATGTGCTGGAGCTGGTAAGTCCATGATCGGACTCCGGCAAGAGCTGACGCCGCCGCGCCGCTGGCCTGGGGTGAGAGCATAAGCGGAAATGCGGTCAGAACGGCAGCCAGTCCGGCCATTCGTATCCCCATGTCTGAGGTCTCCTACTCGCCCGATCAATCGGTCGGGCAATCGGGACACTATGGCGACGGCGCACGAGCAATGTTGACATTCATCAACTCGGCTGCTGCCGGGGCACGACATTATTGGCCGGTTGACAAAAGACGTTCGGGGACCCGGACACGAGCAACAGGGTGGCCATCATGGCAGCGTTCATTAAGACTTCTCCCGACAGCCAATCGACCGCACATCATGAGCGGCCGTCAGTTGGTGCCATATTCACGGGGCTTAAAACGCTGGTGTTTGCCACCGAGGCGGTTGGAACGATCTTTCTTGCCTTGGGACATATCGATCTGGGAACGGCGCTGAGCCTGCATTTTGGCTATTGCGCCGTGCTGCTCGGAACCATCCTGCTGGCCGAGCGCAGCGGCATCTATTCGGGCGACCTGCAATCCTTTGCGCTTCAGGTGCTGGTGGCCGGCCCGTTGGGGGCGGCCTCGGCGATGATCGATGAGCAGCTTTCATCCCATGTTCGGGCGGAGCGCCTCCAGCGCTGGTACGATACCATCGCCCCGACGCCGCAGGCTGCCGTTACCCTGGCGGACCGCATCCGTGACGACCAGGTCGTGCGGCCTGCAGCACGGCTGCCGAAATCGGTCGACCGGCTGATCATGTCGGGGTCGATGCGCGAAAAACAGGCGCTGTTCGCCTCGATCGTTGCCGATGGTCCGGTTGAAGGGGCCGGTCTGATCGAGAAGGCGCTGCGCAGCCGCGACCAGCGCGTTCGCGTTCAGGCTGCTGCGGTTTCAGCGTTGTTCCGCTCCAAAATCCGCACCAGTACGGGTTACCGCTTCAAAGGGGGCACCGCAGTTCCCGCCGACCAAACCCCAACACCCGCAGCATAGGGATAAATGTCGATGGAAATGCCCATATGGTTTGTGCCTCCACGGCGCGGCAGCGAGCCTGAAGCCGATGTGTGCCTTATCGCCGAGGGTTGTTATCCCTATGTCTCGGGTGGGGTTTCCACCTGGATCGACTGGTTGATCAGGAGCCATCCGGACCTGACCTTTTCGGTGCTGGCCATCTTGCCGGGCCTGCCGCAAACCGAGCCGCGCTATCAGCGTCCCGCCAACCTTAAAGCCATCCACCACCTTTACCTCGACGACAGGGGGAAGGGGCAAAGGCGATCATGGCCGGCCATGACGCCGCAATGGTACGCCGATACGCTCGATTCAATTCTCGCTCACGGGGACCCGGACGCATTTCACGCCTTGCTCGGGAAATTCGGCCCGGCAGGCCGGCGCCCTTCGGTCTCGACAATGCTCGATTCTCCCCAGGCGTGGCAGGCGCTGTCCGCGGGCTATGCACGCATGCCGCAGACCGCCTTCATCGCGTATTTCTGGGCCTGGCGGGTGTTGGCGGGCGGACTGTTGCGCACGCTGGTCGGCCCGCTGCCCGGCGCCCGGCTCTACCATTCGGTTTCCACCGGCTATGCGGGGCTCGTTGCCGCGCGGGCCGCCCATGATACCGGCCGCCCGGTGATGATCACCGAGCACGGGATCTATTCGAACGAGCGGCGCGTCGAGATCCTGATGGCCGACTGGATCAAAAACAGCATCGATACGGGCCTCGATTTCAGCGACGAGCGCCATGATATCCGAGACTTCTGGGCCGATGCGTTCGAAAGCTTCGCGCGTATCGCCTATAGCGCCGCCGACGACGTGATCGCCCTTTATGGCGATAACAATGCGTTCCAGCTGGCGTTGGGGGCCGACAGCAAGAAGCTGACGGTCGTTCCCAACGGGGTGGATGTGGACCGGTTCGATACGCTCCCCGCGCGCGTTTCAAAGCGCCCCACGCTGGCCTTTATCGGGCGCGTCACGCCGATCAAGGACGTTCAGACATTCATCGATGTGGCAGAGAGAGCGGCATCGAAGGTGGCGGGCCTGCGTGCGCTTGTCATCGGGCCAATGGACGAGGATCCAGACTATGCCCAGAGCTGCATCGAAGCGGTCAACGAACGGGGGCTTGCCGATACCGTAATTTTCACCGGTCCGGTCGATGTGCGCGACTATATGGCCGAGATCGATGTTCTCATGCTCACCTCGATTTCCGAGGCTTTGCCGCTGGTCATTCTCGAAGCGGGAGCCTCGGGTATTCCGTGTATCGCGACCGATGTGGGCGCGTGCAAGGAAATCCTCGGGTGCCCTGGCAGGCCGGGGGAGGCGGCTATCGCCGGCATCGGCGGAATGGTCGCTCCCGTGGGCGATGTCGGGTCGCTGGTTTCGGCGGCGGTGCACATGCTCAACAACCCTTTCGTGCGCCAGCAAATGGGTGCGGCGCTGCGCGCCAAGGTTCGTATTCAGTATCGCTCCGACACGGTGGCCGCAGCCTACACCAAGCTCTACAGCAAGCACCTTTCCCAGTTCGCCAAGAGTGAGGTCTAGAAATGGCCGGCATCGGATTTGCCCTTTCCCGGCTGCGCAGCCAGAACAACCTGGCCGGACATTCCATGGCAACCGGCCATGCGATCATGGTCACTGCCGGGCCCTGGATTGTCATAATGATCGGTTTGGCGCTGATTTCCTGGCTCGGTGTTCCGCTCGTGGGGCGGGAGATGACGACGACCTTCCGCGTTCTGGTCATCTACAGTTTTGCGCTCTCGCTGGTGGTGACAACCCCCATCGCACTCGAGCTCAACCTGCGCGTTTCGGCCGAGTTGTTCGAGCGACGCTTCGAGCGGGTGCATGGCATCTATCATGGTGCCCTGGGAGTTGCGGCGCTCATTACGGTGGCTCTGGCCTGGCTGCTGTTTTCCGTCATCATCGGGCTGGACACGACGACAGCCACCGCCGCCACTTTTTGCGTCCTGCAAGTGTCGTTGCTCTGGTTGGGCATGTCGATGGTCGCGGCGATCCGCCAATATACAATCGTAACCACCGGTTTCACCATGGGGCTCAGCGTATCGGTCGTTCTGGGGCTGTCGCTGGCCAGCCTGGGCTATGGTGTCGCCGGTCTGCTTGCCGGATTTGGCGCGGGACTGTTTCTGGCCTTCGCCATTCTGCATGGGCTCATCGTCCAGACCTTTCCCGGACGCGTTCAGCCCCTGACCAAAAGCCTCCTCGCACTGATCGCGCGTCCGATGCGCTCTGTCACCTTCGTCATTGCGGGCCTTCTGGGTGCGCTGGCGGTGTGGATCGACAAGCTCGTCGTCTGGCAGTCCTATGAGGGTACGGCCATCGCGCATGGGCTCATCCATGCGCCGCGCTATGACGTGCCCATGTTCATCGCCTATCTCTCGATCGTGCCGCTCATGAGCATCGTTTCGATCTGGCTCGAGACCGATTTTTTTACCGCTTACCGCAAATACCGCGACATCGTGCACTCGGGCGGCACGCTTCGTCACATCGAGGCCCAGCGCACGGCCATCACCTGGCAAACCACCAATACGATCTTTTCCGCCTTCGTTATCCAGATCGCCATCAGCCTGGTTCTGGCGCTGGCGGGGCCGTGGATCGTGGGCCTGTTGGGCCTTGGCCTTGAAACGCTGCAGGTGTTGCGTCTGGCGCTGATCGGGGCCGCGTTTCATTTCCTTTTTCTTGCCTGCGTGGGGGTCATTTTGTTCATGCAGTACAGCCGCGCCTATTTCCTGCTTCAGACCGCGTTCCTGGTGCTGAACGGCGGGCTGACCTATGCGCTGCTTGCCAATCCGGACGCCCTTGGAATGGGCTATGTGATTGCAACAGGTGGCGCGGCAATCGTGGCCTACGGGGTCATGGTCAATGCGCTCAAAATCATGAACAGGCTCACATTCGTCGACAACAACCCGGCGGTTGCGGGCTAGACCCGCGCCGCCTCTGGAAATCAAGGAAACAACAGTGAACGTCCATGCTCCAAAACGTGGAAGTCCCAGGGTTTTGCTGGAAGAAGCGGCCAGCAGGTCCTCAAGCCATTGGATCGGTGTCGTTGAAGGCGCCGTGCTGATTGGCGGCGTGTTTGCCATCGAGCGGTTCGGACTTTTCGACCTTCAAACCCTCCCCTTCCACCCACTGGTCCTTGCCATAGCATTGATTGCCGCCCAATACGGCGCTTCAGGCGGGATCATGGCGGCCGCCATGGCAACCGCCATTGCCCTTCTGGGCGGAACGCTTCCCCAAAGGGTGGTGGGCGAAGGCTATTTCGAATATCTCGCCGAAGTCTGGACCACCCCATTGGCATGGCTGGTCATCGCCGTGCTCGTGGGGATCATTTCGGATGGACACCGGCGGCTGTTGCAGCGCGCCGAGCAGGCTCTTTTCGAAGTGCAAAAGGAGCGCGATCTGATTTCAGCGCAGTATGAGGCCCTGGCGGCGCGCGCCAAGCGGCTCGAACGCCGGGTTGCCGGGATCGAGAACTCATCTTCAACACGAAGCTGAGGATGGCACTTACGTCAATATCGTAGAATCACTAGTGGGAGAACCGGAATTTATTAACAAATGTTTAACGTCCATACTCATGAAAATTTGGGAAGGGACGAACGTATGTTAATACAGAAGGACTTTCGCAATCCGGGTTCTGGCTTTACCGCAAAAGCGCTTCTGGAGGGGGTCAACCTCGGTGGAACCGTCCGGCACAGGGAAAAAGACCTTATCTACGCACAAGGGGATGAGGCCGGCGAGATCTTCATCGTAGAGTTCGGTTGCGTGCGGGTTTCGCGGATAACGCTGGAGGGCCGCCGGCTGGTCACGGGCTTTTATTTCGCGGGCGAGGTTTTCGGCTTTGAAACGGGCGCGGAACGCCAATGCTATGCCGAGGCGCTCGAATATTCAGGTACGCGGAATTTTCATCTCGACGACAAGGACCTGGCCAACCCGCAAATCGCCGACATGCTGTATCGCCATCTCGAAAGCATACACCAGCACCTGCTCATTCTGGGAACGCAGAATTCCATCGAACGGGTGGCCGCATTTCTGGTGGGGATCGCGGACCGGCGTGAAGGTGGCGGCACCAAGGCGCGCCTGCCCATGTCGCGGGGTGATATTGCCGATCATCTCGGGCTCACGCTGGAGACGGTATCGCGCGCAATTCACCGCCTGCAGGTCCTCAAGCTGATAACGCTGGTGGGTGCGCGTGAGGTCATATTGCTGGACCGGGACGCGCTTCTCGATCTGGGTGCATAGACCGGCTGTCTGGGGGGCATGCCGGGCCAGATCGGCCCGGGCCGCGTGTTCAGATAAAGTGATATGTACCTTATCTCAGCACGCTCAATCCATGCCGTCCTTGCTATTGTTCTGAGCCCTGAACGGCCATACGAACCAGTTCCGCAAGGCTGTGCGCGTGCATCTTGGTCATGATTGTCGCGCGATAGACCTCGACCGTACGGGGACTTAGCCCCAGATTGCGGGCGATCGTCTTGTTGGGAAGTCCGTTTACGACGCCATCGAGAACCTGACGCTCGCGGGTGCTCAGCGATTCCAGCTTTTCACGCGCCGCCTGACGCACGCGGCGAATTTGGCTTTCTTCCTGCGCGGCGCTGCAGACCCTGGTGAGGGTGGCCAGCATCGCCTCCTCGCTGAACGGCTTTTCGATGAAGTCGCTGGCGCCGGCCTTCATGGCCTCAACGGCGGCCAGTACATCTCCGTGACCGGTCACCACGATAACCGGCAGCGTGTTTCCATCCCTGCGCAAGCGCTGCAAAAGGTCGATGCCGCTTATTTCGGGCATGCGCAGGTCGGTGATCAGGCAGGCATCTTCAAGATCGTCCACCGTCTCGAGAAATTCAACTGCCGACGCATATTTCCGCGATCGCCAGCCCGAAGCCGCAAGCAGAAAGGACAACGACTGACGAACCGGTTCTTCATCATCTACGATGTGGATCAGGAAATCATTTGTCATGGGCCTGAATCTCTTTGTCGACCAAGGGTAGGGTGAACGTGAAAATCGTTTCTCTGCCCGCTACGGAACGGGCGCTTATCGCACCTCCATGTGCTTCGATTATGCGCTTGGAAATTGAGAGACCAACCCCCATGCCGCTGCGTTTGGTTGTTACGAACGCCTTGAAGATTTCCTCGCCGAAATTGGGAGAAATGCCGTGCCCGGTGTCGCTGAGTTCGATGCGGGCGAAGCTGCCGTTCCGGCGCGTTCGTATGGTGATGACCTTGCGCTCGCTGGCGCGCACCGCGTCTGCCGCATTGCGCAGGAGATTGACGATCACCTGCTGGATCTGGGTCGGATTGCCCAGGATTTCCAGGCCGCCGGGCGCGAGATCGAGTTCGACGAGAATGCCGTCTTCCCGCGTGCCGGCCAGCGCCAGCGCCATGGCGCCTTCGATCAGCGAGTTGACGTCCACGATTTCCTTGTCGATCTCGCCCTGTGCCATGAAAATGCAAAGATGGTGGATGATGTCGCCCGCACGCAGGGCCTGGGTTGCGGCAGCGGCAAGGGAATCGCGCAGGGCTGGAAGCATGGCCGGGTCGAACAACTCGAGCATGCGCTTGGCGCCCTGGACGTAGTTGCTGACCGCTGAAAGCGGCTGGTTGATTTCATGGGCCAGGGCCGAGGCCATTTCCCCCATCTCACTCATGCGCGACAGCCGGGCCAGTTCGGCCTCGGTCTGTTCGAGCCGGGTCGCGGCGCGCTCACGTTCTGTCATGTCGCGCACAAAGCCGATAAAGAGCAGGCCTTCGCCCGTGGTGATCCTGACCACGTCGATGCTCATGGGGAAGGTCGTGCCGTCGCTGCGCTTTCCTCGCACCAAGCGGTTGCGGCCAATGAAGCGGGCAAGTCCGGTGGCGGGATGGTCGGCGCGGGCGTTTTCTTCGGGCGGATAGGGATCGGCCATCAAGACCCTGACGTTGCGGGTCAGGACCACCTCCTCGCGATAGCCAAACAGCCTTTCGGCAGCGGCATTGAAAGAAACGATTTCTCCGCTGGGCTTGCTGGCTATCGTTGCGTCCGAGATGGTATCGAGGATGGCTTGCAGGTAGCTTTCGCGTCTTTGCAGGAGCTTGCTGGCCAGCAGCGCCTTGTTGCGCTCCTCGCGCAGAACGCCGCCGAGCCAAGCGATGCCAAAACCCACGCCGGCAAACAAAATCAGGTCCGGGCCCCGCGAGATACTTGCTTCCTCGGTAAAAAAATACACCAGCGGAAGTGCCAGAACCATGGTGAACACGCCGGGCGCCAATCCACCCATGCCGGCAGCAAGCAGAATGGCCAGCGCGAAAAAAAGACCGTTAAATGAGGACGTGAATACCGGGGCGATGGCAAGCTTTAGTGTACTAACAAGGATCAGTCCCGCTAGTCCAACCAAGTATGCGAATATTATATCCCTCGGCAGCCCCATGACGCGAGTAACACCCGGTTTCCAGAGACAAAGTAAAATTTAACCAGAAAAGCAGCAAGTAAAATTATAAAGAGGGACGGGAAACGGCTGACAAGTCAGCGGTTTCGGGAGCGCCGCCCCGTGTGACGGTCCAGCCGGAAAAGGCGGGGGCTATGGCAGGCGGTAAGCCGACTTGGCGGCGTCATAGGCCAGCCATCGGGCGGTTTCGGCGGCCGTGCTGCGGGTGATCCGATGCTGGGCTACGAGACCAGCGAGAAACCCCGATATCTCACGGCGCCACACGTCGTGCCGCGCCGGGATCGAGAGCAGGGCGCGAGTGTCGTCATTGAAGCCGGCCAGGTTATGGAACCCCGCACTTTCGTGCATGGCATCGAGATAGCGGCGGATGCCGTTGGGGCTGTCGTGGAACCACCAGGGCGGGCCGACCATCAGCGCCGGCCAATAGCCCGCCATCGGGGCAAGTTCGCGCGCATAGGTGGATTCGTCGAGCGTGAAGGCGATCAGCCGGAAATTGTTCGCGTTGCCATAGCGCGCCAGAAGGGCTGCCAGCCCATCGACGAAATTGGTGCGCGTCGGGATGTCGTCGCCGAGGTTGCGCCCGTGGGTGGCTTGCAGCCAAGGATCAGTGGCGCGGTGCGAGCCGGCATGAATTTGCATGACCATGCCGTCCTCGGCGGAAAGCCCGGCCATCTCGGTCAGCATCTGGGCGCGGAACTGCTCGGCCTGGCCGGCATCGAGGGTCCCGGCCAGCGCGCCGTCGAGCAGGGCCTGCTTTTCGTGCCCGGCAAGGTCGGCGGTCATGGCCGAGGGGACGCCGTGGTCTGTGGCGGTGGCGCCGTGAGCGCGGAAGAAGGCGCGTCGGGTGCCATGTGCCTTGATGAGCCCGGACCACAAGGCGGTATTTTCACCGGTAAGATCGGACAGATGCTGCAGGTTCTGTGCGAAGCCTGCCGCATCGGGGTCGGTGATATCGTCGGGACGATAGGTGGTGCGGATACGCGCGCCCAGGCCATTGGCCGTGATGGCCTTGTGATGCTCAAGGCCATCGAGTGCAAATTCGGTGGTGGCGATGACTTCGACATTTGCTGCGTCGAGGATGGCCAAGGGACGCAGGGCCGGATCTGCAAGGCGCGCGTTGATCGCGTCGAATGTCTGGTCGGCCGTTTGGGAACTCAAGGGTTGATCGATGCCGAAATAGCGCGACAGCGAATGGGCAAGCCAGAGCTCGGAAGGCGTTCCGGCAAAGAGCCTCCAGTGATTGCAGAGCGTGCGCCAGGCGGAGCGCGCGTCGGCGACCGGGGCGCCGTCCTTGCGCGGCACGCCCAGGGCGTCATAGGCGATGCCTCGGCTGCGCAGCAGGCGCAGGACATAGTGATCCGGTGTCAGAAACAGCGACGCAGCGTCCGAGAACGGCTGGTTTTGCGCGAACCATTGCGGGTCGGTGTGCCCGTGGGGGCTGACGATCGGCAGGTTCGCGATGTCCTCATAGAGCGAGCGAGCCAGTGAGCGGACGGCCGGATCGGGCGGAAAGAGGCGATCAGGATGCAGGATCGTATCGGTCATCATGTGCTCCCTGACCATGTCAGATTTGATGGGTCGTATGCACAGCTAGTATGGTAGTATGTATGTGTCAATGCTTCCGGGCTTGACCGATCCTGCACCATGGGCTCAGTGGTCATCGAGGATAAGGAGATCTGATTGTCCAGTCTTGAAGAACCCGCCTCCGAAGGCATTTTCGTGCTCGACACGCTGGCTGACGGCGCTCCTGGGGCCCGGCAGGCGACGATGGGCCACAGGGTTTTCCGGGCCATCAAACAGGCGATCGTGCGCGGCCAGCTTGTGCCGGGTCATCCGATTTCCGAGGCCGAACTGGCCCGTCAGCTGGGCGTGTCGCGGCAGCCGGTGCGCGAGGCATTCATCAAGCTCTCGGAAATGGGGCTGGTGGAAATCCGTCCGCAGCGGGGGACGTTCGTGCAACTGATCTCCCGGCGCGAGGTCGAAAATGCGCGTTTTATCCGCGAGGCCATTGAGGTTGCCGTGGCGCGGCGTGCGGCGGAGGTGGCGAACGGAGAAAGCGTGCGGCCCCTGTTCGCGCTTGTCGAAGAACAGGACGCATGCGGCGATCGGCCCGACCAGGGCCGGTTCCTGGCGCTTGACGATGCACTGCATCGGGCAATCGCCCTGCTGGCCGATTGCGAACATGCCTGGCGGGTGGTCGAAGACCTCAAGGTTCAGATGGATCGGGTGCGGTTCCTTGCGATTTCGGACGCCACACCGGTGGATACCATCGTCGCGCAACATCGGGACATGGTCACGGCCATCGCCCGCAACGATCCCGACGCGGCCGCTGACGCGGTGCGGACGCATATGCGCGAAATCCTCAATTCGCTGCCCGTCGTTGCGGCGTCGAACAGGGATGTGTTCGTTCCGTGAGCTAGGCCCGATCAAGGGCAGCGATCATTTTGTCTTTGAGCATCGTTTGAAGATGGCCGATGACCAGCCCACGGAGGGATGGGCTGGTGGCGAGGCTTTGGGGGAATATGTCCAGCGCTGACGTGAGCGCGTCGTAGAGCCGGTCGGGGGTTCGATCTGATCTATTGATGGCTCGTGCGATGATGGTCTGGCGAGGGTCGCGCAGATCGTAGGGGGCGCCGTCCTCGGTTTGGCCCAGGCAGTAACGCATCCAGGCAGCGAGCGTGAAGGCGAAGGGGGCGGGATCGCCGCCTTGTGCCATAGTATCGGCGAGCGGGGCGAGGATGCGCTGGGGGAGCTTTTCGGTGCCATCCATGGCGATCTGATAGGTCAGGTGCCGAATGGCGCCGTTGGAAAAGCGGGCGACAAGTTGGTTGCGGTAGGTCTCGAGATCGATACCGGGGACCGGTGACAGCGTTTTGGCTGCGGCAGCCATCTGGGCGCGGGCCAGCCGGGCGATGGCGCGATTGGCCATGGCGTCGGCGACCGTTTCGCAGCCGGCAAGAAAGCCCGCATAGGCGATCAAGGAGTGGGCGCCATTGAGGAGCCTGAGCTTCATACGTTCATAGGGCGCCACATCGTCGACAAACAGGGCTCCCGCCTCGTCCCAGGCCGGTCGACCGGCGATGAAATCATCCTCAATGATCCATTGGCTGAACGGTTCGGTTTCGACGGCGGCGTGATCGGCAAAGCCAGACATGGCCTGGGCGTCCGACAGCGTGCGCTCGGTGGTGGCGGGAGTAATCCGGTCGACCATCGATGAGGGGAAGCGGACGTTCGCATCGATCCAACCCAAGAGGTCGGGGACGGTGCGGGCGGCGAAATCGGCGACGAGGCGCGAGACGATCCTGCCGTTTTCCGGAAGGTTGTCGCAGCACAGGATGGTGAGCGGCCCGGCATCGGCTTGCTTGCGCCGGATCAGGCCGGCGACGAGGAAGCCTATGGCGCCGCGGGGCGATCGGGGATGGGCGAGATCGTGGGCGATGATTTCGTTTGCTGGATCGAGGCCACCGGTGGTCCGATCGATGCCGTAGGCTTTTTCGGTAATTGTGAGGGTGACGATGCGGGTTCCGGGGTCGGCGATGGCCGCGATCACCGCGTCCGGATCGTCGGGGGCGACGAGCACGCGGTCAATGCTGGCGACCAACCTTGCAGTGTCACCGGACTGGTCGCGGGTGATAAGAACATAACGGCCATTCTGGGGATTGAGGGCGTGAGCGGCTTCGGGGGACCGCAGGCTGACGCCGAGGATGCGCCAATCACCGCCTCCTATGGCGAGGGCGGTGTCGGTGTAGAGGGCCTGGTGGGCCTTATGGAACGCACCGACGCCGATATGGACGATGCCGGTGGCATGGTCCTGGGAGGTGTAGGCCGGGCGCTCGATATCGGGGCCGACATTGGCGCTGGCTGACAATCGCATGTTCATCGGGTTCCTCCACCTGTCGCAAGGGTGGTTATAGAAACTTGTAGACTAGTATGGAAGTGTGAAATTGCGGACGTGGGGCGTACGCAGGGGTGCCGTAAAGCGTGAAGATCAGGCTCTGGGTTCGGGATTTATCCCGATCACCGCTCTCGTTGTGAAAGACCGGCGGTCGGTGGCGGCCAAGACCAATCGGTATTCAACCAGTGGTGCCTAAAATGGGTTGTCGATTGTGGCAGGGCCAGTGGACCCCGGGGCTTCAAGCTTCGGGAGCTTTGGCAGCGCGCGAACGCCCAGAGACCTACGGCCGAAGGGGCCCCTCAAACCAGCGCGGCACAGCCAAAAAAACCTGAATGTCGATTCAACCTAATTGCCGGTGCCGAGCAGACGGGTGGCGAAATAGCCGGCGGTGGCGGCGGTGCCGGTGAGGGCGGCGCCCCAGAGTATGTCGATGATGGTGACGGAGACCGACCAGTTCCGGATGGTGGCGAGATTGGTCATGTCGTAGGTGCCGTAGGCGACAAGGCCGAGGACTGCGCCGGCGATCAGGGCCTGTGTCCAGTTGCCCGATTGCATGGCCGGGGCGACGGCGAAGTAAACAATTCCGCCGATGTAAAAGAGATAGAACGCTCCTGCCGCGGCGAGATTGGGCTGGTCGAGGAGAACGTGGCCGATCTGTTCGCGGTAAAAGCCGAAGGCGACCCGCGAGAGCCAGATGTAATCGATGGCGAAGAAGACGATGGCCGTTCCGATGTAGGCAACAACGTAAGGCATGTGATCCCTCATATCCCCAGCACGGGCTGGAACAAACGCACGACCCAGCTCTTGAACTTGAGTGGGGCTTCGGTGACGGCAAGGCAGATGCAATCGGCATCGTTCGTGGCGACGGGCTGATGGGTCAGGCTGCCATCGGCGATCTCGATGTCACCGCGCGCGAATTTTCCATCCTCATCGGCAAAGGCGCCCGAGAGGACCAGGGTCATTTCCATGCCGCGATGGGTGTGTTCGGGGACGGGCTTGCCGGCCGGAATGCGCAGGAGGCGCGCAACCGCGCGGCCATCGCGGGTGGGAATGATGAACTGGGCGGCGCCAGGCATGGATTTCCAGCGGATGGCATCGACGTCCGAGCCTACGTAGGAGCGCAAGGGTTCGGGCAGGACCGGCGCCGATCCACCGGAGGTGCCACGACGGGCAGGTTTTGCGGCGGGTAAGGGCGCGTTGGAGATGCGCGCCTTGAGCGCCTGCCAGCCGGCGTCGGCGTCGGGGGCCGGTTCGATGCTGTCGAGCAGTTCGCCGCCCGCGCCCTCAATCATGGCGTAGCGCTCACGGCACTCCGGGCAGATGGCCAAATGGGTGGCGACGGCGAGCGAAAAGCCCTCGGCGAGCGTGCCGGCGGCATAATCGAGCAGGATGTCTTCATCGAGATGGTGGACGATGCTCATGAGCGATCCTCCAGCGCGGTGCGCAACTTGGCGAAGGCCAGACGGATGCGGGATTTGACTGTCCCCAGCGGCAGGCCGAGCTTTTCGGAGATCGTGCCGTGGGAAGCCTCCTCAAAGAACGAGAGCCTTAAGAGCTCAAGCTGCTCGGGGGGCAGAGTTTCCATGGCGCGATGGAGCCGGTCGGCGTCCTCGTTCATATCGAATGCCGCGTCGGCGGGCTTGATCTCGGCGGGAACGAAGGCGGGATCGTTGGGATCGAAATCGGGGCGATTGGCCTTGCGCCAATGGTCGATGCGCTGGTTGCGCGCGATCGTGAAAATCCATGTCGAGACATTGCCCTTATCGGGGCTGTATTGGGCGGCCTTGTTCCAGACCGCCACCATTGTTTCCTGCATCAATTCCTCAGCGAACTGTCCGTCGCGGGAGAGCTTGGCCATGTAGGCGCGCACCCGGGGGCCGTAATAGCGGAACAGTTCTTCAAAAGCGGCTACGTCGCGCGATGTGGCGACTGCAAACAGTTTCTGGCGCATCGCGATATTGAGCGCCTTTTTGTCACTGGGATCGACAGCCATCTTGTCGGTACGCGCAATTCCTCTGGGAGCCGGACGCACAGCATACTCACGCTGCGCCGCCAAGGGCTTTCGAGTTTGGCACGTGGCCGGATCGATTGAAAGGACTGTCGTCATGCACCGATCTACGGCAATGCAAAGGGGGCGGATCACCGGGCGCGAAAGAAAAATTGCTCCCTAGGTGCATCCGAATTGGGGTCTGGCCCGTACCTTAGTACAAACCAAACAAGGACAAGCCGACCCATGTATCTCGATGCTGGCCCCAAGGGACCGACAGGCACCAGGCGTATTGCCGTGATCGGAAGCGGAATTTCGGGGCTTTCAGCGGCCTGGCTAATGAGCCAGAGCCACGACGTGACGCTCTATGAGGCCGATTCCCGGATCGGAGGGCATTCCAATACTGTCGATGTCGACTATGACGGCACGACCATTCCGGTCGACACGGGGTTCATCGTCTACAACGAAGCGAACTATCCCAACCTCGTTGCGATGTTTGACCATCTGGGCGTGCAGACAGAGCTCTCGTGGATGTCGTTCGGCGCCTCGATCGATGGCGGGGCGTTTGAATACTGCTCGGACCCTCTGGGGCTGATCGGGCAGAAATCGAATGTGGTGCGTCCGCGTTTCTGGCGCATGCTCTCCGATATCGTGAAATTTTCGCGCTCGCACCGTGAAATCCTGGCCGATGGCAGCCTCGCGCAGGTGGGGCTGGCCGATTATCTGGCGAAGAACGGGTATTCGGAAAGCTACATCCAGGACCATATCCTGCCCATGGCAGCGGCGATCTGGTCGTCTTCTGCCACCGATATCCGCAACTATCCCGTTCAGGCGTTTGTGCGATTTTTCCTCAATCACGGATTGCTCGATCTTTACAACCGCCCGCTTTGGCGGACGGTGAAGGGCGGCAGCCGGGAATATGTTTCGCGGCTCGTGGCGGAGTTCAAGGGAACGGTGCGGCTTTTGACGGGGGTCCGCCAGATCGAGCGGCATTCAGGCGTCGTGACGATCACCGATACGCGCGGGCACCAAGACATCTTTACCGACGTCCTGATCGCAACCCATGCCGATCAGGCGCTGGCCATGCTCGCCGATGCCGATGAGGATGAGCGGGCATTGCTTGGGGCGTTTGAATACACTCACAACAAGGCTGTGCTGCACACCGACTGCAGCCTGATGCCGAAGCGCAAATCGGTCTGGTCGAGCTGGAACTATATAGGCGAGCGCAAATGGGACGGCGACAGCCCGTTATGCGTGACCTACTGGATGAACAAGCTCCAGAATATCGACAGGAAACATCCCCTGTTCGTGACGCTCAACCCCAGCCGGGAGATCGATCCGGCAACGATCTTTGAAACGTTCGATTACACCCATCCGCTGTTCGACCAGACGGCGATGGCGGCGCAAAAGGAATTGTGGCGCCTGCAAGGGCGTGGTGGGGTCTGGTTTGCCGGGGCGCATTTTGGCTCGGGGTTTCACGAAGACGGGTTGCAGGCCGGACTTGCGGCGGCGGAAGACATGGCCGGGGTGCGGCGTCCGTGGGCGGTGGAGAATGCCTCGGGCCGTATCCATATACACACCGAAAGGGTGGCTGCCGAATGAGCGATGGCGCGATCTATGCAGGAGACGTTGTGCACGTGCGGCACAGGCCGCGCGCGCATACGCTGCGCTATCGCGTTTTTTCGCTGCTGCTCGATCTCGATCGGCTCGAGACACTGGACAAAACCCTCAGGCTTTTCTCCTACAACCGGTTCGGGGTCTTCAGCTTTCGCGATGCCGATCACGGGGACGGGGAGACGGGCGGACTGCGCCGCTGGGCCGAGCGGTTGCTGGCCGATGCAGGGATCGCCGGCGAAGACCTCAAGATCGAGATGCTCTGCTATCCGCGAATTTTCGGATATGTCTTTAATCCCATCACCGTCTATTTCTGCTCGGATGCTCAAGGGGTGCGGGCCATTCTTTATGAGGTCTGCAACACCTTTTACGAGCGGCACACCTACGTGATCCCGGTGAGCGATCACGCCGAGGGGGCGGTGCGCCAATCGTGTGCCAAGGAACTTTACGTTTCGCCCTTTGTGCCCATGCAGGCACAATACGACTTCAAGATCACGCCGCCCAGCGACAAGGTCCAGATCGCCATCAATGAAAGCGACAATGAAGGGGCGCTGCTCTATGCGGCGTTCACCGGCAAGCGCGAGGAACTGAGCGACAGGAGCCTGGGGCGCGCGCTGTTGCGCTATCCGCTGATGACGCTGAAAATCATGGGCGGCATCCATTGGGAGGCGCTCAGGCTCTGGCTCAAGGGCAATCCGGTGTTCATGCACGAAAAGGCGCGCGAAAAGATTTCCCATTCGGTGATCGGAACCGCGCCGGCCGAATAGGCATCAGCGCCGCTCATCGATCCATCACCAATCGGCGTTTTGACCCAAGCGGTGCTTCCTTTAAGCTTGATGCAAATCGACCCTTGAAGGTCGAACATCATGCAAAGAGGAAACATTCATGTCCCATGCCGACATTCTTTCAGCCGCTATGCTGGATGCCGCCGATCTGACCGGCGGGGCGCTCAAGGTGCATTCACCTGTCGATGGCGCGCTGATCGGGGAGGTTGCGACCCATTCGGGCGCAGATGTCGAAAAGATGATCGGTACGGCCAAATCGGCATTTGCCGACTGGAAGCTGGTGCCGGCGCCGCGCCGGGGGGAATTGATCCGGCTGTTCGGAGAGGAATTGCGCAACGCAAAGGACGCCCTGGGCAAGCTTGTGTCCCTTGAGGCCGGCAAGATTTTTCAGGAGGGACTGGGGGAAGTCCAGGAGATGATCGATATTTGCGATCTGGCGGTGGGCCAATCGCGGCAATTGTTCGGGCTGACCATCGCCTCGGAACGTCCCGGTCATTCCATGCGCGAGACCTGGCACCCGTTGGGGGTGACGGGGGTGATTTCGGCATTCAATTTTCCCGTCGCGGTGTTTGCGTGGAATTTCGCGCTGGCGACGGTGTGCGGCAATACCACGATCTGGAAGCCCTCGGAAAAGACGCCGCTGACAGCCCTGGCGGTCAAGAAGATTTTCGACAAAGCCGCGGCCAGGTTCGGAGATGCGCCCGAGGGATTGCTGCAGGTGGCGATCGGCGGGGCCGATGTGGGCGAGGCGCTGACTGCTTCGAAAGACGTGCCGCTGATTTCGGCGACCGGATCGACGCGGATGGGCAAGATCGTGGGGCCCAAGGTCGCAGAGCGGTTCGGCAAGACCATTCTGGAGCTGGGCGGGAACAATGCCATGATCGTGGCGCCGTCGGCGGACCTCGACAATGCGGTGCGGGCGATCGTCTTTTCCGCCGTGGGAACCTGCGGGCAGCGCTGCACCAGCCTGCGGCGGCTGATCGTGCATGAGGATGTGCGCGACCAGCTGGTTGAAAAACTCAAGAGCGTTTATGGCAAGTTGCCGATCGGCAGCCCCCTGGAGCCGGGCGTTCTGGTTGGGCCGCTGATTGACAAGGCAGCTTTTGACGGCATGCAGCATGCGCTGGAAAAAGCGAAGGCCGAAGGCGGCAGGGTGACCGGCGGGGAGCGGGTCGAGGGTGTCGCGGGCGGGCATTATGTGCGTCCGGCGATTGTCGAGATGGTCGAGCAGACAGCCATCGTCAAACACGAGACCTTCGCGCCGATCCTTTATGTCCTGACCTACAGGACGCTCGAAGAAGCGATTGCGCTGCAGAACGATGTGCCGCAGGGGCTTTCGAGCTGCATTTTTTCGACCGATGTGCGCGAGACCGAAACCTTCCTTTCGGCGGCCGGATCCGATTGCGGTATCGCCAACGTCAATATCGGGCCTTCGGGGGCCGAGATCGGCGGTGCATTTGGTGGGGAAAAGGAAACCGGGGGCGGACGCGAAAGCGGGTCGGACGCCTGGAAAGCCTATATGCGGCGCCAGACCAACACGGTCAATTATTCGCGCGAGCTGCCACTGGCGCAGGGGATCAAGTTCGACATCTAGAACCTGTCACGCCGGGGGCGGCCGGCTTTACGCCGTCTCGCCCTCAGCGGTGGCATTGCGCAAGCGGTCGTCGGCAAGCTGGCGGATTTCGGTCAGTTCGGAGATCGTGGTTTCGAGATCGGCGAGTTGGGCGCGCAGAAGGCCGAGGCGCTCATCGACCTTTTCGATGAGCAGCTTGACCTGGGCGGTGCGGGTGCTGTCGGCATCGTAGAGGCTGAGATATTCGGAGATGTCGCGCAGGGTGAACCCCAGCCTCTTGCCGCGCAGGATCAGGATCAGCCGGGCGCGGTCCCGCCGCCGAAACACACGCGTCGAGCCCAGGCGATCGGGTTTCAAAAGCCCCTTGGTTTCGTAAAACCGTATGGCGCGGGTGGAAATGCCGAACTCGTTTGCCAGATCGGTGATAGCGAACAGATCGCGTTTGTCGGCATCGTGCTTGTTCAAGGTGCTATTCCCCGGCTTTGACATTTTTTTCGTAATCCTCGCGCAGATCGTTCTTTGAGAGCTTGCCGATCATGGTTTTGGGCAACTCGTCGCGGAAAATGATCTCGCGAGGCATTTCGAGCTTGGAGAGGCGGTCCTTGAGGAAGTCCTTGAGGCCGCCTTCGGTCAACGATTGTCCGTCCTTGAGCTTTACGTAGGCGACCGGTGCTTCGCCGCGATATTCGTCCTTTACCCCGATCACATTGGTTTCGTCCACGGCAGGGTGCTGGTAGATCGCATCCTCGATGGCTCGCGGATAGACGTTGAAACCCGAGCAGATGATGAGGTCCTTGATGCGGTCGACTAGGAAGACATAGCCATCCTCATCGATATAGCCGACATCGGCGGTGCGCAGATAGCCGTTGGCGGTGAAGGCGGACTTGGTCGCTTCGGGGTTGTCGAAATAGCCGAGCATGACCTGGGGGCCCTTGAGCACGAGTTCTCCACGTTCGCCCTGGGGGACTTCCTGTTCGGGATCTTCGAGATCGACAAAGCGCACGTCGGTGGCCGGAAGAGGCAGGCCGATCGATCCGGGTTTGGAGGGTACACGCAAAGCCGCGCAGGTGACGACCGGCGAGGCCTCGGTCAGACCATAACCTTCGGCGAGAATGGCATCGGACTTTTTGCCGAAGGCTTCGCGGGTTTCGCTGGGAAGCCCCGCGCCGCCCGAAATCGCCACCTCAATGGGCGCAAGGATTTCGGCGGTCGCAATATCCTTGGTGGCAAGCGCGTGCAGCAAGGTGGGGACGGTGGGGAGGACGTTGGGTCTGGTTCGCTTCATGAGGGACAGAAAAGCCTTCATTTCAAAGCGCGGGAGCATGACGACCTGGGCGCCCGAGCACAGCGGCACGTTCATGCACACGGTCATCGCAAAGATATGGAAGAACGGCAGGACGGCGACAATCTTTGAGGGCGGATAGAATATCCCGCAGCCCCATTTGTCGATCTGGCTCATATTGGCGGCGATATTGGCGTGGCTGAGCATGGCGCCCTTGGGGATGCCTGTCGTGCCGCCGGTGTATTGCTGGACGGCGACATCCTTTTCAGGATCGATCTGGACCGAAGTGGGGATCTTGCCCTTGGTGATCAGTTCTTCAAACGAGATGATGGAAGGGGCGGCCGGCGAATTGGCGGTCTTGACGATGTCGTTGGCCTTGAACAGCGAAAAGAGAATCTTTTTCAGTCCCGGCAGGGCATCTGGGAAATGGGCGACGACGAGCTTTTTGACATGGCCTTCGCCGACCAGCTTTTCGGCTTTGGGGAAGGTGGCCTTGAGATCGAGGGTGATGAGAACGGTTGCGCCGGAATTGGACACGATGTGGCTGAGCTCGCTCAGGGAATAGAGCGGGTTGCAGTTGACGACAGTGGCGCCGATGCGCAGCACGGCAAAATAGGAGATCACGTAAAACGGCGTGTTGGGCATCAGGAGCGCAACCCGATCACCCTTTTTGACCCCGAGTTCGGATTGCAGCGCGCCGGCCAGGGCATTGACCTGCTCGCCCAGCCGCCGGAAGGATGTGGTGGCGCCCAGAAAGTCGAGGGCCGTGGCATCGCCCATCTTGGCGCAGGATGCCAGGAGTTGCTCGTGCACCGGGGTCGTGTCGATGGCCGTGTCCCATTCGATACCCTCGGGATAGGCTGTGACCCAAGGATGGGGGGCGCTGACTTGCTTGTTCATTGTTCTCTCCTCCAGCGGATCTTGTGTCCGATCTTGTCGTGAAATTATGTCATGGGATGACGTTAGCGTCAAACAGCGCACGCAGGGCAAGGCTTCTTACCCAGTAGAGCCTCTGGCGGATCGGAGGGGTATTGGTGAGGCTGTGGCTGGCCAGTGGTATCGATGTCTTGAAACGAATCCGTAGCGAAAGCGTTTTAAAGTGAGGCGTGATGTTGCCAACATGTCTGGGATTGAGTGTACTGGAGCAAATGACCCTAGAGGCATCAGGTTGACGTTTACGTCCACAGGTGTATGCTTTATCTGATTTCAGGCGCGTCGCAGATGGCGCGACCGGAGCCCGAACTCGGAAGAAAAGCCGGTTTCACGAGGTTCCGACGTCGATTTTCGGGTGCGCCGGGTTGTAGCCTGGGCACTTCAGGTCAGGGGAGGCCGCCTTATGGTTTTGGCACTTGTCGCGATTAGCATCGTTGCGTTTTTCGTTCTGGCGATCCGTCAGTCGCCGATATGGCAATGGGCGGTGGCCGCTGCGGCCATCGGGGTTCTCGCCATGCTGCGGCCCGATGAGGGGCTGGCGCTTTCGACCAGTGTGATCGGATGGGTGCTGGCCTTGTTGCCGGCCATCATTCTGGGCCTTCTGGCCATTCCCGCCATCCGGCAAGCGGTTCTGACCGGCCCGGCTTACTCGATGGTCAAATCCATCCTGCCGCGCATTTCGCGGACCGAACAGGAAGCGCTGGACGCTGGCACCGTGGGTTGGGACGCCGAAATTTTCTCAGGTCTCCCGGACTGGGATAAACTGCTCGAAATCCGCAAGCCCGACCTAACCGAGGAAGAACAGGCCTTTATCGACGGGCCGTGCGAAGACGTCTGCGCGATGATCGACGATTGGGACACGCGCAACAACCGCATGGATATGCCGCCGGAAGTCTGGCAGTTCCTCAAGGACAAGGGTTTCCTTGGCATGCTGATCGGCAAGGAGCATGGGGGACTGGGCTTTTCAGCCCAGGCGCAAAGCCAGGTTGTCTCCAAGATCGCCTCGCGCTCGATTGCCGCGGGGATCACCGTGATGGTGCCCAATTCGCTCGGGCCGGGTGAACTGCTCGAAAAATACGGCACGCCCGAACAGCAGGGCAAATATCTCCATCGTCTCGCCAAGGGCGAGGAGGTGCCGTGCTTTGCGCTGACCGGGGCGCATGCAGGATCGGACGCGGCGGGCATGCGCGATGTGGGCGTAGTGACCTATGGCGAATACGAGGGCAAGCAGGTCCTTGGCGTGCGCCTCTCCTGGGACAAGCGCTATATTACGCTCGCCCCGGTGGCGACGCTGCTGGGCGTGGCGTTCAACCTCTATGACCCCGACAATCATCTGGGCAAGGGCGAGGACGTGGGCATCACGCTGGCGCTGGTCCCCGCTGATTATCCCGGCGTAGTGATCGGGCGGCGGCATCTGCCGGCGCGCTCGGCCTTCATGAACGGGCCGACTTCGGGCAAGGATGTTTTCGTGCCCATGGAGTTCCTGATCGGGGGCACCGAATATGCCGGGCAGGGTTGGCGGATGCTCATGGAATGTCTTGCGACGGGCCGCGCGATCTCTCTGCCCGCCATCGGCACGGTTTCGATCAAGGCAGCCTTGCGCACCACATCGGCCTATGCGCGTATCCGCCGCCAGTTCGGCATCTCCATCGGCATGATGGAAGGGGTCGGTGAAGGCATGGCACGGCTTGTCAAATCGGCCTATCAGTTCGAGGCCTCGCGCGCCATGACGGCGGCAATCGTCGATGACGGGCAAAAGCCGGCGGTGATTTCGGCGGCGCTCAAATACCGCACGACAGAGGAAATGCGCGGACGGGTCGACGATGCCATGGACATTCATGGCGGGCGCGCCGTGCAGGATGGGCCGTCCAACTATCTGTTTGCGGGCTATCAGACCATTCCGGTAGCGATCACCGTGGAAGGCGCCAACATCCTGACGCGGACGCTGATCACCTTTGCCCAGGGTGCGCTGCGGGCGCATCCCTATCTGCTCAAGGAAGTGCAATCGGCCCAGAATCCCGACAAGCGCCAGGGGCTCAAAGATTTCGATGCGGCGTTTTCGGGCCATATCGGGTTCATGCTGCGCAACATTACCGCTTCGTGGTGGCACAATCTGACCTTCGGGCGGTTTGCCTCGAGCCCGGTCGAGCACGAGCTCAAGGGCTGGTACCGTGCACTGCACCGCTATTCGCAAAGCTTTGCGCTGGCGGGCGACTGGACCGTGGCCTTTCTGGGCGGCGATCTGAAACGCAAGCAGATGCTCTCGGGTCGCATGGCGGACGTGTTCTCGGACCTTTACCTGCTGTCCACGGCGCTCAAGCGCTATGAGGATGACGGGCGGATGCCTGAGGATGTCGCGGTGATCAATGCGATTGCACGCGACCGGATCGCCGGAATCGAGAAGGGCCTGGGCGAAGTTATCGACAACTTTCCCAACCCGTTCCTCAAATTCGCGCTGGGCGTGTTGATCTTTCCGCTTGGACGCCGCGCACGGCCCTCGCGCGACCGGGAGAATTACCGGCTTGCACGTTCGGTGCTGGGCCAGTCGACTTTCCGTGACCGGCTGACGCGGGGCATCTATCTGACCTTCGATCCGGCCGACCGTACGGGCATGCTCGAGGACGCGCTGGTCAAGGTCGAAGCGGCGGCCGAGATCGAAAAGAAGTTCTTCCGGGCCATCAAGAAGGGTGAGATCGATCGTCGTCTTGATCGGGACGCCATTGAAGACGCAGTCTCCAAGGGTATCTTGAGTGCGGAGGAAGCAAAGATCATGCGTGTGGCGGACGAAGCCACCGACAGGGTCATCAAGGTGGATGATTTTGCTGCGGACGCGTTGGCCCGGCCTGCGCACAAGCCGGAAAGTGATTATACCGCGGCCGCCGAATAGGCGGTTGCGGAACTTCCTAAGCCGTTTCACCCTTGTTCCGACCGAGACAGATACGAGAGGAGCCATGCCTTGGCGCAAGCTGATACGCCACAGACCCGACACTGGGACTTTTCAATCGATGTCGAGCAGATCGGCTGGCTGACGCTGGACGTTCAGGACAATTCGGTCAACGTGTTGAGCCGGGAGGTGATTTCCGAGCTCGAGAAACTGGTCGGCCATATCGAACGATTGGGGCAGGCGGGCAGCCTTGTGGGCGTCGTCCTGTTGTCGGGAAAATCGGGCTTTATTGCCGGTGCCGACATTTCCGAATTCGACCAGATGAGCGATCCGGCCATCCTTCCTGAAGCCCTGCGGCGGACCCATGGGGTGTTCCAGCGGATCGAGGATTTGAAAATTCCGTTCGTGTGCGGCATTTCGGGGTTCTGTGTCGGCGGCGGACTGGAACTGGCTCTGGCCTGTCATTACCGCATTGCGGTCAATGACGATGGAACCAAGCTGGGCTTTCCGGAGGTCAATCTGGGGATTTTCCCGGGCTTTGCCGGAACCGGCCGCTCGATCCGCCAGGCCGGGCCGGTCGATGCCATGCAATTGATGCTGACGGGCAAGATATTGCGCGCGTCGCAGGCAAGAAAGCTCAACCTCGTCGACAAGCTGGTGCGGCACCGCGACATGCTGCGTTGGGAGGGCCGCACGGCGGTGCTTTCCAAGCGCAAATCCGAACCCGCGCCGTTCACTAAACGCGCCATGGCACTGGGCCCGATCCGCAAGCGGGTGGCCGACAAGATGCGTGAGGAAGTGGGCAAGAAGGCGCCGAAAAATCACTATCCCGCACCCTATGCACTTATCGATCTGTTCGAGAAATATGGCGACGATCCCAAGCAGATGATCGCCCATGAGATCGATGCCTTCGTGCCGCTGATGGCCTCACCGACGGCGCAGAATTTGCGGCGGGTCTTCTTTTTGTCCGAGAGCCTGAAACGGCTCGGCGTCAAAGGCAAGGATAAGCCCAAATTTGTCCGCGTCCATGTGGTGGGCGCCGGGGTGATGGGTGGAGATATTGCTGCGTGGTGCGCCTATCGTGGCATGGCGGTGACGCTCCAGGACATGGATATGGACCGCATCAAGCCGGCGTTGGACCGGGCCAAAAAGCTGTTCAAGAAGCGTCTCAAGACCAGACAGGCGGTCGACGCGGCAATGGCCCGGCTCGAGCCCGATGTCGAGGGCAAAGGGATTGCCCGGTGCGACGTGCTGATCGAAGCGGTGGTGGAAAAGCTCGAGGTCAAGCAGCAGATCTTTTCCAATGCCGAAAAGCAATTGAAGCCCAATGCGATCATGGCGACCAATACGTCATCGATCGAACTCGAGCGCATCGCCGAGTCACTGGACAATCCCAACAGGCTGATCGGGCTGCATTTCTTCAACCCGGTGGCGCAATTGCCGCTGGTCGAGGTGATCCGCTCGACGCTCAATGACGATGAAGCGATCCGGGTTGGAGCGTCCTTCGTTCTGGCGATCGGCAAGAGCCCGGTCGTGGTCAAGTCCGCGCCGGGGTTCCTCGTCAATCGGGCGCTCATGCCCTACATGCTCGAAGCTATCGACAGGGTGGAAAAGGGCGAAAGTCCCGAACAGCTCGATGCGGCCGCGGTCGCCTTCGGCATGCCTATGGGGCCGATCGAACTCATGGATACCGTGGGCCTCGATGTCGGCGCGTTTGTGGCCAAGGAACTGGGCCAGAAGGTGCCTGAGGACAGCAAGTTCGCAAAGCTGGTTTCGGACGGAAAGCTCGGCCGCAAGTCCGGCCAGGGGTTTTACAAATGGGTGGACGGCAAGGCGCAAAAGGAAAAGGCGCCGGCTCACGCCAATCTTGAAGGGCTGGGGCGTGATCTCGTCCAGCCGCTCGTCGATACAGCAGAAGTTATCGTTTCCGAGGGCGTGGTTGAAAGCGCCGACATGGCCGATATCGGCATGATCCTGGGGACCGGCTTTGCGCCGTTCCTGGGCGGACCGCTCAAGGCACGTGAGGACGGAAGGGCTTAAACATGACACAGACACTGCGCAAAGTCGCCATCGTGGGATCGGCGCGCATCCCGTTCTGCCGCGCCTATACCGGCTATGAAAATGAAACCAATCTCTCGATGCTTTCGACCGCCATTGGCGGGCTGGCCGAAAAATACGGGCTGAAGGGCCAGCGGATCGGGGAAGTGATGGCCGGCTCGGTCATCTCCCATTCCAAGGACTTCAACCTGGCCCGTGAGGCGCTGCTCGATGCGGGCCTGTCGCCGCAAACGCCGGGCACGACAATCCAGATCGCCTGCGGAACGTCACTGCAGGCGGCCCTGACGCTGGGGGCCAAGATCGCGACCGGTGAAATCGACAGCGGTATCGCTGCAGGGTCCGATACCGTTTCGGACAGTCCCGTGGTTCTGGGACCCAAAATGCAAAAGCGCATGATCGCGCTATCGCGGGCCCGGACGACAGGCGAGAAGCTCTCGGTCTTCAAGGGTTTCAACTTCGGTGAAATCACCCCGGTTGCCCCTTCGACCCAGGAGCCTCGGACAGGATTGTCGATGGGCGAGCATTGCGAGTTGATGGCCAAGCAATGGGGCATTTCGCGCGAGGCGCAGGATGTCCTGGCACTGCGCAGCCATCAGAACGCCGCGGCCGCCTATGATGAGGGATTTCACGACGACCTCATCGTGCCCTGTGCCGGCATCTTCAAGGACAACAATGTCCGGCCCGATACCAGCCTTGAGAAAATGGCGACCATGAAGCCCGCTTTCGACAAGAAATCGGGCAAGGGAACGCTGACGGCGGCCAATTCCACGCCGCTGACCGACGGCGCCTCCTCGGTGCTGCTGGCCAGCGAGGAGTGGGCGCGCGAGCGCGGGTTGCCAATCCTTGGCTATCTCACCATGGGGGCCGTTTCGGCCAACGACTTTGCCCATGGCGACGGGCTTTTGATGGCCCCGACCATCGCGGTTTCGGACCTGATGCGGCGGAGCGGGCTGAGCTTTGCCGATATCGACCTGTTCGAGCTGCACGAAGCCTTTGCCGCGCAGGTGCTGTGCACGTTGGCCGCATGGGAAGATCCTGACTACAATCGGGCCGTTTTGGGGCGAGATGATCCGCTTGGAGCCGTTCCTGTGGATAAAATTAACGTGTTTGGCTCCTCTCTCGCATATGGTCATCCTTTTGCGGCGACGGGAGCGCGCATTTTGGGCATGACAGCCAAGATGTTGAATACACTTGAAAAAAGCCGCGCATTGATTTCGGTCTGTACAGCTGGCGGCATGGGCGTGGCGGCAATTGTGGAGAAAGCGTCTTAAACAGTGCTTGTCAAAGCCGTTTGAGCAAGGATAGGCTCCCGCTTCAGATCAACGGGGAATGTTTTTCCCCGTTGTTCGTTGTTTGAGCTGCCCCGTTTCAAAAAAGAGGGCGGCCGTGGGCTGGAAGCATCACAAAACGTCTAAATACAAAAAGGAGACGACCATCATGACACGTACTACCAAGCTGTTGGCGGCACTTGCCGCGACGACTTTCCTCGTCGCGCCCGCCATGGCAGCAAATGTTCCGGACGGCGTAACGCTGGCCGAAGACCAGAGCTTTACCTATCGCGTCCTCGACGAGCACAGCTCGGTCGATCCCCAGATCGTGGAAGACGTTTCGGGCTCGGAAATCGTGCGCGATCTGTTTGAGGGCCTGCTCAATCAGGACGCCAGCGGCGAACTCGTTCCCGGCGTGGCCACCGAGTGGACTGCCAACGAAGACAACACCGAATGGACCTTCACCCTGCGTGACGATGCCATGTGGTCCGACGGCACCCCGGTAACAGCCGGCGACTTTGTTTACGCCTGGCAGCGCCTTGTCGATCCTGATCTGGCTTCGCCCTATGCCTGGTTCGGCGAATTGATGTCGATCGAGAATGCCGGCGCCATCATCGCTGGCGAAATGGAGCCTTCCGAACTCGGCGTTGAGGCTGTCGACGACCACACGCTGGTCGTGCGCCTGACTGATCCGCTCCCCTATTTCCCGGCCATGACCACGCACGCTTCGACCTTCCCCTCCCCCAGCTGGGTGATCGAAGAGCATGGCGATGAGTGGACCCGTCCGGAAAACATCGTCACCAACGGCGCCTACACGCTCTCCGAGCACGTTCCGCAGGAGCGTTCGGTTCGCGTCAAGTCCGATACCTATTGGGATGCGGAAAACACCGTTCTCGAAACCGTCACGGCTCTCATCATCAACGATGAAAACCAGGCCCTGACACGTTTCCTCGCCGGTGAACTCGACCGCACGGAAATCCCGACAGGCGAATATCCGCGTCTGGCCGAGGAGTATCCCGATACCGCGATCTCGTTCCCGCGCCTGTGCACCTATTACTACAACGTCAACCTGCGTGAAGCCGGTCCTGAAGCTCTCAAGGACGTCAACGTCCGCAAGGCTCTGGCCTATGCCATCGATCGCAACGTGATCACCGACCAGATCCTGCAGGGTGGCCAGATCCCGGCTTATACGTTTACCCCGGGCGCAACGGCCAACTTCGAGGTTCCCTCGGTCGAATTTGGTGAAATGAGCCAGGCCGAGCGCGACGAAATGGCCGTGCAGCTTCTCGAAGAAGCCGGCTACGGCGCCGACAACCCGCTCGAACTTTCGATCCTGTACAACACCGACGAAGCGCACCGCGAACTGGCCACTGTCATCGGCCAGATGTGGGAGCAGAAGCTGGGCGTTCAGACCACGCTCGACAACATGGAATGGAATACGTTCCTTGAAGCGCGCGGCAATGGCGATTACGAAATCGCTCGTGCCGGCTGGTGCGGTGATTACAACGAAGCCTCGACCTTCCTTGATCTGATGGATACGGATTCCGGCTACAACGACTCCGCCTATTCCAATCCGGAAGTCGACGAGCTGCTGGCCGAAGCCAAGACGATGTCCGATCCGAGCGAAAACTACACGCAGATCGAGCAGATCATCGCCGAGGACATGCCTGTTATTCCGCTCTACCACTATGCTGGCGTCTACATGCTGAATCCGCAGATTCAGGAATGGCCCGTCAACAACGTCGAGCAGAACTGGTACTCGAAAGACCTTTATCGGGTCGCCGAGTAATCAGGCAATCACAGGCGTCCCGCACCAGGGTGCGGGACGCCCCCTTTTCGGGGTAAAGAAATGACAGGGCGCCGCCTCACACGCGCCTTTGCACCAAAATTGCAAAGCGCTGTTTTCCGCTTCGACGGACCCTTGGCTGCGTCGTGCGCGCACGGACTTTCGACATGTTGAAATATATCCTCAGGCGCCTCGGGGTCGCGATCCCGACGCTTTTGCTTTTGATTATCTTTTCGTTCGTTCTGATGCGGCTGGCGCCCGGTGGGCCGTTCAATTCCGAACGCCCGTTGCCGCCGCAGGTGCTGGCCAATATTGAAGCCAAATATGGCCTCGATCAGCCCTGGCATCTGCAGCTCTGGGAATACATGGTCGGGATCATCACCCGTTTTGATTTCGGGCCGTCCTTTGCCTATACCGATCGCACGGTCAACGACATCATCGCCCAGGGTTTTCCGGTTACGCTGACCTATGGCACCTGGTCGTTCGTTCTGGCCGTTCTGCTCGGCTGCTCGCTGGGGATTGCCGCTGCGGTGCGCCATAATACATGGCTCGATTATCTCTCGGTCGGCACCTCGATCGGAGCGCAGGTGTTGCCGAACTTCGTCATGGCACCCATTCTGGTGATCGTCTTCACGCTCTGGCTGGGCTGGCTGCCGGGCGGGGGCTGGTATGGCGGGCAGTGGAATTACGTGATCATGCCGGTGATCGCGCTGGGTACCAGCTACATGGCCTCCATCGCCCGCATCACGCGCTCGTCAATGCTCGAAGTTCTCAATTCCAATTTCATTCGCACGGCGCGCGCCAAAGGCATGCCGGCCAGGCATGTCATCATCAGGCATGCGCTCAAGCCGGCGCTGATGCCGCTGCTGTCCTATCTCGGCCCGGCCTTTGTGGGCATGGTCACCGGCTCGGTGATCATCGACGTGTATTTCTCCACGGGCGGTATCGGGCAGTTGTTCACCAATTCGGCCTTTAACCGGGACTATTCGGTCATCATGGGCATCACGATCCTTCTGGGCACGTTGACCATCGCGTTCAACCTGATCGTGGACATACTTTATGCGTGGATTGACCCACGCATCCGCTACTAGGAGGCCGACCAATGGTATTAAGGCCAGTAAGGGTCGAGGCTTCGGCCGATCCCATCGATGTCGATGACGCCAACTACGAAATTTCAACCAAGGGCCGGTCTTTGTGGGCCGATGCGGCGCGGCGTTTCTTCAAGCATGCCCCGTCCGTCGTCAGTCTGATCGTCCTGATATTGGTGGCGCTGTTCGCGTTCACCGGTCATTTCTTTGCCGCCTGGACCAATGCTGAAATCGATTGGTCGGTGCTGGGCAATGTGCGGGTGGCCGGCGCGCCCTCACTGGAGTCGGGGCATTATTTCGGAACCGACGATCTGGGACGCGATCTCTTTTCCCGGGTTGTCCAGGGCAGCCAGATCTCGCTGATGGTCGGGTTCGTGGGCGCTGGGATCGCTGTGATCGTGGGAACGTTTTACGGCGCGGTTGCCGGGTATTTCGGCGGCCGGATCGACTCTATCATGATGCGGATCGTCGATATCCTGCTCTCGATCCCCTACATGTTCGTCCTAATCCTGCTGCTCGTGGTATTCGGACGCTCGATCACCATGCTCTATGTGGGCATCGGGCTGCTGTCGTGGCTGGATATGTCGCGTATCGTGCGCGGGCAGACGCTCTCGCTCAAGGAAAAGGAATTCGTTGAAGCGGCGCGGGCCGGCGGGGCCGGGCACTTCACGATCATCTTCAGGCACATCGTGCCCAATCTGATGGGTATCGTGGTTGTCTATGCGACGCTTCTGGTGCCCCAGATGATCCTGACAGAGAGCTTTATTTCCTTCCTCGGCCTGGGTGTCCAGGAGCCCTTAACCTCCTGGGGGGCGCTGATCTCCCAGGGTGCGGGCACCGTGATGTACGGAACGCTGTGGCAATTGTTGTTCCCGCTGTTCTTCTTCGTCGTCACCCTGTTCAGCTTCTACTTCATCGGCGACGGTCTGCGCGACGCGCTCGACCCGCGTGACCGGTGAGGAAAGGACGATCATGACTATGCTTGAAGTCACCGATCTTTCGGTGTCGTTCAAAACGCCCGACGGGACCGTGCGTGCCGTCAACAAGATGAACTTTTCCATCGGGCCGGGCCAGACACTGGCCATTGTTGGGGAATCTGGGTCGGGTAAGAGCCAGACGGTGATGGCCGCAATGGGTCTGCTTGCCGGGAATGGCGAGGTCGAGGGGTCGGTCAAGCTCGACGGCCAGGAATTGATCGGCATGAAACCGGGCGATCTCAACAAGATCCGTGGCCGGGATATGGCGATGATCTTCCAGGACCCCATGACCTCGCTCAATCCCTATCTGTCCATCGCGGACCAGATGACCGAAGTGCTCATGTTCCACCAGCGCATGAAGCGGTCCGAGGCGATGGCAAAGTCCGAAGAGATGCTCAAGACGGTGCATCTGCCCGATCCGAGACGCATCCTGCGGCGCTACCCGCACGAGCTTTCAGGCGGGCAGCGCCAGCGGGTGATGATCGCCATGGCGCTGCTATGCGATCCCAAGGTGCTGATCGCGGATGAACCGACCACGGCGCTGGACGTCACCGTGCAGGCACAGATGCTCAAGCTGTTCGAGGAGTTGACCGACAAGTTCAACACCGCGCTGATCATCATCACCCACGATCTGGGCGTGGTGGCGGGCTTGGCTGACGAAATGATGGTGATGTATGCCGGTCGTGTCGTTGAACAGGGGCCCGTCGAGGATCTGTTCTACGATCCGCGTCACCCTTACACGTTCGGGTTGCTCCATTCGACGCCCCACCTCAAAGAGGGCAAAGACCGGCTGGCACCCATCAAGGGGCTGCCGCCCAACCTCACCAACCTTCCGCCCGGCTGCGCGTTCAACCCGCGGTGCCCGTTCCGGTTCGACCGGTGCATCAAGGAGCGCCCGCAATTGATCGTAAGAGAGCATGAAAGGCTCAGCGCCTGCTTTTACGAGGGCGAAATGACCGAAGCGGACATGGAAAAGGAATTGGCGGTCAAATGAACGATCAAACGCCAATATTGCTCAACGTCGAACACCTCACCAAGCGGTTCGCGATCGCCAACGGGCTCTTCAACAAGCCCTTGATGCTGACGGCGGTCGACGATGTCAGCTTTGACGTCAAGCGCGGCGAAACGGTGGGCATCGTGGGCGAGTCCGGATGTGGGAAATCCACTCTGGGCCGCTGCATCCTGCAACTTATCCAGCCCGATGACGGCAAGGTCGTCTGGCTGGGCAAGGACCTGACCGAATTTTCCAAGGACCAGATGCGCAAGGCGCGCACCGATCTCCAGATCATCTTTCAGGACCCGCTGGCCTCGCTCAATCCGCGCATGACGGTGGGCGAGATCATCGCCGATCCGCTTCGGACGCTCAAACCGGAGATGAACAGCGAGCAGCGCCGCAAGCGGGTGCGTGAGGTTATGGATGCCGTGGGGCTGCTGCCCGAGATGAGCAACCGTTATCCGCATGAGTTCTCGGGCGGGCAGGCGCAGCGCATCGGTATTGCCCGGGCGCTGGTGACCGGGCCCAAGCTGATCTTGTGCGACGAACCGGTTTCGGCACTCGACGTTTCCATCCAGGCCCAGATTCTCAATCTTCTGGCCGACCTCAAGGAAGAATTCGGGCTGACGCTGATCTTTATCAGCCATGATCTTTCCGTGGTGCGACATGTGTCGGACCGCATTCTGGTGCTCTATCTGGGACGCATTGCCGAACTGGCCGACAGTGAGACGCTCTATACCGCTCCGCGTCATCCCTATAGTCGAGCGTTGCTGACCGCTGTTCCCATCGCGGACCCCAAGCGGGCGCGTGAGCACAAGATCGAAGGGCTGGAAGGCGAAATTCCTTCCCCCATCAACCCGCCTTCGGGCTGCTATTTCCGGACGCGGTGTCCTTATGCCGTGGATCGGTGTGCGCAGGTTGTGCCGCCGCTCGAGACTGCCGATAATGGCTCGGAGGTATCGTGCATCCGCTGGGAGGAAATCCTGGCCGATCCGGTGGGGACGCGGACCCGGGCGCAGAGCTAGAGCCTTTCAGTTTTTAACAGAAGCGTATCCTGCATTTTCGAGATAATTTGCGCATTCGTCTTGGCTGATGTTTGAGATGAGGTGGCCGACGTGACGCCATGTATCCTCAAGGGTGCGCATTTGGGCTTGGCGCATCCAATGCTTGATCTTGGCGAAGGCCTGCTCGATCGGGTTGAGGTCGGGCGAATAGGGCGGCAGGAACCAGAGCCTGGCACCGGCGGCCTTGATGGCTTGGCGAATGGCTGCGGCCTTGTGGCTGCCGAGATTGTCCATGACGACGATATCGCCAGGTTCCAGCACCGGCACGAGTTGCTGCTCGACATAGGCGCGGAAGCACTGACCATTGATCGGCCCGTCGAACACGCAAGGCGCCGTCAGCCGGTCGCAGCGCAATGCGGCCAAGAAGGTGAGCGTGCGCCAGTGACCATGCGGGGCAAAACCACGCAGGCGTTTGCCCTTCTGCCCCCAGCCACGCAGCGGCGCCATGTTGGTCTTGATCCATGTCTCATCAATGAACACCAGCCGCCGGGGATCGAGATCCGCCTGAAAAGACCGCCAGCGCCGTCGCCGCCGGGCTATGTCGGCACGAGCATGCTCAAGGGCGAACAGTGTTTTTTTTGAAACGAAGCCCCTCACGGCGCAGGAATTTCCACACCGTATCGTGCGACACCTTCACCCCGCGCGCCGCCAGCTCCTCCTTCAGTCCGTGCAGCGTCAGATGCGGTCTCTGGTCAATGCGCTCAACGATGAATGATCGGTGAGGGTCGAGAATGCGCTTGCGGTGCCCACCCATCTTGCCGGGCTCCACCGAGCCCGTAGCCCGGTAGCGCTGATGCCACTTCACCGCCGAGGAAACGGCAACACCAAAGCGGGCCGCGACAGACCGGCAGCTCTCACCGGTCTCGATCGCACCAACGACACGCTCGCGAAGATCATTGGATAGAGGTGCTGTCATCAGATGCTGGCCTCCTTCCCAGCCGACATCTTGAATCACAAAATCCCGAACTCGGGAATCCCCAACCGATTCAATCAATGACTGAACCGCTCTAGGGCCCGGACCGACACTTGGGCGTCCGGTTTCAGGGTGTCTTGGGTGTCCGGTTTATTGGAGCACGCCGATCCTCGCCGTCGATGGGTTCTTCCTGCCGCCGGCGGTCGGGGCCCGCATAGTCGGGCGCGACCACGAAGGGCCGCGGGGCGGCGATGGCGGATTCGAGCCGTGCGGCGAGAATCTGGGCGGTGACGGGCAGATGCACGAACTCGTCGATTCCGGCATCGCGCGCTTCCTGGACCTGCTCGGGCGGCATATCACCCGAAACCATCACAATGGCCATGGCGCGATTGGGGGCGGCGGCGTTGAGCCGAACACGGCGGGTCACCGCTATTCCATCCTCGGGGCCGATCGCATTGTCGATAATCATGGCGTCATAGGGCGATTGGCTGAAAAAGCGGAACGCCTCGGCGCTGTCGCGGGCGATGCGGGTGTTGGTCAGCCCCAGCCGTCGCAACATGGCGGCAAGCGTGCTCGAGAGCTCTCCATTGGCGGTGGTAATCAATATGGAAAGGCGTGAGGGGAGCGTGGTGTTCATGTGTGCAATCTACACCAAGCCGAAGACAGCGTAAAATGTCTGAATGGGCTGAGCGACTCGCGTTGACAGTTATCACCTTTGCCCCTATGTTCCGGCCAACTTTGGGATCGCTTCAGCACTGCTGGGGCGATCCCGGTCGTTAGTTGGCCGCGTTCCCGGCCGGACAGGTGGAGGCATCTGTCCAGGAAACGCTCCGAAGCGGTGCCTTGAGCTCCGCCGATCTCTTTTTGTCTGAGGTTAAAATGAAAATCCGCAATTCGCTCAAGGCGCTCATGACCCGTCACCGGGACAACAAGCTGGTTCGCCGTCGTGGCCGCGTCTATATCATCAACAAGGTCAACAAGCGCATGAAGGCCCGCCAGGGCTGATCGTCGCTTTTCGATCCTTTGAATTTTGAAGCGGGGTTCGCATATTTGCGGACCCCGCTTTGCTTTGTGCGGGGCGCAACAAAAAGGCCGGGGATTGCTCCCCGGCCTTTTCAAATAGTGCTGCGGTGATGTCAGGAGCCGCCGGCGCCGTCCTGGCCGACAAAGGCGATGCGCAGCATATTGGTCGCGCCAGGGGTGCCCAGCGGCACGCCGGCGGTGATCGCCACGCGGTCGCCGGGGCGGGCCAGCCCTTCGACATAGGCAATCGAGCAGGCGCGGTCGACCATGTCGTCGAGTGAGATGGCGTCTTCGGTCTGGACGCAGTGCAGGCCCCAGACGATCGAGAGACGGCGCACCGTGGTGAGCTTTGGCGAGAGCGCGATGATGGGCTTGGAAGGCCGTTCGCGGCTGGCACGGATGCCGGTGGAACCCGAGGAGGTGTAGGTGACGATGGCCGCCAGATCGAGCGTTTCGGCCACCTGCCGGGTGGCAGCAGAAATGGCGTCAGCGGCCGTGGCTTCCGGCTCGGTGGCCTGAGAGCGGATGATGCCCGGATAGAGCGGGTCCTGCTCGACAGCCTCGGCGATATTGTTCATCGTCGTGACGGCCTGAACGGGGTAGGAGCCTGATGCGCTTTCGGCCGAGAGCATGACCGCGTCGGCGCCTTCAAAGACGGCGATGGAGACGTCCGAGACCTCGGCGCGGGTCGGCACCGGTGCGGTGATCATGGATTCGAGCATCTGGGTGGCAACGACCACCGGCTTGCCCAGGCGCCGGCACATGCGGGTGATGCGCTTTTGGGTGCCGGGCACGGTTTCCAGCGGCATTTCCACGCCCAGATCGCCTCGGGCCACCATGATGGCGTCGGACAGACGGATGATTTCTTCGAGCCGGTCGATGGCCTGGGGCTTTTCGATCTTGGCAAGAACGCCGGCGCGGCCCTGAACAAGCTTGCGCACTTCGATCATGTCCTCGGGGCGCTGGACGAAGGAGAGGGCGATCCAGTCGATTTCCTCGCCGAGCGCGGCCTGAAGATCGGCGCGGTCCTTATCGGTCAACACGCCCACCGAAAGGATCGTATCGGGCAGCGAGACGCCCTTCTTGTCCGAAAGCTTGCCGCCGTAAACCACTGTGGTGTTGATCGCTTCGGGTGAGATGGCCGAGATGCGCAATTCGATCTTGCCGTCATCGAGCAGCAACCGGTCGCCGGTCTTGACCGAGGAAAAGATCTCGGGATGGGGCAAATGAATACGCGTCTTGTCGCCGGGCGCATCGGAAGTGTCGAGTGTGAACGTCTCTCCCTTGGCGAGCATGACCGAGCCTTCGGCAAAGGTGCCGATACGCAGCTTGGGGCCCTGGAGATCGACAAGAATGCCGATGGGGTAGCGAACCGTGCGCTCGACGGCGCGAATCTTGGCCACTGTGTCGCGCATCACGTCATGGCTGGCGTGGCTCATATTGATGCGGAAAACGTCGGCCCCGGCGCGGACGAGTTCCTCGATGACTTTTGGGTCATCGGAGGCCGGCCCCAGGGTTGCGACGATCTTTACGCGGCGCGATCTTTTCATTGCAGATCCAGACTGTTTGAATTGTTTTCGGTCAATTGCATGGTCCAATCGGTGCGGCCCTGGGTGTCGATTTCAAAAAAGCCCGTGCGCTCATAGCCACGGGCCAGACAGTCCTCGACACCGAAAATGGTGAAGCTCGAATCCTGGGTGCACATGAAGACCGAGCCATCCCAGGCGCCGCCGGCGAGATCGTCTACGGCATAGAGATAATAATATCGTGACGTCAGATCGCCCTGATAGACGATGGCGCAGGCGTCAGCGCCCGCCACCCACCAGCCTTCGGACTGCCAGCCCGATTCGGCACGATAGCCGAAGGCAATGGAAATGGTGCTTGGGGTCTGGTTGCACACGCGCAGATCGGCAAGGGCGGGTCGCGGGAGGGCGACCGATGCCGGTAGCAAAACAATGGCGGCGATCAGGAGGGTGCGGAACATGGAGTGCACGGTGTTGGGTCGCATAGGAATAACTAAGGCCATGGTGTTTCTGGGCAAGGGGTCAGGATATGTCAATGGGGGTGAGCTATCAGCCGATTATTGCATCGAAAGATGGGCAGCAGAGAGGCGCAGGCCCCGGCGGTGCTACGCCTTCCTTGTGGGATTTGCATTGGATGGCTTGAAGTCGCCTCGCCAATGGGATTGATAGGGCGCTCAACACATTCTTTGCGGAAAGACTGAATCATGGCTGACCACGGCATTGCGCGCGACCAGTTGCGCGCCTTCATCGAACGGATCGAGCGGCTGGAAGAAGAAAAGAAGGCCATCGCCGACGATATCAAGGAAGTCTATGCCGAGGCCAAGGGGTCGGGCTTTGACACCAAGGTGATGCGGCAGATCGTGCGCATCCGCAAGCAGGACCGCAATGAGCGTGCCGAACAGGAAGCGATCCTCGATCTCTATCTGCACGCTCTGGGCATGGCCGATGCGGGCACGCAAGCCGAGTATGACGAAGCGGCCGAATAGGCCGCCTGTGTTATCAGACGATTTCGCGACCCGCGGCCCGGAGTACCTGGGCCGCGTTGATCTCGTCGCCTAGCGCGGTCAGGGCCGTTGCAACGATCCCGGAACGGTCGAGACCGGCCTGAGCATACATATCGCCTTGTCCTGCCTGTTCGATATAGCGGTCGGGCATGACCAGCGGGCGGAACTTCAAACCATTGTCGAGCAGGCCGAGTTGGGCCATCCGTGTTGCTACATGGGATCCAAAGCCGCCCATGGCGCCTTCTTCGACGGTAATGAGCACTGCATGCTCGCGGGCGAGGCGGGCCAGAAGGTCTTCATCAAGCGGTTTTGCAAAGCGGGCGTCGGCAACGGTCGTCGAAAAGCCGTATGTTCCCAGCGTTTCGGCGGCGGCCATGCATTCGGCCAGCCTGGTGCCAAACGAGAGCAGTGCGATGGTCGTGCCTTCCCTGAGCACGCGGCCCTTGCCGATGGTCAGCGGCACGCCGGTTTCGGGCAGCTCCACGCCGACGCCCTCGCCGCGCGGATAGCGGAAAGCGATCGGGCCCTCATCGTAAGCTGCGGCAGTTGCCACCATATGGCGCAATTCGGCCTCGTCACCGGCGGCCATGACCACCATCGAGGGCAGGGTGGCGAGATAGGCAATGTCGAACGAGCCGGCATGGGTGGGACCATCGGCGCCAACATAGCCCGCCCTGTCGATAGGAAAGCGCACCGGCAGCTTCTGGATAGCCACGTCGTGGACAATCTGGTCGTAGGCGCGCTGGAGGAAGGTCGAATAGATCGTGCAGAAGGGTTTGAGCCCTTCGGTCGCCAGCCCGGCGGCGAAGGTCACCGCATGCTGTTCGGCGATGCCCACATCGAAGCTGCGCTCGGGGAAGTGTTTTGAAAACTTGTCGATGCCGGTGCCGCCGGGCATGGCGGCTGTTATCGCAACGATCGCCTCGTCCTTTTGCGCTTCGGCAATCAGGCTGTCGGCAAAGACCGAGGTGTAGGACGGCGCATTGGACGGGGTTTTGGCCTGGGCGCCGGTGATGACGTTGAATTTGGACACGCCGTGATATTTGTCCGCCGATTCTTCGGCCGGGGCATAGCCCTTGCCCTTTTGCGTCACGACGTGGATCAGGATCGGGCCGGTTTCGGCGTCGCGGACATTGCGCAATACGGGCAACAGGTGATCGAGGTTGTGGCCATCGATCGGGCCGACATAATAAAAGCCCAGCTCTTCAAACAGCGTACCGCCGGTCCAGAAACCGCGGGCGTATTCCTCGGTCTTGCGGGCCTTGTCCTTGATAAAGGGGGGCATCACGCTGTCGACGAACTGTTTTGCGGCGTCGCGCAGACCGCGATAGGCGGGCCCGGAGACGAGCTTGGCGAGATAGGCACTCATCGCGCCGGTGGGCGGGGCGATGGACATGTCATTGTCGTTGAGAATGACAATAAGGCGCGCGTCCATGGCGCCGGCATTGTTCATGGCCTCGTAGGCCATGCCGGCGGAAATGGCACCGTCGCCGATCACCGCGATAACGTTGCGCTTTTCGCCCTTGAGCCCGGAGCCCACGGCCATGCCCAAGCCGGCCGAAATCGATGTCGATGAATGGCCGGCACCGAACGGATCGTATTCGCTCTCGCCGCGCTTGGTGAAGCCCGAAAGCCCGTCCTTCTGGCGCAGGGTGCGGATGCGATCGCGGCGGCCGGTGAGGACCTTGTGCGGATAGGCCTGATGGCCGACGTCGAAGATGATGCGATCGTGGGGCGTATCGAAAATATGGTGCAGTGCCACGGTCAATTCGACAACGCCTAGACCTGCTCCCAGGTGGCCGCCGGTAACCGAAACCGCATCGATCACCTCGGCGCGCAACTCATTTGCAAGTTCGATCAATTGCTCGCGCTTCAATCCCTTGAGATCGGCAGGAGAAGCGATGGTGTCGAGCAGCGGGGTTGCAGGTTTATCGGACACTTGGTTGGCCTTGTGACTCCCCGGCCCGATCAAATCGGCCCGGCGTTCGCGCTGTTTATCACGCGATCGAACCGAAAAAGTCCGCAACTTTTTCTGATCGCGCTTTGATTTTACGGCATGGCCGTGCTGGCCTGATGTAATCAGCCGGCGTTGTTTTGGCAACCAAAGAGGACCAGACTGTGTCAGTTGGCCTGACTGTCGTAGTGAACCCAGATGGTTTGGCCTTGCGTGAATTGGGCGCTCGAATGGCCTAGCGACGCGGTGCGAGTGAAGCCGTTGGCAAGCGCCACGTCGTCCCCCGCAGTCTCGGGTGCGCCGGGGGCGCCTTCAAAGGCGAACTGGCTGCTCGACAAGGCTGCAGAAGCCAGCAATGTGGTCTCGCTGGCAACGAGTTGGGGCGCAAAGAATGTTCCCTCGTCCACGGCAAGGCTGGCCATTGCATTGGCGGTGGCGGCGTCGGGTTCAGTCGAGGCGATGCTGGTTTCAGCCGGCATCACCACGCCTTCGAAAAGTGATGCAAAGGCATCGAGATCGGAGGAAGGTTCGAGCGAAGCGGCTTCGATGGTGTCGCCAAAGCTGGGGCGCATCGGCAGATCGGCCGTCGGGAGCGGGGCAGTGGGTGCCACCGAAGCCGTGACGGCCGGGGTAAATTGCGGGCGCGGCTGGGGCGAGGGTGCATCCTGAATATTGGCTACATCGAAGGTACCGCCGCCCGAGGGCGCGTAGGCCGAAGGGTTCGTTGCGCGCAATTCGGCCATGGCCCGCGGCATGGACGGGGGCAGAGGCGCATCCTGCAAAGCGCTGGACGTATCGGCCATGGCGACCTGGCGGGTCATCTCCTCGGCGTCCATCACCTGGAAGGGCATGGTCTGGGGCTCGGCGGGTGCATCGGCAACCATGGTACCGGCAATGAGATCGGCGGGCCGGACGGGCGGGGCGGGGGGCTCGATGCTTGCCAGTTGAACGGGAGCCGCGTCCGAAGTCTGCGCCGGGGCTGGCTGCGCGGGTGCAGAGGCCACGGCTTGCGGAGCGGACTGGGGCGTCGCGCTGTCCTCATTGCCGCCGGTGATCATGTCCCAGAGCGTGCGTGGCCGCTCGCTATCGGCGACCTGTACGGCACCTCCCGTCATGGCGGCGCCGGCGTTGCAGGGCACGCGGTGGCAGCGCTGCCATTCGGCCTGGGCCGCCTGATAGCCCTGCTGGGAAAGCACGCGGCCGTTCGAGGCGACATGCATGGTACGGCCATCGGGAAAGAGGTCACGCAGCTGCGCCTCGGTCATGCGGGGCCAGGCCCGCACCGAACCGGTATCGAGGTGAACGAAAGGGCTGCCCGAGGTGGGATAATAGCCCACGCCGCCGATCTGTTTGCGCATGCCAAGGGCGCGCACCGTAGAGACCGGGACACCGGGAATAAAGAAGTCGATCGCCTTGCCTTTCATGTGCTGGGAATTGTCGGCGACGCCGGACGAATTGGCTGCCAGCATGGCGTTGGTCTGGGGCGAGCGGTAGGCGGAAACGATATGGATGGGCTGGGTGGCGCGGGTTTCCTGATAGACCTCCCACAACAGATCGAACAGCGCGGGGTCCATATTGGCCGGCTCGTTGCGGCGCCAGTCGCGCAAGAAGACGTTCAGGGTCTGCAGGGCAGACGGAATGAACCGCCCGTCGCGCTTGTAAACGATGCGGATCGTTTCCTTGGTGTGGGTGTAATAGAGATAGATCTCGCGCTCGTTGGCGGCCTGGGCCGGCACGGCGAATGGCAACAGGCTGGCCAATGCGATCGCCAGGGCCAGAAAGACCCGCATAATCTTATCGACTGGTTGAAAAGCCCTACTACGCGTCACGCCCGGTTAGCCCGTTTTTGTGTCAAACTCGACAGCACCCTACCAACAAACTCATGCGAGATTGTTAACGCTAACGGGATGTGTATGCCACCCCTGTGCCTTGCCCTTGGTTTTCGAGATTAAGGGGCAAAGGCGGCGCGAGCATGGCGGAAATGTTACCGGGGTCTTAACGACCCCGGTTGAGGATATGGCTTAAAGCCCCAGCATTTCGATGACTTTTGCGTTGTGCCCGTAAAGATCGCCAAACGAGCGCACGGTGCCATCGGTATCGATCCGCAGGGTGAAATAGGCCAGATGCACGGGCACCTGTCGGTCCATGTTGAACCAGCGCTCGCTGCCGCCGAGCGTGCCTTCGAGCGAGGCCACCGTGAGGCTGGGCTCATGCTGGAGCAGGGCTTCGGCAAAACCGAACGGGTCCTGAACGCGCACGCATCCATGGCTGAGCGCCCGCATGGAGCGGTCGAAAAGGTAACGGGCGTTGGTGTCGTGCAGATAGACATCATGGGAATTGGGGAACAGGAATTTCACCTGTCCCAAAGCATTGGATGTGCCCGGTTTCTGGCGCACACGGAACATGGAGGGGCTGGCGCGCGACCAGTCGACCATCCAGGGGTCGATGGCCTTGCCCTGATAGATCAGTTCCATGTTCTGGCTGGCGATATAGTTGGGATTGCGCGCCACCTGGGGAAAGATTTCTGCCGTGAGGATCGAGGACGGCACGTTCCAGTAAGGGTTGGTGACGACGTGGCGGATCATGTCGGAAAACAGCGGCGTCTGGTTCTTGGCCGTGCCCACGATGATGCGCGTGTCCCAGACCGAGCGTCCCTCCCTGTTCACGTCCAGGCGGAACTCGGGAATGTTGACGAAGACGTTGAAATCTCCGAGGTCCTCGGGCATCCAGCGCCAGCGTTCCATGTTGGCGACGATATCGGCACGGGTGGCGCCGTTTGCGCCGTTGATGGCGGCAATGGTCGCCGGGCCGACCACGCCATCGGGGGTGAGCCCGATCGTGGTCTGGAAAGCCTCCACGGCGCCGGCAAGTTCGGCATCGTAAACGAGAGGCTCGGTTTGTGCGGCGCCAAGCCCGAGACGCTCACGCAGCACGGGAACGCGCGGGTCGGTCATGCCCAGCTTGATGAGCTTGCCATCGGCGATGGGGGGGAGGTCCTCGATGTCACCGGCGTAATGGCTGGCCAGCAGATCGCGCAGAGCGACAAATTCGCGATGGGTCGGGTGATAGCTCAAAAGGACAGCGGCCGGGTCGGACGCCTGGGCTACCGCCGAAAACAGTTCGGCCTCGTCAACGCTCTTGGGAGCAAGGTCGATATAGCCCGAAACCGATCGCGGATCGAGCCGACCGGTATGGGCATTGTTTGCGTAGTGGAGAATGGCGGCTGAAAACGCCGCCTCAAGCGACGCCAGCGCCGCCGGATCGCCGGCCGCCGCTTCAAGTGCTGCCATATCGATCATATAGTCGGCCGGGTCGAGGCCTTGGAGGTAGGCGTCCTCGAAAACGGCCAATATCTGTTTTGCGGCGCCCGAGAAAACGATGCCGTCATCGGTTTGGGTCAGCCAGAGCGGCTCGAAATGGCGCGAGCCGTAAAAGTAGTAAAGCCGGGACGCATCGTCGGCGGCGCGGCCTGAGGGCGCCTGGGTCATGGCGTCGCGCAGGCCATCGCGAATTGTCTGCTCAAGCGTATTGCGCGGGGGCGCAATCATGATTCGCGTCGCTTGGACGCCATCGACCATCACCGTCTCGAACGCGGTGGCCGTCGCGCTGAAACCCAAAAGTGAAATGCCCGTGAAAGCGCCCAGAAGGAGCGCTTTGAGCCCGGAGTTCAAAGTCTTCATCGTGCCGCACCAAGCCATTTGCGCACCCGTTCGCCCTGCCGGCGATTCTTTACTGTGCGCGAACCTCGTAAAGTTTACCGGCTTTGCCTTGTGCCGCAAGCAATCTGCCGGCTTCGTGAACGTGTTCGAGGGGCGCTTGCGGCTTTCAGGCAACATTGGCGTCTCCCTCGAGACCATATTCCTTGAGCTTGCGGTATAGGGTCGAACGCCCGATGCCCAATTGGCGGGCGACCTGGGCCATCCGGCCGGCATTGTGATCGATGGCGAACGCGATCAGATCCTTTTCGATGTCGGCGAGTGGCAGGACGTTCCCGGTCGCGTCGAGGAACCGATCCGGAACTGCGATGGGCGTCGCGTCGGGCATGCGCGGCAGTGGCTGGGCGTTGTCGATGTGGATCGGCGCTGCGGGCGTAAAGGCGGACACGCGCTCGCCGTGCGCGGCCTCGCGGCCCTTTTCGGCGGCGAGGATCTGGGGGAAATCCTCGGGCGCGAGAACGGGGTGTTCGGCCAGAACCACGGCGCGGAACACGGCGTTTTCGAGCTGGCGGATATTGCCGGGCCAATCGAAAGCGACGAGCATATCGAGCGCCTGAGGCGAAATCGCGGTAACGCGCCGACCCTCTTCGGCAGCGAAGCGGGCGATGAAATGGTCGACGAGATTGGCGATGTCGTCGCGGCGCTCGCGGAGGGGCGGGAGATAGATGGGAAAGACGTTGAGCCGGTAGAACAAATCCTCGCGGAACGCGCCATCGCGGGCCAGGTTGAGCAGGCGCCGGTTGGTGGCCGAGATCACCCGCACATTCACCTTGACGGGACGCGAGGCGCCGACCGGTTCGATCTCGCCTTCCTGCAGGGCGCGCAACAGCTTGACCTGGGTGTCGAGGGGCAATTCGCCCACTTCATCGAGAAAAAGAGTGCCGTTATGGGCCTCGCGGAATTTGCCCGGTGCGTCCGAAATGGCACCGGTGAAGGCGCCCTTGACGTGACCGAACAGGATCGATTCCACCAGATTGGCGGGGATGGCGCCGCAATTGACGGTGACGAACGGCTTGCCGGCCCGGTCGCCCGAACCCTGGATGGCGCGGGCCAGCAATTCCTTGCCCACCCCGGATTCGCCTTCGATCAAAACGGGGATGGTGCTGGCGGCGGCCTTTTTGCCCAGCGCCATGGTGCGCGTCATCGCATCGCTTCTGGTGATAATATGGGCAAACGTGAAACTGCCGTCGCGGCGGGCGCGCTCGGCCTTGAGGCTGGATTCGAGGGTGCCGAGCTTTAGGGCGTTTCGCAGGGAAATGGTTATGCGTTCGGGCGCGACGGGTTTGACGAAGAAATCGACGGCGCCAAGCCGCATGGCGGAAATGACCGTATCGAGGGACGTCTGGGCCGTCTGGACGATGACCGGAATGGCGATGGTTTCGCGCCGCAGGGCCTCGAGTACTGCCATGCCGTCCATTTCGGGCATGACCATATCGAGGATCATGGCACCGATGCTCGGTTTGGTGCGCAGCAGATCGAGGGCCTTGGCGCCAGACTCCGCTGTGAGCGCGGTAAACCCGGCCTTGGCGACGACTTCCGAGGTCAGACGAGATTGGATGGGATCATCGTCGACGATCAGAACCTTATGCATATGCAACGCAACTCCAGCCCAAAAAACGCCGGCGCACGCGAATCGAGAGTGTGCCGATTTGGGGCAGGCTAGGCGCGATCGATTAACAGGGTTTTAAGGGTGGGCAGGGTGTCCGTGCCGCCTTGTTGTCTTACGGGGTGCTCTGTAAGGTGCCACAAAAAGCCAATACCGCTGGAGCCTTGTCCATGTCATCCCCCCAACCGCAATCGACCCATAACCAGTTCGGCCAATTGCCCGAATGGGATCTGAGTGATCTCTATCCCGGCGTCGGGTCGGACGCGCTCAAGGCCGACATGGCGTTTCTCGAAACCGAGACCAAAGCCTTCGAGGCCGATTTCAAAGGCAAGCTCGACGGACTGGCGAAAGAGGGCGGACTGGTCGAGGCGGTCAGGCGCTTTGAAAAGCTAGACGAGGTTTTCGGGCGGCTGGGGTCCTTCGCCTATCTCAATTATGCGCAGAACACCGGCGATGGCGACCGGGTGAAATTCTTGGGCGATACGCAAGACAAGATCACGGGGCTTTCGACCCGCATCCTGTTTTTCACGCTCGAGATCAACCGGATCGAGGATGAGGTGCTTGACGCGGCTTTTGAGGCGAGTGCCGATCTTGCCCATTACAGGCCGTGGTTTACCGAATTGCGCAAGTCGCGGCCATACCAGCTTGAAGACCGGGTGGAAGAGCTGTTCCACGACAAATACGTTACCGGGCACGCGGCCTGGAACCGGCTGTTCGACGAGACGATGGCTTCGCTCAAGTTCGAAGTCGATGGCGAGACGCTGGGGCTCGAGCAGACGCTCAATCTTTTGAGTGACAAACAGGAAGCAAAACGTTCAGCCGCGTTCAAGGCGTTGTCCAAGACGCTTTCGGCCAACAAGAAGCTCTTTGCCCATATCACCAACGTGATGGCCAAGGACAAGGAGATTTCCGATCGCTGGCGTGGCTATGAGGATGTGGCCGACAGCCGCCACCTTGCCAATTCGGTCGAGCGCGAAGTCGTTGATGCGCTCGAGAAGGCGGTGCGCGAGGCCTATCCGCGGCTTTCGCACCGCTATTACCAGATGAAGGCCAAATGGTTCGGCAAGGACAAGCTCGACGCCTGGGACCGCAACGCGCCGCTACCCACATCGGACGACCGGATTTTCGATTGGGAAACGGCAAAGACCACCGTGCTCGATGCCTATGGCCGGTTTTCTCCGAAGCTGGTGGAGGTGGCAGAGCCGTTTTTTGACAGCGGGTGGATCGACGCGGCGGTTAAACCCAACAAGGCGCCGGGCGCCTTTGCGCATCCGACGGTGACGACCGCCCATCCCTATCTGATGCTCAACTATATGGGCCGGACACGTGATGTCATGACATTGGCCCACGAGTTGGGCCATGGGGTGCACCAGCGGCTGGCGGCAGGGCAGGGAGAGCTTATGGCGCCCACGCCGCTGACGCTGGCGGAAACGGCGAGCGTTTTTGGCGAAATGCTGACCTTCCGCGCCATTCTCGACGCGACCACCGATCCCAAGCAGCGCTTTGCGCTGATCGCCTCGAAAATCGAGGATATGCTCAACACCGTCGTGCGGCAGATTTCGTTTTACACGCTGGAGCGCAAGATCCATCTGGCGCGGCGCGAAGGCGAATTGCGGCCCGAAGAGATCGATGCGTTCTGGATGGAAATATCTTCAGAGAGCCTCGGGCCGGGGATCAGGCTCAACGAAGGCTATGAAGTTCTGTGGAGCTATATCGGGCATTTCATCCATGCGCCGTTCTATGTCTATGCCTACGCGTTTGGTGATTGCCTTGTGAACTCGCTCTACGCACAGTATGAAAAGTCCAGTGAGGGGTTCGCCGAAAAGTATTTCGACATGCTGAGCGCCGGGGGATCGAAACATCATTCGGAACTTCTGGCTCCTTTCGGGCTGGATGCCCGCGATCCGCAATTCTGGTCGCTGGGACTGTCCATGATCGAAAGACTCATTGACGAACTGGAACAAACTCAGCCCTAAAGGGCGCCAATTCAGACTCGAGAAAATTAGGGGAAAGCTGCGATGGCCGAACAACAGGTCGCAACTTATTCAAACAAGCCGATCAGCGAAAAGCAGAAGGAAAAGGACTTCGAGGAGCATACCCACACGTATGCCGCGTTCCTTTCCGGAGCCAAGTGGAGTGTGATCTCCACGGCAGCAATACTGGTGATCCTGTATCTGATCTTCGTTTACTAGACCTTCGAACCCCGGGGGACATGGACGGGATCGTTGCGGGCCATAAGAGGTAGGGTTTCATGAAAATTGCCGTAATGCGCGAGCGCGTGGGGGGAGAAACCCGCGTTGCAGCGACGCCGGAGACGGTTGCCAAGCTCATCGGGTTTGGCGCGACCGTCAGCGTCGAAAAGGGGGCAGGGGAAGCGTCGCGCATCCTCGACCAATTTTACAAGGATGCCGGGGCGAGCGTCGAGGCGAGCGCCGCGGCAACCGTCAAGGGCGCCGATGTGATCCTTTCGGTCCGGCGCCCCGAGGCGTCGGCGCTGAGCGGTGCTGCCAAGGGCGCGCTGGTGCTGGCCACAGCCGATCCGTTCGGCAATGAAGCCGCGCTTGCTGCATTGGCCAAGGCCGGACTTTCGGTTTTTGCCATGGAACTGATGCCGCGCATCACGCGGGCTCAGGTGATGGATATCCTGTCCAGCCAGGCCAATCTTGCCGGGTATCAGGCGGTTATCGAAGCCTCAATGGTTTATGACCGGGCGCTGCCGATGATGATGACGGCGGCGGGCACGGTGCGCGCCGCCAAGGTGTTCGTGATGGGGGCCGGCGTTGCCGGGCTGCAGGCGATCGCCACGGCAAAGCGTCTCGGCGCGGCTGTCTCGGCCACCGACGTTCGGGCCGCGGCGGGCGAGCAGGTGGAATCGCTGGGCGCGAAGTTCATCATGACCGAAGCGCTCAAGGACGCGTCAGGCACCGGCGGATATGCGCGGGAACTGACCAAGGAAGAACAGGCGGCGCAGGCCGAGCTGGTGTCGGGCCATATCGCCAAGCAGGACATCGTCATCACCACGGCGCTGATCCCCGGGCGTCCGGCGCCAAAACTGATCACCAAGGCAATGGTTGAATCCATGGCACCGGGTTCGGTTCTTGTCGATCTGGCTGCCGAGCGGGGCGGCAATATCGAGTTGACGGTTCCCGGCCAGACGATCGTTCACAAGGACGTAACGATCATCGGGCTGGTCAACCTGCAGGGCAAGATCGCTGCGACGGCCTCCCAGCTCTATTCCAAGAACCTTCTGGCGTTTCTTGAAACCATGATCGACAAGGACGCCAAGGCGCTCAGGGTCGATTGGGAGGACGAGCTGGTCAAGGCAACGCTTCTGACCCGCGACGGGGCTGTCGTGCATCCGAACTTTGCCGGATCTGCTGCTGCGGCGCCTGCCAAAAAGGCGCCTGCCAAAGCCACTGCAAAGGCGCCGGCCAAGGCCGCTGCGACCGGCAAGACGGCGGCCGCCAAGGTTGCGCCGAAGGCGGAAAGCAAGCCGGCGGCCAAGGCTCCGGCCAAGACCGGAACTTCTGGCAAGGGCCGGGCGGCAAAGGTCGCGACCGCCGGCGCCGTTTCGGTTCCGGCCGAGGAAAAGCCTGCGGCCAAGAGCGCAGCGGCGCCCAAGGCACCGGCGGCGAAAAAGCCCGCAGCCAAAAGCGCTGCGGCGCGCAAACCGGCGGCAAAGAGCACAGCAGCCAAAAAACCCGCAGCTAAAAAGCCTGCGGCCAAAAAGACGGATGGAGACGTATAATGGGCGGTGTCGTCGATCCCTTTTTCTTTTTCCTTTCGGTGTTCGTCCTGGCGATCTTCGTGGGTTACTACGTCGTCTGGTCCGTAACGCCGGCCCTTCATACACCCCTTATGGCGGTGACCAACGCGATCTCTTCGGTGATTGTGGTGGGCGCGCTTCTGGCCGTGGGCGTGGCCAGCGTGGGTGAACCCGGCCCGGCCCGCTGGTTCGGATTCATAGCGCTGATCCTCGCATCGGTGAATATCTTCGGGGGCTTCCTCGTCACCCAGCGCATGCTGGCGATGTACAAGAAGAAGGGCTAGGACACATGATTTCCGCAAATATCGCGGCCCTGGCCTATCTGGTCGCCGGGGCGCTGTTCATTCTCGCGCTGCGCGGGCTGTCTTCGCCCACCACGGCGCGGCGGGGCAACACGATGGGCATGGTCGGCATGACCATTGCCGTGCTCACAACGCTGGCCATTGCCGCACCCACCGATCCGTTCGCGTGGGTCCTGATTATCGGCGGGCTGGCCATCGGTGGCGGCATCGGGGCGTTCATCGCGCGCGGTGTTCCCATGACGGCCATGCCGCAACTGGTCGCCGCTTTCCACTCGCTGGTCGGTCTGGCCGCCGTGTTCGTGGCGGCAGCGGCGCTTTATGCGCCGGTTGCCTTCGGCATCGGGGAACCGGGCCATATTCACGTGCAGGCGCTTATCGAAATGAGCATTGGCACGGCCATTGGCGCCTTCACCTTCACCGGTTCGGTGATCGCGTTCGCCAAGCTCGACGGCCGCATGAGCGGCAAGCCGATCCTGTTGCCAGCCCGGCACCTGATCCATCTGGGGCTGGGCGCGCTGCTGGTCATTCTGATTGGTGTGTTCTCGGTGACGCAGGATCCGATCCTGTTCTGGATCATCACGCTTATCGCGCTTGCGCTGGGCGGGCTGATGATCATCCCGATCGGTGGCGCCGACATGCCGGTTGTGGTCTCCATGCTCAACTCCTATTCGGGTTGGGCGGCGGCGGGCATCGGCTTTACCGTTGAGAACACGGCTCTGATCATTACCGGCGCGCTGGTGGGGTCGTCGGGCGCGATCCTTTCCTACATCATGTGCAAGGCCATGAACCGGAGCTTTATTTCGGTGATCCTTGGCGGGTTCGGTGGCGACGACGCCGCTGCGGCCTCTGGCGATGTGGAAGAGCGCCCCGTCAAGCAGGGCTCGGCCGAAGACGCGGCCTTCATCATGCAGAACGCGTCCAAGGTCATTATCGTGCCCGGTTACGGTATGGCGGTCGCCCAGGCCCAGCATGCGCTGCGCGAAATGGCCGATGAGCTCAAGGCGGCCGGGGTCGATGTCTCCTATGCCGTGCACCCAGTGGCGGGCCGCATGCCTGGGCATATGAACGTGCTGCTGTCCGAAGCCAATGTGCCTTATGACGAAGTGTTCGAACTCGAGGACATCAACTCCGAGTTCTCGCGGGCCGATGTGGCGTTCGTTATCGGTGCAAATGACGTCACCAACCCATCGGCCAAGACCGACAAGACCTCGCCGATCTACGGCATGCCGGTTCTCGATGTGGAAAAGGCGGGTACCGTGCTGTTCATCAAGCGCGGCATGGCGGCAGGTTATGCGGGGGTTCAGAACGAACTGTTCTTCCGCGACAACACCATGATGCTGTTCGGAGACGCCAAGAAGATGACCGAATCCATCGTCAAGGCGTTCCATCACTGAGTAAGGAAAAAAGGGGCCAAATGGCCCCTTTTTTTGATATGTAGAAACAGTTCAGACTTAGATTCAATATCGCGAATTCTAATTTTTGCAGCCGTTCTTGTCGCAGGTGATCCCACTGGACGTATTGACCCAATGGCTTGGGTTTTCATTAGTATTGAAGCCACATCCCGTTTTTCCACCCTTTGATCCTTGGTGAACTTCACCTGTAGGTGTGTGTTTCACGGCCATAAATCTGTCCTTTTTTTATCTGCTTGGAGTACATATGGCCACAATATATTTCAAATTATCAAAATTCGCAATTGAAGTTCATTTTGGCCTCAGGATCAGTACCAATCTTTGGTTTAACTCTAAAGTTGGATAGCGGCCCGATCATACTTAGTTACATCGATGTGCGTACTTGAGCGGTTCGGCGCCAATGGCCATGTTGTCGTCAACGCAAAGGATACACGATGACCCAATCCATCCGCATCGATCTGTTCACCGATGTCGTATGCCCCTGGTGCCTGATCGGCACGGCGCGGCTTGATCAGGCGCTGGCGACGCTGCCTGAGGACGTAAACGTCGAGATCTTGCATCACCCGTTCCTGCTCGATCCGACGACGCCGGAAGAAGGGCAGAACACCAAGGAAAGGCTCAAGGCAAAATATGGCGGCGATATCGACGCCATGCAGGCGCGCGTTCAAGCTGCGGCACGTGATGCGGGTGTGCCGCTGGAGATGAGCGTACAGCCGATGAGCTATCCCACGATCAAGCCCCACACCCTGATCCGCTCGGCAGCACCAGAGCATCAGTATGGGCTGGCCAAGGCGTTCGCGGCGGCCTATTTCCTTGAAGGCAAGAACATCACCGACGACGCGCTTCTGGCCGATATCGCCGCCGAGCATGGGTTCAGCCGGGACGGAGCGCTCAAGCTGATTGAAGACGAGGCCGAAAACGACACCACCCGGGCGATGGCGGTCTCAGCGAGCCAGCAGGGTATCAACGGCGTGCCGTTCTTTATTTTCAACAACCAGTTCGCCATTTCCGGTGGCCAGCCGCTTGAGGTCTTCCAACGGGCGTTTCGTGTCGCGCTGGGCGAAGAGGCGCTGACCTAGACGAGCCCTGCTTCCGGCGGTATCAAAAACGGAGCCGCCGGGAGGAAATCGAAAATGCTCAAGAAGATCGTTATCGGCGTTCTGGTCTTTCTCATTATCGTTTATGGCGGGCTGCTCGCTTATCTCTATCTCAACCAGCGGGCGTTCTTCTTCAATCCGGCCGGCGAGATTTTCGATCCCGCCGCCGTGGACCTCGATGCCGAGATCGTCACCATTCCGACGAGCGATGATGAGGTCATTACCGGCTGGTACACACCGCCGGCTGGCGATGAACCAGTCATTTTGTATCTCAAGGGCAATTCGGGAAGCTTTTCGTCCGAATACGAGCGCTTCCTTTCGTTCACCGGGGCGGGATACGGCTTTTTGTCGGTCGATTATCGCGGCTTTCCGCTGTCGCCGGGCGAAATCACCCAGGACAATCTTCTCGCCGATGCCCTTGCGGCGTTCGACTGGCTGGCTGAGCGCGAGGACGAGATCGTCGTCTGGGGGCGTTCATTGGGCGCTTCGCCCGCCGTTTGGGTGTCCAGCCAGCGCGCCGCGGAAGCGCTTCTTTTGGAGACGCCGTTCTATTCGGCGGTGAGCGTGGCGGCGGAGCGCTACCCTTTTGCACCGGTCGCCTGGCTGATGCTCGATCAGTTCAGGTCCAACGACTGGATAGGTGCGGTCGACGAACCGGTGTTTGTGGCGCATGGCACCGCCGACCGGACGGTCAGCGTTTCGAATGGCGAGCGGCTCTTTGCCGAAGTGCCAAATCCCTACGACATCTGGATCGAGGAGGGAGCAGACCATTCCGATCTCTGGGCACGAGGGATCTGGGAGCGGGCTCAGACGTTCTTTGCGGATACAGCAGAGGGAGGCTGAAATGGCGAAATTTCTGGCGATCTATACAGGAACGGCGACGGCCGCCGAAAAAGCGCAGGCCGAAGGCCGGGTGGACGAAGCGGCGGGCATGAAAGCCTGGGGCGAATGGATGGAAGCCAACGCATCGCGCATTGTCGATCCGGGCGGGCCGCTGGGCAAGACAAAGAAGGTCGGCCCAGACGGTGTTGCCGACATCACCAACACAGCCGCGGCTTACGTAATCGTCGAAGCGGCGGACCACGCGGCCGCGGCCGAAATGTTTCGCAATCACGCCCATTTCACCCATTTTCCGGGCGAAGGCGTTGAGGTGATGCCGATCCTCGAAATGCCGGGAGTTCAAAAATAAAAACGCCGCCCCAAAGGACGGCGTTTTTCTGCAAATACGTTCATGTCGAACAGTCGCAGATGCAAGAGATTTCGCGCTTTGCGAAGCCCTCTTAGCGACGACCGCCGGTTACAACACCAGCCTCGCGCTGTGCACGCTTACGAGCAAGCTTGCGGGCCCGGCGGATCGCCTCGGCCTTCTGCCGTGCCTTCTTTTCAGAAGGCTTCTCGTAATAGTTGCGCAGCTTCATTTCGCGAAACACACCTTCGCGCTGCAACTTCTTTTTCAGCGCCCGAAGCGCCTGATCGACATTGTTATCGCGAACGACTACTTGCACGCGGAACACCCGCCCTTTCGGTTAGAATTTCGGCTGATATCAAACGCCGGAGGCCAAAAGCAATCCAGCGCCGACCGACACTTGCCGGTCACCGTGGCCGCGGTAGTTACCAGAAGAGTCCGGTCATGTCCACCGGTGAGGCCCGGAATCTGTGCTTTTTGTCAGTTTTCGGGGAACCTGACGATATTGAGGTGGCCCATCTTGCGCCCGGCCCGCGCTTCGGCCTTGCCATAGACGTGGGGCTGGGTGCCGCCGGTCGCGCGCGCGGCTGTGGCAAAGATTTCCTCGCCCAGCAGGTTTTCCATGACCACCCCCGCCAGACGGGTCGTATCGCCCAGCGGCCAGCCGCAGATGGCGCGGATATGATTCTCAAACTGGTCGGTGACGCAGACCGCTTGGGTCCAATGGCCCGAATTGTGGACCCGGGGGGCGATTTCGTTGACCAGAATCTGAGGATCGTCGCCATCGGACACGACAAAAAACTCGACGCCCATGGTGCCGACGTAATCGAGCGCTGTGGCAATGTCGCTGGCAACAGCCTTGGCCTTGATCACCACGGCATCGGAAACCGTGGCGGGCAGGGTCGAGGTCTTGAGTATGTGATTGCGGTGGATGTTCTCCGCCGGATCGTAGGTGACCACGGATCCATTGGCGCCGCGCACCACGATGACCGAGATTTCCTTTTCGAACGGGATATAGGCTTCAAGCACCAGTGGCGCACCGGGTTCGAGTTCGGCAAAAGCGCCTTCGAGATCGTCGGGCTTGCCGATCATGCGCTGGCCCTTGCCGTCATAGCCCAGCCGTGTGGTCTTGAGGACGGCGGGAAGACCGATCTCGGCAACGGCCGCCTTGAGCTCTTCGAGACTGCCGACAGGGCGGTAGGGCGCGATGGCGACGCCTGTGCGGCTGAGGAAAGCCTTTTCGGCCAAACGGTCCTGGCTGACTTCGAGGGCTTTGGCGCCCGGGCGCAGCGGCACGTTGTCGGCGATGACTTTCGCCGTTGCCAGGGGAACGTTTTCGAACTCGTAGGTCACAACGTCGACACCGCCGGCAAAGGCCCGCAGCGCCGCGACATCGTCATAGCCTGCGACGGTTTTTGTCGGGGTGACATCGAAGGCGGGGCTTTCGGGATCGGGGCAGAAGATATGAGTTTTCATGCCCAACTGGCTTGCCGCAAGCGAGAGCATGCGCCCGAGCTGTCCGCCGCCCAGAATACCGATGGAACTGCCGGGCTGGAGTGGGTGGCTGTCAGTCATCGTCCTTGGGGAACTCCGCAACTGCGTTGGTCTGGCGAGTGCGCCACTCGGTGAGCCGGGCCGCCAGTTCCTCATCGGCGAGCGAAAGGATCGAGGCGGCCAGTAGTGCGGCGTTGATCGCGCCCGCCTTGCCGATGGCCAGGGTGCCGACCGGCACGCCGCCGGGCATCTGGACGATGGAGAGCAGGCTGTCCTGTCCGTGAAGCGCTTTGCTTTCCACAGGCACGCCCAGAACCGGCAATGTGGTCATCGAGGCGATCATGCCGGGCAGATGGGCCGCGCCGCCGGCTCCTGCGATAATGACCTGAAACCCATCCTCGCGCGCCGTTGTGGCGAAATCGACCATGCGCAGCGGCGTGCGGTGGGCCGAGACGATACGCGCCTCGTAATCGAGCCTGAGCGCTTCGAGCGTTTCGGCGGCAAAGCGCATCGTGGGCCAATCCGACTGGCTGCCCATGACGATGGCGATAGGGGGAGATGAAACCAAGAGCCCGACCCTCAATTGGCTAAAGCGTGGCTGTATCCGATAAGCCCAAAAGGTTCAAGACGCCGCGTCGATCAGCAGAGCAGGGAACGAAATTCAAGTGCGTGGCGTTTTCAGGTCGCGGGGTCCTTGAGGGCTTGGATTGGGAAACAGTAAATGGACACGAAACCGTCGGTAGCTCCGGCGCCGTCGCTGCTTGGCATCCAGCCTCTAACGGCGATCCTGACCTTTGTTCTGATTGTAGCCGTGCTCTATCTGGGGCGCGGTATTTTCGTGCCGCTGGTTCTCGCCGTGCTGCTCGCCTTTGCGCTGGGTCCGGTCGTTCACAGCCTGCGCCGGGTCGGAACGCCCCATATCGTTGCCGTCATTGCTTCGGTGCTGGCCGTCATCACGCTGATTTCGGGTGTGGCTTATCTGGCGTTTTCCCAGATGCTCTCGCTCGCGTCCGATCTGCCGCGCTATCAGGCGACGATCAGCGAAAAGCTGCGCATGCTACAGGAGACATTGGGAGGCGGGCAGGTCATCGACAGGCTGGTCTCCACGATCGAGCGGCTGGGCGCGCAGGTGGAGGCCAATGCCGAGAGCTTGGCCGAGCAAGGCCCCGAACCCATCCAGGTGGTCATTGCCGATGACGGTATGGGGTCACTCGAAACTGCCCAGGCGGTTTTTTTCTCGATCATCGGCCCGCTCGCATCGGTTCTGATCGTCACGATCTTTGTCATTTTCCTGCTGCTCGAGCGCGAAGAATTGCGCGACCGGTTTCTCAAACTGGCCAGCCGCGGCGATCTGCGCGCCAGCACCGAGGCCATGAACGAAGCCAGCGCCCGGGTCGGGCGCTACCTTCTGGCGCAGGCAACGATCAGTGCCGGTTATGGGACGCTGTTCGGGGCGGGGCTGCTTGTCCTTGGGGTGCCCAATGCGATCTTGTGGGGCCTGCTGGCGAGCGTGTTTCGCTATATCCCGTTCGTGGGCACACTGATGATCGCCACCATCCCGATCCTGCTCTCGATTGCTGTCGATCCGGGTTGGACGATGCTGTTCGGGGTCATCGGGCTCTATCTGGTGCTTGAAATCGTTTCCAACAACATCATCGAACCCAGGCTTTACGGGACCTCGACGGGGCTGACCCCTTTGGCCGTGCTGGTTGCGGCCATGTTCTGGGCCACGCTCTGGGGTCCGATCGGTCTGATCGTTTCCATGCCGTTGACGGTGTGCATTGTGGTTATGGCGCGTTATGTGCCGGGCCTGGGCTTTATCGAAACCATACTTGGCAGTGCACCCGTTCTGCTGCCGCAGGAGCGGTTCTACCAACGATTGATCTCTGGAAACGTCGAGGAGGCGATCGAGCTGGCCGACCGGGAGATTGAAAAGGACGGCGTTGCCGCGTTTTACGACGATATCGCGGTTCCGGCCCTGCGGTTGGCCGAAGCCGATATCGCCGGCGATCTTGCCGATCCCTCGCACCGCCACCGAGTCGTTGAAACGCTCGCGGAGGTGCTCGACGACATTGCCGAGGCGGCGCCCGGAACGGTTGAGGACAGCACGCGGGTTCGGATCTTCGGCGGCAAAACCGAGCTCGATCAAGCCATGGCGTTCATGGTGGCCGAACGGGTGCGGGCCCGCGGCTTTTCTGCTCAGGTGATGGCACCGGTGGCGCTGCGCAAAGAGGGCATCGCCCAAATGGACCTGTCGCAAACAGACGTGGCGTGCCTTTGCTATCTTGGCGAAAAGCCCGACGTCTATGCCCGCTACGCGGCACGCCGTCTCAAGCGGATACGACCGGAAATGGTAGTGGTCGCCGGCTATTTCCATCCCGACTACGACGCTGGACAGCGCGACGGTGGCGCCGACGAGATCGATGTTCTGGCTCATTCAATCGGTCTGGCAGAGCATGCGATCGCGCTGGCGCTGGGCGACAATGACGAACCGGTTGCCGATGATTCGGGGGGCGTTCCACATTTGCGTCTGTCGGCCCGGGCCATTTCGGATCAAGCGGCTGCGGACCCTGACATCGCCCGGTCCTTGCGCCGGCTGGCTCGCTCGGCCAAGACCACGGTGGCAATGGTAACCGTGGTGCCGTTGTCCGATTCAGCCAGAGACGAGCTGAAAAGAAGCCATGCCGAGCATCTGGCTCATGCGGTGCTCGAACGGTCGGGCACATTGATTATCGACGATCTGCAGCATTCGCCCTACGCCCATCTGCGCAGCGTGGTGGAAAGCGGGGTTCGGGCCTATGCGGGTGTGCCCATTCCGCTTGGCGACGGACAATTGGGTGCAGTACTGGCGATTTTTGACCAGGAACCCCGGCTTTACGACGAGGCGCAGATCGATCTGCTCGAAAAGGCCAGCTTGCCGATCACCAGAGAGGTCAGGGATATTCTGGTGCGTCGGGCGGCCGAGGAAAAGGAAGTTATCGACTAGGGTCTTCGTTGCCGTCAGTGGGCGTGGCCGTCGTCGAAGTCCTCGCTTCCAGCCTGCCAGTAGCCGGCCGCCTTGATCCAGTCGGGGTTGTGGCCGCGCTCGCCCACCATATGGCTGCGCACGGCTTTGCTCATGGCGCCTTCGCCGGCAACAAAAACGTAGCCGTCGCCATTGGGCAGATCGAGCCCCTGAACAGCACCAAGCAGCTTGTCGTAATCGCCAGGCGCGGCGCCCTCGCGGCTCAGCCAATGGATTTCGGCCCCTTCGGGGGCGTCAATTTTCTGGATTTCGCTATTGTCGGCAATCTCGATGACGGCGATGGCGCGTGCATCGCGCGGCAATTCCTCGAGCCTGCGGGAAATGGCGGGCAGGGCGGTTTCATCGCCAACCAGCAAATACCAATCGAAATCGCCCCGGACGACGAACGATCCGCGCGGGCCACCCACGCCTATCGTGTCGCCGGGCCGGGCCATCTCCGCCCAGCTCGATGCCGGACCGTCGCCATGCAGCACGAAATCGATGGTCAGGGTGCGCGCTGCGTTGTCATAGTGGCGTGGAGTATAATCGCGGGATTCGGGGCGTTTGCCATCGGGAAAGACCAGCCCGTTTTCCCCTCTTGTCGGCACGGGAAAGTCGGCTGAGCCCTTTTCGGGGAAAAACACCTTGCAATGATCGTCATAGGCGAGGGAGACGAAGCTCTCGAAATCGTCCGAGGTCAGCGTGATCCGCGCCATTTTCGGCGTGATGCGCTCGGATTTGAGGACCTTTGCAACCCTGAATTTGAGTTCATGGCGAACACGTTCGACAATACGGGTATGTTGGGTCATCTCAGATCATCCTCAAAAAGCTCAATGAGGGACGTACAAATGATGATGGAAGAAGTCAACTTAACTTAATGTCACGCGATTATGTCGGGCAGGATGATCCGTTCGATGGCGACGATCCGATCCTTGAGAGCCAGTTTGCGCTTCTTGAGGCGCTGGAGCAGCGTGATGTCGGCCAGTCCGGACGCGGCGAGCGTGTGGATCGCTGCGTCGAGATCGGCGTGTTCCTGGCGTTTGGTGGCCAATTCAAGCCCAAGCCGGGCCTCGGTTTCCTTGTCCAATGGCAGCATAATCGTTTTCCCCCACAGGACCGCACTCCATATCCTTTCTGCCACAGATTTGCCATTGGACAAAGGCCGCAAAGAATGTGACGATACCGTCGTCCAATGATGAAAGGAGTGGCCATGACCTCACAGACTTACATCACTTCCCTGGAGCGGCGGCATCAGGATTTGGAACGAAAGATCAGCGAAGAAATGCGCCATCCGGCTCGCGATGCGCTGCTGATTGCCGCTCTAAAGCGCAAGAAACTTGAACTCAAGGACCAGCTGGTGCGCGTCCAGCACGAGACCGCTCATTAAGGTCCACCCGTAAACTTGCGATTTCTGTGAGGCCACGGCGAAAGCTGCGGCCTTTTTTATTGCCCGGTTTCAGGCGAAAAACGATCCTGTGACTCCGTCATAGATCAGCTTGAGTGCCAGTAGGAAGATCAGGACATAGGCGATCCGGTAAAACAGGCCCGCATCGATGCGCCTGACCAGAAATACGCCCAGCACCATGCCGATGATCGCCACAGGCATGAGATAGATCGCGGCCTGCATGTTGGGGAGCGAAAGCTGGCCGAGCACGAAATAGAACGGAATCTTGCTGGCGTTGACCACGGCAAAGAACACGGCGTTGGTGCCGGCAAAAAGCGTTGGCCGCAGCCGCATGGGCAGCATGTAGATCTGGACCGGCGGGCCGCCGGTGTGGCTGACAAAGCTGGTAAACCCCGCAATGGCGCCCCAGAATGTTCCCCAGGGCCGCGATGGCGGCAGGCCTTCGAGCTTCTTGCGCAGCGGCAGCCATGCATCGAGCACGAAGGCCAGGGTAATCAGGCCGATGGCGAGACGGACCATGGATTCGCTGACGACCGCCGAAAGCGAGAACGCGATCAGCGTGCCGACCATGGCGCCGGGCAATAGAATCCAGAACACTTTCCAATCGACTTCGCGCCGATAGGCGATCAGCGCGATAACGTCCATCGCAATCAGCAGGGGCAGCATCATCCCGGCGGCATCGCGGGCCGGCATTACGAGGGTGAGCAGCGGTACGCCGACGACGCCCAGGCTCGCGACCAGACCCGATTTCGACAGTGCGACAAGAAAGACTGCGAGTGCAGCGACAAGAAAGAACGTCAATTGGAGCTTGGGAATTGGATCAGGAACGGAGCGGCATAGCGCGGGCAAATGCGCTCGATGTCAAGGCCGGCGGCAAGAGCAGCCCTGTGCGTTGGGGGCTCCAAACGAAAAGCGGCCCGCTGCGGTGGGCAGCGGGCCGCTTAAAGCACAACGGCAGGAAAACCTAGTCGCGATCGTCCGCGTCGGCGTCGGCGCCCTTGAGCGATTTGAGCTTGGCAAAGACCGATTCGGCCTCGCGCTCGGCGTCGTAATTGTCCTGAGCGGGCGTGTGTGCTGGCTCTTCGCCTTCCTGGGGCTCGTACTGGGCGCGGTTGAGCGCTTCCTCGGCGGTCATCAGACGTGTGCCTTCGGGTGCATCTTCTGCGATGCCGGCGGTGCGAGCCGCCTTGCGCACTTCCATGTCCAGCTCCATCTGCGAGCAGAGCCCGAGCGTTACCGGGTCCATGGCGGTCAGATTGGCGGCGTTCCAATGGGTATTTTCACGCACCGATTCGATTGTCGACTTGGTGGTGCCCACAAGGCGCATGATCTGGGCGTCCTTGAGTTCGGGATGGTTGCGGACCAGCCATTTGATGGCGTTGGGGCGCTCGTGGCGGCGCGAGGTCGGTGTATAGCGCGGGCCGCGGCGCTTGGGCGCAGCGACCTTGACCTTGGGCTCGGAAACCCGAAGCCTGTAATTTTCGTCGGCTTCGCCCTTGGCGATCTCGTCGCGTGTTATCTGCCCGTTCTGGATCGGATTCACCCCGCGGATGCCGCCGGCTACGTCGCCATCGGCGATGCCCTGGACCTCGAGCGGATGAAGGGTGCAGAAATCGGCGATCTGCTTGAAGGTCAGCCCGGTGTTTTCGACCAGCCAGACGGCGGTCGCCTTGGGCATGAGCAATTGTGTGGCCATGGATAAATCTCTCCTGTGCTGCGGCCCGGCGTTCCTCCGGACCGCCCGCCTCGCCAATCTGGGATGAGGGGGAATTTGACCGTTAATATAGGGGTCAAATGCCTATCATGCAATCAGCAATCACACAGCGCCGGCTTCGAGCGGGTCGGGACTGCCGACCGGTTCGCTTTGCGGGGTCGGCTCGGGCGGATAGCCGTTGATGACGAGATCGAGAATTTCGGCGTCACGCATGCCGCGCAGATTGAGATGGTCGGCGTTTTCGACCGACATGAAAACCCCGTGCGGGGCGAGGGCGAACAGGCGGCGGCCAAGAAAGGCCGGCACGACGGTATCGCGTTCACCATGGATGATGACGATGGTATCGGCCTGGCTTCCCGCAATGCGGCGCGAGGAAAAGAAGGTGTCATGCACCAATTGTCCCGGCAGAAACGGCATGGTGGCCGCGACGACGTCAGGCAGTGAAGAAAAGGGCGCTTCAAGAACAAGGGCCTGGCTCGGATAGCGTTCGGACATGGCAACGGCGACACCGGTTCCCAACGAATGGCCGATAAAGACCAGCCGGCTGCCGGGTGCGTGGGTGCGCGCATAGTCGATGGCCGCCTCGGCGTCGAGCAACAAGCCCTCTTCGCTCGGCGTTCCCGTCGAGCCCGGATATCCGCGATAGGCAAAGGAAAGGACGCCAAAGCCGGCGCCGGCCCATGGCGCACTGCCAAAACGTACCGCCTGGGGCTCAGGTACGCTGCCATTGCCGTGGAATGCAACGATCATCGGGGCGCCTTCCAGCGGAGGCTTGAAATAGGCTTTGAGCCTTTCGCCATCGGCGGTCTCGAGCGTTACGCGTTCGAAATCGGGACCAACCATGGCGGCAAAGGGCAGCGCGTTTACAAAGCGGCGGGGGAAGACCATCTCGCGCTGGAAGGTGTAGGCAACAGCCACAACCAGCAGGTAGAGGATCAGGGAGGCAAGCACGAGGCCGCCGACAAGGCGCAGGGTCGTCTGGTTCATCCAGCCTTCAATCAAGATATCGATCATACCGGTCGCGCCCCCGGACGCTCAAAATCGACACAAGAGAGGTTTCTGGCAAGTGTGGTTGCGATGTTTGACGCAATCGTGACCGATCCGTTGCCAAACCGTCACAAGGGGCTGCGCTCGTGGTCGCCGACCATCAGGACGATCTTGCCGTAGTGGTCGGGCGCTTCCATGGCGCGGTGGGCGTCGGCGGCGCTTTCGAGGGGGAAGGTCATGATGTGGGGGGGAATGATCGTGCCTGCTTCGATGGCCGGCCAGATCCTGGCCCGGAGCGCCTGGGCAAACCGGGCCTTGGTCGCTGCCGATTGGGGGCGCAGGGTCGATCCCGACACGGTAAGGGCGTTCATCAGAATCAGGCCGAGATTGATTTCCGCCTTCGCGCCGCCCCTTATCGCCAGTTGAATGATGTGGCCACCATAGGCGCAGGCCTTTAGATTGCGGTTGGCATAGTCGCCGCCGATGATGTCGATGACGATGTCGGCGCCCCGGCCTTCCGTCAGGGCTCTGGTGCGCTCGACGAAATCCTCGCTGGTGTAATCGATGGTATGGGCTGCGCCCATGGCGCGGGCGTACTCGGCCTTTTGCCCGCTCGAGATCGTTGCGATGGCCGTCGCGCCGAAAAGGCGGCACAGCTGGATGGCACTGGCGCCGATACCGCCCGAGCCGCCATGAACGAGGACGGTCTGACCGGTTGTCAGTCCAGCCCGTTCAATAAGTGTCTGTTGCAGGGTGAAAAAGGTCTCGGGCAACGTTGCCGCTTCGATGTGCGACCAATTCTTGGGTTTGGGCAGCACCTGTCCGGCGGGCACGGCGACATAGGCGGCATAGCCGCCACCGTTGCACAGCGCCACAACCTCATCGCCGGGCGCAAAGCGCGTTTCGCCCTCGCCCAGCGCCGCGATGATGCCGGAGACCTCAAGGCCGGGGAGCGGTGAAGAATCTGCGGGGGGTGGATAGGCGCCCTGCCTCTGGGAGATGTCGGGGCCGTTCACTCCCGCCGCGCAGACGGCAATCAGGACTTCGCCCGGCCCGGGCTTTGGCGTAGGGGCAATTGTGGGCGTGAGAACCTCGGGGCCGCCCGGCGCCGAAATCTCGATCGCCCGCATCTGGTCTGGAATAGTCATGGACGCCATCTTAATCGCGCGCCAGAATGGGCCAAGAGCAAATTTGAGGAGATCAGCATGGAAGACGATGTCGTACGCCGCATGCCGGTCCATGAGGTCGGTATGCCCCTCGAGGCGCTGTCGGTCGATGAACTTCAAGACCGCATCGAAATTCTCAAGGCGGAAATTGCCCGATTGGAAACGGCGATCGAAACCAAGAACGCCAGCCGCAACGCGGCCGATGCTGTGTTCAAGTTCTGAGCCTGCGTGTCGCCAGCCGACCGTGTCGTTGCGGCGACAAGCGATCGTCACTTGCCGGTAAGGTTAAAAAAGCGAGTCTCGTTAAGTAAAATTTTACGAGTCCGGTTTAGGTTTTCATTATCCAGCTTGCGCTGGAGTTTTTCAGAGCGGTTCCTTCCCTCTGTTTGACGCCTCCCTGTTAACTTTCGAGAGCCGTTTGCTTGACGGCTCTTTTTTCTTTTCTGGGGCAGGGCGTGCCTGAACCGGATTGCGTTAAGGCTAGTTGCAACTCGCCGGCGGCCCGTGATGACGGGAGGCCGAAAAGCGCATAGAATGCGCTCCAATTATCCGCTGTGATCGAGGAGTGCCCGTGGACGAGATGAAGTCCCCCAGCGATGCCGTTGCATTGACACCCAGGCTGCTGACGTCGGGAGGATTCGATCTTCTCTATCGCGAGGGCATGGGCCTGATCGAGGAGGTGGCGGCCTATCTCGATGGCGAAGGCCGGGGCGAAAGCAAGGCGCTGAGCCGGGATGCAGCTTTTATCTATGCCACCGAGAGCATGCGACTCACCACGCGGCTCATGCAGCTTGCTTCATGGTTGTTGCTGCAGCGCGCCGTCAACGAGGGCGAGATTTCGCCCGAGCAGGCGCGCAGCGAAAAATCCAAGGTCAAGTTCTCGGCCCTTCCCTCGGATCGGGGCGGTCCGGGCTGGGACGACATACCCGAAACCATGAAGGCCTATATCGCCAAGGGCGACCGCCTGTTCGAGCGTGTGGTGAAATTCGACCGTATCGAGCGCGGCGAGGAATTGCCTGCCGAACCGGAAGGGGAAAATGCACTTTCGGCGCAGATGGACCGGCTCAAGGCGGCGTTTGGCGGGCTCTGATCTGCCCGAAAGACAGACATAAAAAAGCCCGGCGCGATGGCCGGGCTTTTTATTGGCAAGGTCTTGGGTCTTACGAACCCAGGATGCCCTTGAACTTTTCCTTGAAGCGCGACACGCGGCCGCCACGGTCGACGAGCTTGCCCTGACCGCCGGTCCAGGCCGGGTGGGTCGTGGGGTCGATGTCGAGGGTCAGCTTGTCGCCTTCCTTGCCGTAGGTCGAACGGGTCTTGTATTCGGTCCCGTCGGTCATCGCCACGGTGATGAAATGGTAGTCGGGGTGGATGTCTTTTTTCATGTGTCTCGGGCCCTAAATCAAACGGGCGCTGCCGCGCCCGGACGAAACGTCTCGCAAATTCGTTGGCGGCCTTTTACAGAATGCAGCGCGTCAGCGCAAGGGGCGGCATGAAAGCGCATAAGTGGGCAAGCAAACTTGCCCCCGGGCTGGTCAGGGACTATCTAGGCGCAAACAGGAATAGCCCGATATGTCGGAAACCGCTGCCAAATCCGCCCCAACCGACGCCGAAAGCGAGGTGCCTCGGTTAAAGGCGGGTGCTCAACCCTCCTCGCTCCAGCCATTGAGCCGATTGCTGCCCTATCTGGGGCGCTATCCTTTGCGCCTTGTGCTGACGCTGGCCTTTCTGCTGATTGCAGCGATCGCCTCGCTTTCGATTCCCTATTTTGCCGGCAGCTTTATCGATGAAGGGTTCGTCACCGAAAATTTCGAGGTCGTTTCGTCCTATGCCTGGCTGATCATCGTCATCGGCGCGGTCATGGCGATTTCGGCCGGGGCGCGGTTTTACCTGATCTCGGTGATCGGGGAACGGGTTATCGCCGATCTGCGTCAGGACGTCTTCAACCATCTGCTCACACTCGACGCGACGTTTTTCGACGTTAACCGGGTGGGGGAATTGACCTCACGGCTCAATGCCGATGTTGCGGTGATCCGCAGCGCGGTGGGGTCGTCGGCGTCGTTGGCCCTGCGGTCGCTGATCCTGATGGTCGGCGCGCTGTTCATGATGTTCTTGACTAATTTCCAGCTGGCGCTGGGCGTCATTGTCGTCATCCCCATAATCGTCTTCCCGCTCGTTGCCATGGGGCGGCGCATGAAGAAGGTTTCGCGGGTGACCCAGGACACGCTGGCCGACCTTTCGGCCATGGTCACAGAGACATTGTCTTCGGTCAAAACCGTCAAATCCTTCGTGCAGGAGGAAAGCCAGCAGCAGCTTTTCCAGGGATATGCCGAAACCACCTACCGGGCCGAACTCAAACGGCTCCTGACCCGCTCGCTGCTCATCGGCATCGTGATGTTTGTGACCATGTCGGCGCTGGTCGTTTTGGTCTGGCTGGGCAGCCAGGCGGTGTTTGCCGGGATGATCAGCGTGGGGGAGGTCGTCCAGTTCGCCATCTATGCGGTGATCGCGACCAGTGCGCTGACCAATATGAGCGATCTGTTCGGCACTCTGCAGCAGGTTTCGGGAGCAACCGAGCGGCTGATCGAATTGCTCGATACACGTTCGAGCCTGCCTATCCGCCCCGATCCGGTGGCCATGCCCGTGCCGCCACTGGGGAAAGTGGCGTTCGAGACTGTCGATTTCTCTTATATGACGCGCGACGATGCACCGATCCTGTCCCAGCTTTCCTTTGCAGTCGAGCCGGGTGAGACGGTTGCGCTGGTGGGGGCCTCGGGGGCGGGAAAATCGACCGTGTTCGCGCTCTTGCAGCGGTTCTATGACGTCAATTCCGGTCGCATTGTTGTCGATGGTGTCGATGTCCGCGATGCCAACCCCGCCGACCTGCGCCAACGGTTTGCCTCGGTCGATCAGGAGCCTGTGATCTTTGCCGGCTCGATTGCCGACAACATCCGCTTTGCCAAACCCGACGCGACCATGGAGGAAATCCGCACCGCCGCCGACGCGGCGCTGGTGACGGGGTTTGTCGAAGATCTTCCGAAGGGTTTCGATACGCTGGTGGGCGAGCGTGGCGTCATGCTTTCGGGCGGACAGAAACAGCGCGTGGCGATCGCCCGGGCGCTGCTCAAGGACGCGCCGATCCTGCTGCTCGACGAAGCGACCAGCGCGCTCGATGCGCAAAGCGAGCACCTCGTGCAAAAGGCCCTCGAACGTCTGATGGAGGGACGAACCACGCTGGTTATTGCCCACCGGCTTGCAACCATCCGTAATGCGGACCGCATCCTGGTGCTCGAAAAAGGCCAGTTGATCGACGAGGGTACGCACGACCAACTGGTCAAGAAAGGCGGGCGCTATGCCGAACTGGCAAAGCTGCAATTCCGCTTGAACGACAAGGCGCTGGCGGGCTAGGCGCCGTGCGGTCCGTAAGGCCGGGTCAAGCTTCCGTAAGTTTGAACTCGATGCGCCGATTGCGGCGATAGGCCTCTTCAGTGTCGGCAGGGTCGAGAGGTGCGTATTCTCCGAACCCGGCAGCCAGCAGCCGATTGGGCGACACGCCCTGTTCGACGAGCAGCTTGGCGACCGAGATGGCGCGCGCCGCTGAAAGCTCCCAGTTTGAAGGGAATTGCGGCGTCGAGATCGGGCGCCGGTCTGTATGCCCGTCGATGCGCAGCACCCAGGGGATATCGGCGGGGATTTCGTTTTCCAGTTCCAGTATCGCATCGGCCAGTGCCGTGATCTGGGATTGACCCTCGGCGGAAATCTGGGCCTGACCCGCGTCAAACAGAACTTCGGACTGAAACACGAAACGGTCGCCAACCACCTGAACGTCCGAACGGCCCTCGAGGATTTCGCGCAGACGGCCAAAGAAATCCGAGCGATAGCGGGAAAGGTCCTGCACGCGCTGGGCGAGGGCCAGATTGAGGCGGCGGCCCAGATCGGCGATCTGGGTCCGGCTTTCGGTGTCGCGCAATTCCGATGCCTCAAGCGCCGCTTCGAGCGCGCCGATCTGCTGGCGCAGCGCCGCAAGTTGCTGGTTGAGCAGCGCCACCTGTGCCTGGGCTTCCGAGGACAGCTCGCGCTCTTCGGATAGCTCGGTTTCGAGCCCTGCTATGGTTGAATCATAGTCGGAGATGCCCTCACCAAGTCCGGCCAATTCGCTTTGCAGACTGTCGCGCTCGGCTTCGACGCCGGCAAGCGTTGCAGAGAGCGAGGAAATGGAAAGCTCTAGTTCTTCGGAATTGGCGCGCTCGAGTTGGAGAAGTTCGGTCAACTCGGCGATCTGGGCGTTGAGCCGGGACAGCGCGGTGTCACGGCCAAGAATTTCCTGATTGAGGAAAAACTGGGCGATCATGAACAGCGAGAGCAGAAAGATGATGACCAGCAGAAGGCTCGACAGGGCGTCGACATAGCCAGGCCAGTAGCTGGGGCGTTCAGCAGAAGAGCGTCCGCGGACGAGTGCCATGGGCGAGGGGTCCTAGTTCTGGCCGTCGCGGGGACGGTCATTGTCCTGCAGCAGGGTGTCGATAAGCGACGTCAGGCGTTTGTTGACCTCGGCCTGTTCGGAGATGTGGGCGCGCAGATCTTCCTGTTCTGCCCTAATATGCTTGACCAGCCCATCGATGCCCTTGGCCAGTTCGGCCATGGCGCGAATGGCGTTCTGGGAAGAGTTCTGAGTCTGCATGGTCGCGCCAAGCCGCTCGAACATCTGCTGCATTTCGGGGCCCGAAACACCGAAATTGTTGGCCTGCATTGTGGCGATGGGATGGTCGAGCTCGGTCATCGAACTCATCCAGTCCTCAAGATCGGTGTAGAACGCGTTCTGGGCCTGGCCGGCCTGCAGGTCGAGAAAGCCAAGTACCAACGATCCCGACAGGCCGAACAGCGAGGATGCGAAGGCGATGGACATGCCGCCCAGCGGGGCCTCGAGTCCATCTTTTAGGTTGCCGAAAATGTTGGTGGTATCGCCCGAGGTAACGTCGAGGTTTTGAATCACGCCTGACACGGCGCCCACAGTCTGGAGCAAGCCGTAGAACGTTCCGAGCAGACCCAGGAAGACGAGCAGACCGGTAAGATAGCGAGCAGTATCCTTGGCCTCGTCAAGACGTATGCCCACCGAATCGAGGATGGAGCGCATGGAGGCGGGGGTAATGACCGTTTCGCCGAGCTTGTCGCGCATGATGGCGGCGACGGGGGCGAGCAGGACGGGCGCACGCCGGAGTTGGCCCGCATTGCCTTCCTGAAGCGAATTGACCCAATTGACCTCGGGGAACAGGCGGATCACTTGCCGGAACGAGAGGATGATGCCCACCAGCAAAACGAACAGAATCATGCCGTTGATGAACGGGTTGGACCAGAACGCGTCTAGCAACTGGGGGAGCAGGATGATCGCCACCATCGCCACCAGGACGAGGAAGATGACCATCTTGATGAGATAGACCAGAGGATTGGCGAGGCGATACGGGTCGTATGATTGCGTCATAAAGGGCCGGCTCCTGGCAGCGCTACCGGTCAAACGACCAGTGGCGTGTCAAATTTGCGCCAGCTTAGTCAGACCATAGTGACCTGACAATGACTTGAGGTGTGGTTAAGGAAAAGTAACCGTCACCGGGGAAACCCCAAAACTGCTATTTAACCGCCTGGATGGCCTTGAGCAGTTCGCGCTGGATCGGCTCGTTGCCAGCAACCACTTCACCTTTCGCAACCGCGTCGTTGCCACCGGCAAAGTCGGTGAGGAATCCGCCGGCTTCCTTGACCAGCAACAGGCCCGGCGCCACGTCCCAGGGCTTCAGGCCCGCTTCCCAGACCCCATCGAACCGGCCGGCGGCCAGCCAGGCGAGGTCCATCGAGATCGAGCCGGAGCGCCGAATGCCGGAAACGGCGGGCGTGATATGCGCAAGCTGGCGCAGTTGCAGGGCGTCGAGCGCCCGGCCTTGCGAATTGATGCCGGTGCACATGAGCGCTTCGGACAGATGCTTGCGGCCCGCAACCCGCAGGCGGCGGTTGTTGAGCCAGGCGCCATTACCCTTTTCGGCGGTGAACAACTCGTCCATCACCGGATTATAGATGACCGAGGAGACGATCTCGCCATTGCGTTCGAGCGCGATGCAAACGGCAAAAATGGGGACGCCGTGCAGAAAATTGGTCGTGCCGTCGATGGGGTCGATGATCCAGCGGTGCATGCCGTCGGTGCCCTTGATCTCCCCGCCTTCTTCCATGAGGAAGGAATAGGTGGGGCGGGCCTTCATCAACTCGTCCATGACGACCTTTTCGGCGCGCTTGTCGGCGACCGAAACATAATCGGCCGGACCCTTGCGCGAGACCTGCAGGTTTTCGACCTCGCCGAAATCGCGGATCAGGCCCTTGCCGGCCTTGAGAGCCGTGTTGACCATGATGTTCATCAGCGCTGAGCGAGCCATGGCGGTGTCCTTGTGCTTGCTTTTTGTTCCGGCCGGGAGGCGATTGTGCGGTGCTCTCTAGCACGCGGCGCCTTGCGGTCAAAGAAAACACCCTCCCCGGTGGGGGAGGGCTATGAAAATACGAAGGTAAGTGAAGTCAGTCCGCGCGGCGGATATAGGTCACTTCGGAGGTGTCGACGATGATCTTCTGGCCGATGCCGACAAAGGGCGGGACCATTGTCTTGACGCCGTTTTCGAGCGTCGCGGGCTTAAAGGAGTTGGCTGCCGTCTGACCCTTGACCACCGGTTCTGTGTCGGTCACTTCGAGGGTCACCTGCGCGGGAAGCTGGATGCCGAGCGGGGTGTCTTCGTACATTTCGACAGTGACCATCATGCCATCCTGAAGGAAGGCGGCGCGCTCACCGACGAAATCGGCGGCCAACTCGATCTGTTCGTAGGTTTCGGTGTTCATGAACACCAGCGCATCACCCTGAGCGTAAAGATACTGGAAATCGCGCTGTTCGAGCGTCACGCGCTCGACTGTTTCGGCCGAACGGAAGCGTTCGTTGAGCTTTGTGGAACCCTGGATGGCTTTGAGTTCCACCTGAGCATAGGCGCCGCCCTTGCCGGGTTTGACGTGATCGACCTTGACCGCGACCCAGAGGCGGTCCTGGTGCATGATCACGTTGCCGGGACGGATTTCGTTACCGTTGATCTTCATTGCAAAAACTTTTCGTTGCTGCGCCCGCGCGGATGGGCGCTCAGGGCCGATAAGACTGGTGGGATGGGCTTTTGCCCCAGAACGGACCGGTTTTCAAGCCTTGGCGGTTATCCGGGGTTGGTAAGATCGTCAAGGGGCACCGGGACGGTGTCGAGATTGCCGGGCATGGGCTCGACCGCCGGGGCCTCCCGGGTCTGCGGCGCCGGATCCGCCGATGGGGGAAGGCCGGGCCAGTAGCGTGCTCTTTCCTCGGCTTGGGCAAGGGTCGCGGGGTCGACGCCGCGCAACATCTGGTCGAGCGCGTCTTCCGTCAAACCCTGCCGGCGGGCCAGAATGCGGTACATGGCGGCGGTTTCGATATCCTCTTCTATCCCTTCGGCGGCAGCCAGCATCATTGCATAGCGAACCTGACCCACCGCATTGCCCGCCTCGGCGGCGCGGCCATACCAACGGGCGGCGCCTTGCGCATCCCGTGTGCCGTCGCGGGCACCCATATAGAGCAAGGTGGCGTATTCGACCTGCGCTTCGGGCAAGCCCTGCTCCGCGGCCATTTCGAGCAGCTCGAGCGCTCTGGCGGTATCGGGCGCAACACCGGCCCCTTCGAGCAGCATGATAGCGTAGTCGTATTGGGCTTCTGCCAGACCGGCTTCCGCTGCCTCACCGATCAATGCAGCCGCTTCGACCAGGTTGGGTTCGGCATAGGTTCCCTCGACATGGAGCAGGCCCAGATTGTATTTGGCCGCCATGTGGCCGCCCTCGGCGGCTTTCTTGAACAGGGCGGCGGCGCGTTCGCGGTTACGCGGCACGCCGGCGCCGGTCTGGTAGAGCATGGCGAGCTGAAAGGTCGCCTGGATATCGCCATTCTGGTCGGCCTGGGCATACCAGGTGATGGCGCGGGGGATGTCCTGGGGGACGCCCAACCCATTGGCGTGAATTTCCCCGATCAGGGTCTGGGCCACGGCGTCGCCGGTGGCGGCGCGGCGTTCGGCCAATCGCAGGGCGGTCAGATAATAACCACGCTGGAAAGCGCCATAGGCCAGATCCACTCCCTCGGGCGGGTTGAGCAGCATGCGCGATATGTCGAGGGCCTCGTCCATCTGCTCGGACTGGGCCGTCGCGGAGATGGGCGAAAGCATCACCAATCCGGCAAGGAGCGCTGCAGATATTCTCATGCGGCATCTCCGGGCACGATTTTGTCCCATTCGGCCTCAGCAAAGGCGGCAAATTCTGATTTCAGTCCGGAGAGGTCTTGGGACGCCTTGGCGAAATAGACCGAAGGCACCTCGAACGTTTCGGCCCACCAATCGGCCATCTCGCGCCCATCCACATCGTCACGGTCGCCAAACATCAGGTAGTCGATCTCAAGCTCGCCCCGGGTCATGGCCTCGTGCCGCGAGCCGATATCGCCGGTGCCCACGATGAAATCGGGTTTGAGTTCGTCGATAGCGTCGCGCAACGCCTTTATGCCGCCCGACATATGCACCCCATCGACATAGGCTTTCCGGACCAGGTCGGGACGGTTATCGAGCAGCACGGCGCAATTGCGCTTCTGGGCGATCCTGGCCAGTGTTTTGGCGCGATCGGTGTAGGCGAAATCGTCTTCCTCTCCGGCCTTGAGCAAAAGCGCGGCGGCCGGCAGGCGTGCCAAGGTGGCTTCGAGCCGTTCAACCGTGATCTCCGGCTCTGCGATGAGAAATATTTCTGCCATGGTGCCCCAGTCGTTTCGCTCCCCTTTGCCGCCAAACAATGACAAAAAAAGGGACGCTGCGTCGATACAGCGTCCCTTTGCGTATGGGAAGACTATTCGGCAGTACGATGCCAGCGCTTTTCCGGCCTTGCCGCCGGAAAAACCGTTCAGGCCGCCCTGTCGAGTTCAGGGGCCCACTGGCCGAGCGAGGCCAGGGAATTCATGCGAGCCCGGTGGATGAAGGCGCGGCGGCCCGCTTCTACATTTTCCGCCTTGCCGCCCCAGGCCTGGAGGGCTTCGGCCTGCAGGGCGCGGCCATATGAGAAGGTCAGCGCCCAGGGCAGCCTGCCGATATTGTGCATCGCCGAGAGATTGGCGCTGGCCTGTTCCGATGTCTGGCCGCCCGAAAGGAAAGCAATGCCCGGAACGATCGAGGGCACCGTGGCCTTGAGGGTGCGCACGGTGCGCTCGGCGACTTCTTCGATGGAAACCTTGGGGCCGTTGACGCCAGGAATCACCATATTGGGTTTGAGGATCATGCCATCGAGAGCCACACCGGCCATGCGGAGTTGTTCGAAGACTTCGCCCAGCGTGTCGGTGGTCACCTTTTCGCAGACCTCGATCGTGTGGTCGCCCGGCTTGCCGTCGGCCAGCACTTCGGGTTCGACGATCGGCACGATGCCGGCTTCCTGGCAGAGCGCTGCGTAGCGGGCCAGGGCGTGAGCATTGGCATGGACCGAGGCGCGGGTGGGCTTGTTTTCGCCGATGCCGATGACGCCGCGCCATTTGGCAAAGGCGGCGCCGATCCTCGCGTATTCGGCGAGGCGGTCACGCAGGCCGTCGAGGCCTTCCGTCACCGTTTCATCGATATAGCCGGGCATGGGCTTGGCGCCGGTATCGACCTTGATGCCGGGCAGGCAGTTGGTGGCGCGCAGCATGTCGACGAAGGGCGTGCCATCGGCGGCTGATTGGCGGATGGTTTCATCGAACAGGATGACGCCGGAAATATAGTCGGTCATCGCCTCGGTGGCACCGAACAGCATCTCGCGATAGTCGCGACGACTGGTTTCGGTGGATTCCAGAGAGATGGAATCGAAGCGCTTCTTGATGGTGCCGGTGGATTCGTCGGCGGCCAGGATGCCCTTGCCGGGCGCAACGAGCTGGTTGGCGATCTCGCTCAGTCGAGACATCGGACGCTAAACCCCATGGATGTGAATATGGGGCTCAAAATACCCGAACGTGAGGGTCACAATCGATTAGACGTTCGGGTATTGAACGAAGGGATTAGGCGGGTAACGGGAACAACCTATCCTTGGCCCTGCGCGAGCGCATCAACTCCGGGTAGAGGCTTGCCCTCCATCCATTCCAGGAACGCGCCACCGGCGGTTGAAACGTAGGTGAAGCTGTCCTTGACGCCGGCATGAGCCAGGGCCGCTACGGTATCACCGCCACCGGCGACCGAGGTCAGCAGCCCCTTTTTCGTGCGTTCGGCGGCGTGTCTGGCAACTTCCACCGTTGCCTTGTCGAAGGGGGTCATCTCGAAGGCGCCCAGCGGGCCGTTCCAGACGATGGTCCTGGCTTCGTTGATAGCGGTCTTGATCTTTTCAACCGATTGCGGCCCGGCATCGAGCACCATGCCATCCTTGTCGATGGCGTCCAGCCCATAGACTCGCGAGGGCGTATCGGCCTTGAAGTGCCAGGCTACCACGCCGTCGATGGGCAGGATAATGGCGCAGCGGGCTTCTTCGGCCTTGTCCATGATGCGCAGCGCGGTTTCCTTGAGGTCGCGTTCGCACAGCGATTTGCCCACATCATAGCCAAGGGCGTAAATGAAGGTATTTGCCATGCCGCCGCCGATCACCAGCGCCTCGACCTTGGTGACGAGATTTTCAAGCAGATCGATCTTGCTGGACACCTTTGCCCCGCCGACAATGGCGATGACCGGCTTTTGGGGATTGCCCAGACCCGCTTCGAGCGCCTTGAGTTCAGCTCCCATGGCGCGGCCGGCGGCAGCGGGCAGCTTTTGAGCCAGGCCCGTGGTTGAAGCGTGCGCGCGGTGAGCGGCAGAAAACGCATCATTGACATAGAGATCGCCCAACGACGCCATGGTGGCGACCAATTCGGGATCATTTTTTTCTTCGCCGGGATGAAAGCGGGTGTTCTCCATTAAGACCACCGATCCGGCCTCGGCACCATCAATCACCTTTCTTGCCTGGGAAACATCGGTCCAGTCGGTCGGCGCGAAATGAACGGGCTTGCCGATGATCCTGTGCAGGGCGTCCACCACCACCTTGAGGCTCATTTCGGGATCGACCTTGCCCTTGGGGCGTCCGAAATGGGCGAGCAGGATGGGCAAGCCGCCCTTGTTGGCGATCTCCTGGATGGTGTGAGCCACGCGCTCGATGCGGGTGGTGTCGCCCACCTTGCCGTCCTTGACGGGCACATTGAGGTCGACGCGGACAAGCACGCGTTTTCCATCGAACTCGAAATCGTCAAGGGTCTTGAAGGCGGCAGTCATGGTCGCATCCACTCGGTCTGGAATTCGAAATTTTCCCTCGGGCATCACAGTGACCCAAGGGCAGGCGATAGGCAAGAAAAAGGCGCTCCCGAGAGGAGCGCCCTTCGATTGGCAGTCGTGTGAACTCAGAGCACCTTGCCAAAGGCTACGGCAGTGTCGCTCATGCGGTTCGAGAAGCCCCATTCATTGTCGTACCAGGACAGGATGCGAACAAAAGTGCCTTCCATGACCTTGGTCTGGTCCATGTGGAAGATCGAGGAATGGGGGTCGTGATTGAAATCGGTCGACACCAGCTTTTCGTCGGTAAAGCCCAGAATGCCCTTGAGCTTGCCTTCGGCAGCGGTCTTGATCGCCGCGTTGATCTCTTCGACCGAAGTGGTCTTTTTGGCGATGAACTTGAAATCGACAACCGAGACGTTGGGGGTCGGCACGCGGATCGAGGTGCCGTCGAGCTTGCCGTTGAGTTCGGGCAGGACCAGGCCTACGGCCTTGGCGGCGCCGGTGGTGGTCGGGATCATCGAAAGCGCTGCAGCGCGGCCGCGATAGAGATCCTTGTGCATGGTGTCGAGCGTGGGCTGGTCACCGGTGTAGGAATGGATCGTGGTCATGAAGCCCTTTTCGATGCCCACGGCTTCGTTGAGCACATAAGCGACCGGGGCCAGACAGTTGGTCGTGCATGAGGCATTCGAGATTACCGTATGCTCGCTCGAAAGCTTGTCGTGGTTGACGCCATAGACCACCGTCAGGTCCGCGCCGTCGGCGGGGGCGGAAACGATCACTTTCTTTGCGCCGGCCTCCAGGTGTGCCGAAGCCTTTTCCTTGGACGTGAAAATGCCCGTGCATTCCATCACGATGTCGACGCCCATTTCGCCATGCGGCAATTCGGCGGGGTTGCGGACGGCAGTTACCTTGATGGGGCCGCGGCCCACGTCGATCGTGTCGCCCGAAACCGTCACCGTGCCGGGAAAACGGCCATGCACCGAATCGTAGCGGATCAGATGGGCATTGGTTTCAACCGGCCCGAGATCGTTGATGGCAACGACTTCGATGTCGGTGCGGCCGGATTCGACGATAGCGCGCAGGACGTTGCGGCCGATGCGGCCAAATCCGTTGATGGCGACGCGGACGGTCATTGAGCTACTCCTTGAGTATGGGTATGCCGAACGGGAGGGAAGGGGCGCTTGCGCGCCCCGAAGTCGAAAATCTCTTAAAGTTGCGCCTTGGCCGCTTCAACAGCGGCTTTGGTCGTAATACCGAAGTGCTTGTAGAGCGCATTGATCTCGCCCGATGCGCCGAACCCGGTCATGCCGACGAACCGGCCGTTTTCACCGAGGAATTTCGACCATCCCATTTCGACGCCGGCTTCGATGGCGACGCGGGCGCGTGCCTTGCCGAATACGGTGCGCTTGTAGTCGTCGGACTGGGCAGCGAACAGTTCCATGGACGGCACGGATACCGCGCGGGCGGAAATGCCTTCATCGGTCAGTTCCTTGGCGGCCTCGACAGCAAGCTGGGTTTCCGAACCGGTGCCGAAAAACACCACTTCGGCGTCCTTGTCACCCCAGATCGAATAGGCGCCGCGCAGGCACAGGTTGTCCTTGGAGTATTCGGTGCGCAGGGTGGGCAGGTTCTGGCGCGAAAGCGCCAGGACAGACGGCTGTTTGAAGCGCTCAAGGGCGATTTCCCAGCATTCGGCCGCTTCCATGGCGTCGGCGGGACGGAAGACCAGAAGGCCGGGAATGGCCCGCAGGGCGGCAAGATGCTCGACCGGCTGGTGAGTGGGGCCGTCTTCGCCCAGGCCGATTGAGTCGTGGGTCATGACCAGCCCCACACGAATGCCCATCAGTGCGGCCAGTCGGATCGAGGGGCGGCAGTAATCGGTAAAGGTCAGGAAGGTGCCGCCATAGGGGTAAAGCCCCCCATGGAGCGCAATGCCGTTCATGGCCGCGACCATGCCGTGCTCGCGGATCCCGTAGTGGATATAGCGGCCAGAATAGTCGTTGGAGGTGAAGGGCAGGGTCTGGGACGTGTTGGTGTTGTTCGAGCCGGTCAGATCGGCCGAGCCGCCGATCGTTTCGGGCATGGCGCCGTTGATGACTTCCAGCGCTTTCTGGGAGGAGGCGCGGGTGGCCAGCTTGGGCTTTTCCTCGGCCAGTTTGCGCTTGTAGTCGGCCATGGCCGTCTTGAGCGCTTCGGGCAGGTCGCCGCGCATCCGGCGTTCGAATTCCGCTTTGGTTTCCGCGTCAGTGGCATTGAGGCGGTCGGTCCAGGCGCTGCGTGCCTTGGTGCCGCGATTGCCGGCCAGGCGCCAGGCATCCATCAGGTCTTCGGGCACTTCGAACGGACCGTATTTCCAGCCGAGTTCAGCCTTGGCCAGTGCAATTTCGTCATTGCCGAGGGGGGAGCCGTGGGCCTTGGAGGTGCCGGCCTTGTTGGGCGAACCAAAGCCGATGGTCGTCTTGGCCGAAATCAGCGTGGGCTTGTCGGATTTCTGGGCGTCCTTAAGGGCCGCTTCGATCTGGTCGGGATCGTGGCCGTCGATTTCCATCGTGTTCCAGCCAACCGCCTTGAAACGGGCTATCTGGTCGGTCGAATCCGCCATCGAGACCTTGCCGTCGATGGTGATGTCGTTGTTGTCCCAGATGACGATGAGCTTGTTGAGTTTCAGATGCCCGGCCAGCGAGATCGACTCCTGGGAAATGCCTTCCATCAGGCATCCGTCACCGGCATAGACATAAGTGAAATGATTGACCAGATCGTCGCCGAATTCGGCGTTGAGATGGGCTTCGGCGATCGCCATGCCGACCGAATTGCCCAGGCCCTGTCCGAGAGGGCCGGTGGTGGTTTCGATCCCGTCCGCGTGGCCGTATTCGGGGTGACCTGCGGTCTTGTAGCCAAGCTGGCGGAAATTCTTGATGTCGTCGAGCGTCATGTCCTCGTAGCCCAGAAGGTACAGCGAGGAATAGAGCAGCATCGAGCCGTGGCCCGCCGAGAGCACGAACCGGTCACGGTCCGGCCAGTGGGGCGCCTTGGGATCGAATTTCATGATCTTGGTGAACAGCACGGTGGCGATGTCGGCGCCGCCCATGGGCAGTCCGGGGTGGCCGGAATTGGCGGCCTGCACGGCGTCCATGGAAAGGGCGCGAATGGCATTGGCCATGGCATCGTGTTTGGCTCTATCTGTCATGGTATCCCGAAGCGTTCGACGTTAGGAAAAATGGCGATGCGGCGGTCCGCACGAGACGGCCCGGTCGCGCGAGGCAGACACATAACAGGTCCGGGTATCGAGTCAATGTCGTGACGGCGGTAGCGGGGCGAGGGGTGCCCTTGCCATTTCCGCCACTTTTGGGGTTATTGTGGGCCACAGAGGCAATGGATTCGAAGGACGCGCCCAAAGTGACATCGCCATCGACCGGAGAGAGCTTCACCACCGCCATCGAACGGCTCGACCGCGCGCTGAACCGGCTCGACACTTCGGTTCGTTCGCTGTCGGGGCGGTTGCGCACCTCATCCCAGCTCCAGGCCGACGGCCAGCGGCTGGCCGGAGATCTCGACCGGGCCAATGCGCGGGCGGACAAGCTCGACCAGGCCGCAGAAATCGTCGCGAGGCGGATAGAGGAAGCGATGACCAGCGTGCGCTCGGTGCTCGAAGAAGGAGATGCCCGTGGCTGAAGTCAGCGTCGAAATCAACGGCCGCAAATACCGCATGGCATGCGAGGACGGGCAGGAAACCCATCTCTCGTCCCTGGCCACCCGGTTCAACCGCTACATCGACGACTACAAGGGAACGTTCGGGGAGATCGGCGACAACCGCCTGACGGTCATGGCCGGTATTGCGGTGGTCGATGAACTTGTCGAGGCCGAACGCAAGCTCGATCAGTTGCGGGCCGAGCTTCAGACCGTGACCAAGGCAGGCAATGACGTGGCCGCCGAAGCGGAAACCATGGAAAGCAAGTTTGCCGCCAAGCTGGCAGATGTGGCGCGCCGCATCGAATCGATCGCAACGGCAGTCGATTCCGCCGGTCAGGAGCCCCAGGGCAACTCGTGAGTTCGGCGGGTTCGGTCGTTGGCGTGCATTGCGCGCGCCGACACGGTTTTTCCAAAACAACTGCCATGTTCATCGATATCGTCGCCGGACTCGGCGTTGCCGGCGATGCTCATGCGGGCACGACGGTCAAACACCGCTCCCGCGTGGCCGTCGATCCGACCCAGCCCAATTTGCGGCAGGTTCACCTGATCGCGTCCGAACTGCTCGACGAGGTCAATGGACTGGGGTTTGAGGTGGCGCCCGGTGCGCTGGGCGAAAACATCACGACGCAGGGCATTGATCTCATCGGCCTGCCACGCGGCACCATTCTTGCCATCGGCGAGGTGCGCCTGAGCGTCACCGGCCTGCGCAATCCCTGCTCGCAGATCGAAAAATTCAGTCCCGGACTGCTCAAGCTGATGGTGGGCAAGCGCGAGGACGGCACGCCGCTGTTGCGCACCGGCATTATGACGATCGTTCTCAAGGGCGGTTCGGTCAGGGCAGGCGATGCAATCGAAATCGCCTTGCCGGCAGAGCCCCATATCCGGCTCGAACGCGTTTAGAGCATTTACCCGTCAGGGCAGCACGAACGGTAAATCGGTATCGCCGGTCTTTTCGCCGAACCGGGTGATCAGCGCGTGAACCTGACCGCGGTGGTGTGTCTGGTGGTTGAATATCTGCATGATGAGCAGGGCGCGCGGCTTGGTCATGTCGCGTCCGGTTGCGCCGCTGCGCCAGGACAGATCGCCCGCGATTTCGTCGGGCGTCATGGCGTCGGCCCACTCGATGAGCACCTGGTCCAGTTCCTGCCGCTGCGCCCACAGGGTATCGAAATCCTCGATCATGGCGCCGCTGCGTGCGATTGGAACCTCGGGTGCCTTTGCGGCGCCGAAGCGTGAGAGCCAGATGCGGTCCGCCCAGTAAAGATGGCTGAGCGTTGCGTGGATCGATTTCCAGAAGGCCCCTTCGTCCGATCGTCTCTGCTCATCGGAAAGCCGCAGTGCCGCCCCGTAAACACGGCGGTTGAGTTCGGCATTGTAGCGGGCCATGGTGCGCGCATATTCCGGTGTGATCATCGAAACTGTTCCCTTTGTTCGCTGCAAGCTCAGGTCAATCTAGGGACGGCACCGCTTGTGCGCCAGTAATGCTTACGAAATAGAAATGCGGTACCGGGGTGCAGAGTTTGCAGCCTGCCGGGTCCGCAGCCCCGTAGTCCGCAGTTTACCATTAACGCCGACATTGCTGGACTTGCGGTGAGCGCTCCCCTTTGATCGCCCATCGATCCGGTCCGCAAATGAGATCGGGCAACGGGCAGTGCGGGTTAAAAAAACGCATTTCGGGCAATTGAACTTGGCCGCACCGTCCGGCAACCGGGGGTATCGCCATGTCTGCCAGCGCATCGAAAGCGCCTGTTCTCTCTATTGACCTCACGCGCTGTGCGCAATGGGTCGCCAAGGTTTCGTCGGTCATCATTGCTCTGGGCATCGTGCGTGAAATCGTCATCGGACGGATCGGGCTGGATACCCCGCTCAAGGAATTGCGCCACATAGCGCTCGATGCTGAACTGTCGCTGCCGGCGTTCTATTCGGCGGTGCTGATCCTGGCCATCGGGGTCACCCTGATGGTCATCGGGCGTGCGGTACGGCGCACCGGCGGTGTGGACGCCAGGCAATGGATGATCCTCGGCGCCATCTTCTGTCTGATGGCGATCGATGAGGCGGCGAGCTTTCACGAATCGCTGATGATGCCGCTGCGGAACGCGTTCAATCTCACCGGCATGTTCTACTATTCCTGGGTCATTCCCGGTGCCATCGCCGTGGCTCTGATCGGAGCGTACTACGTGCCGTTCCTCTTGCGCCTTCCGCGCCGCACCGCCGTTCTTTTCGCCATGGCCGGCGGCGCCTATGTCGGTGGGGCTTTGGGCATGGAACTGGTGGGGGGCGCATTCGAAAACGCAATCGGCAAGGATACGGTCGCCTATTCGGTAGCGATCGTGATCGAGGAAGGGCTCGAGATCGTCGGGCTGACGCTGTTTTTCTATGCGCTGACCGACCATATCGCGCGCTCCTGGAGCAGTGTGGGGCTGAGCTTTTCCGCCCGCACGGTTGCCGTGAAGGGTTTGGCACTCGATCGGGCCGCACCGGCCGAATAGGCCCCGCGTCCATCGCAGCAGAAAACATTTGATCCGCACCCACTTTTCGGCGCGCTCACAAAGGCCTATATGATCGCGTGCTGCCCGGCTCGTGTAGGATACTGCATCCCCGGGGCCTTATCGATCCTTAAGGGAGCTGTCCCTGACCGGACCCGTGGGTTCGGATAAACGGCGCCCACCTACATGAGTAGGTTTCCCGGGATCGACACATCCCACGGCCAGGGCGGCACAAATTTTGAGCGAAAGAGGGTGGCTTGACGGATACCGAAGTCCAGCTTGAAGAACAAAAGGCGGCACTTCGGCAGGAGGCTTTCGCCCGCCGTCTGGCCGTTCCCCAGGCCGATCGCGCCGACGCCGCCAAATTGGCGGCCGACACCTTTCTCGAGGGCGTTCCGCTGCAAAAGGATCAGGTGGTCGCGCTTTATTGGCCGATCCGCGACGAAATCGACTGCAAGCCGCTTTTGACCCGGTTGATGGATTCGGGCCAGAAAGTCGCCCTGCCTGTGGTGACCAGTGAGGACGAACCGCTCGAGCTGCGACTTTGGGAAGACGGTCAGCCGCTTTATCCTTCCGGGTTCGGCACGCTCGCACCAGCCGAGACCGCTCCTGTCGTCACTCCCGATATCGTCGTCATTCCGCTTCTGGCCTTTGACAAGCACGGCACCCGGCTGGGCTATGGCAAGGGTTATTACGACAGGACGCTGGCCGCGATGGGCAAGAAGCCGCTTCTTGTCGGCTACGCGTTTGCGGCCCAGGAGCTCGATTTCATTCCCCGGCTCGATCACGATCTGCCGCTCGACCTTCTGGTCACCGAAACCGGCCTGCGCCGCTTCGAGGGCGCATGAGGCTTCTGTTTTTAGGCGATGTGATGGGGCGGGCCGGCCGCGACGCGGTCGCCGAGCGGCTTCCAGACATGATCGAGCGTTACCGGTTCGATTTTGTGATCGTCAATGGCGAGAATGCCAGCCACGGGCGCGGCATTACCGAGGCCCATTACGAATTGCTGCGCGATGCTGGCGCCGATGTGGTGACGCTGGGCGATCACGCGTTTGACCAGCGCGAGTTGATGACCGCCATCGAACGCCACGACACCCTGATCCGGCCGATCAATTTCCCTCCCGGCGCGCCGGGTCGTGGCGCAACGATGATCACCGGACGCAACGGCCATCAGGTTCTGGTGGTCAATGCGCTGGGCCGGGTGTTCATGCCGCCGATGGACGATCCGTTCCGGGCCGTCGACAACGCCATCGCCCGCTGCCCCCTGGGCGAACAGGCGGATGCGATCGTCGTCGATTTTCACGCTGAAGCAACCTCGGAAATGCAGGGCATGGGCCATTATCTCGATGGCCGCGTTTCGCTGGTCGTGGGCACTCACACCCATATTCCGACATCCGATCACCGCATTCTGCGTGGCGGAACGGGTCTGATGAGCGATGCGGGCATGTGCGGGGATTATGACAGCGTGATCGGCATGGAACTCGAAGAACCGCTCAACCGGTTCGTTACCGGACTGGCCACGGCGCGGTTCACGCCGTCCGAGGGGGAAGCCACGCTGTGCGGGGTAGCAATCGAGACAGACAGGGCCTCGGGGCTGTGCACGCAAATCCAGCCCGTGCGTGTCGGTGGGTCGCTCTCGCAAGCGCTGCCCCAATTCTGAGGCTTTATTTCTCCAGATCGCTCCCCTATAACCCGCCAATCTCATTTTAACGACCAAACAGGGAACTGTCCGACCATGGCCGGCCATTCACAGTTCAAAAACATCATGCACCGCAAGGGCCGTCAGGACGCGGTGCGCTCGAAAATCTTCTCCAAGCTGGCGCGTGAGATCACCGTTGCCGCCAAGTCGGGCATGCCCGATCCGGCGATGAATCCGCGCCTGCGTCTGGCGGTCAACAACGCCAAGGCCCAGTCCATGCCCAAGGACAATATCGAACGCGCCATCAAGAAGGCGCAGGGCGGAGACGGGGACAATTACGAAGAAGTCCGCTACGAGGGCTACGGCCCCGGCGGCGTTGCCGTTATCGTCGAGGCGCTGACCGACAACCGCAACCGTACGGCGTCGAATGTGCGTGCCATCTTTTCAAAGGCCGGCGGCGCGATGGGGGAAACCGGCTCGGTTGCCTTCATGTTCGATCGGGTGGGGGAAATCTATTATCCCGCCAAGGTGGGCGATGCAGATACCGTCATGGAAGCGGCCATCGAGGCCGGGGCCGAGGACGTGCAGTCCGACGAAGAGGGCCACACGATTTATTGCGCCTTTGAAGATATCGGCGATGTCTCGACAGCACTCGAAGCAGCGCTCGGGGAGGCCGAAAGTGTCAAGGCGGTCTTCAAGCCGCAGACCAATACGCCCGTCGATGCTGACAAGGGCGCGAGCCTGATGCGCATGATCGACAATCTCGACGATGATGACGACGTCCAGAACGTCTATGCCAATTTCGAGATGAGCGACGAGGACATGGCCAAGCTTTCGGCCTGACCGGTGCATATGCTTTTTTAAGGGCGGCCTTGATGGCCGCCTTTTTCATGCGCTGCGCTTGATTTCATGACCGCGATAGACCAGCCCGGTCGACTCTTTTGTCGCGGCGGGTGCTTTGGGGCGCGGCAGCAGAACAACGAGACTGACGCCGTTACGCCCGGCCGCCTTGACCTTATAGAGTTGTTCGTCGGCGCTTCGGAAGATGTCGCCGAAATCGACCGGTTCGGCGGTAACGGCGCCGCCGATGCTTACGGAAAGAACGCAGGCGTTGTCGCCGGCGTCGAGTTCGATCATCCGAACCGACTGCCGGATGATCTCGGCGGTTCTGTTTGCCAGTTCGGCATCGGCAGCGGGCAGGAAGACCCCGAATTCCTCACCACCCAATCGCCCGATGATGTCGATGGGGCGGACCGAGGAGCGGATGGCCGCCACAATGAGCTTGAGCGCGGTATCGCCGCTGGCGTGGCCGAAGCGGTCGTTGATCGATTTGAAGTGGTCGGCATCTATGACCAGCAATGTGCCGCCGCCGGCCTGCTCGTCGCGCAGCGCACCGCTGACCGCGTCGACAAATGCGCCATGGTTGAAACAATTGGTCAGGCTGTCGCGCGCCGCTGCCGCTTCGAGCCGGTCATAGGCCATCTGCAGCTCGAACTGTCGCACCGACATGTAGAACACCATCGGGCCGCCCAGCGCGAGCGGTGCGACAATTGCGACTATCAACCCGATTTCGCCGATTCCCTGCGAGAACACTTCGAGAATTATGTAGCTCAGCGCCACCGAAATCAGGACTGCAACCACCATGTGACCGAGCGTGCGTCGAACGATGCCGGCCCAGGCCTGCCGGGGCAGTCTGAATTCGCGTGCCATGAATGTGTACCGAAAGTGTTTGCGTCCGGGGTAACCCTATCCGGTAAGGGATGAACACAATCTTGCCGGGAAGGGGAAAATTGGGCGTACGCCCCGGACTGTGAAGTCAGGGGAAAAATTGCCGATGTTTTTGGTTTGTTCACTTTGCGCTTGGTAGGCTGACGGGAACGGGCTAATTTGAGGCATGTTGAATATCGTGCGAATCATGGGGATCGATCCGGGGCTGCGGCGGACCGGCTGGGGCATCATCGAGGCCGAAGGAAACCGGCTGCGCTTTATCGCCTGCGGGGTTTTGACGCCGGCCGTCGACCAGGAGCTTTCCCTGCGCCTCGTCCATCTCCATGAGGGGCTGATGCGGCTGATCGCCGAACATCATCCGACAGAAGCGGCGGTGGAGGAAACCTTCGTCAACGCCGGCGCGCGCTCGACGCTGCTGCTCGGACAGGCGCGCGGCATTGCTGTCATGACGCCGGCTTCGATGGGGCTGCCCGTGGGCGAATATTCGGCCAACCTCGTAAAAAAGTCGGTGGTCGGGACCGGTCACGCGGAAAAAAAGCAGATCGAATTGATGGTCAAGACATTGATGCCTGCCGCCAATTTCAAATCGGCGGACGCAGCCGATGCGCTGGCGATCGCCATTTGCCATGCCCACCATCGTCAACACCGCAAACTGGCAAAGAGCGCATGATCGGCAAACTCAAGGGCATCATTGAAACGCTCGGGGATGACACCGCGCTGATCGACGTCAATGGCGTGTGTTACGAGGCCCATTGTTCGGGTCGCACCTTGCAGTCTTTGCCGCGCGTTGGTGAAGCGGCTGTGCTGTTTATCGAAATGATCGTGCGCGAGGACATGATCCGGCTCTACGGCTTTGCCACCGAGGGCGAAAAGAGCTGGTTTAGACTGTTGATGACCGTCCAGGGCGTGGGCTCACGCGTGGCACTGGGCATCCTTTCGATCCTTTCGCCTTCCGACCTCTCCTCGGCCATCGCGCTGCAGGACAAGGCCATGGTCGGTCGCGCGTCTGGGGTCGGCCCCAAGCTGGCCCAGCGCATCGTGTCCGAACTCAAGGGCAAGGTTCCCGCTGGCGTTTCCATCGACGCCGGAGCCATGGGCCTGCAGACCGCACTGGGAGAAGGCGTCGCCACGGGCAATGTGTCCGATGCGGTCTCGGCACTGGTCAATCTCGGCTACGGACAGGCGCAAGCCTCAAGCGCGCTGGCGCGGGTCGTGGCCAAAGAGGGCGAGGACACGCCCACCGAAAAGCTCATCCGGCTGGGCTTGCGGGAATTGAGTTCGTGAGGTCCGTTGCAATCGGGCGCCGGGGGCAATAGCAAACCAGTATGACCGATCTCACCAATGCTGCCGAAGGCCGCGACGACAGTCTCGATGTTTCCCTGCGCCCCTCGGGTTTTTCCGAGTTCATCGGGCAGGAGGCGGCGCGCGCCAATCTTCAGGTGTTTATCGAAGCGGCGCGGCAGCGCCAGGCGGCGCTCGATCATGTGTTGTTCGTCGGCCCGCCAGGGCTGGGCAAGACCACGCTCGCCCAGATCATTTCGCGCGAGCTTGGCGTGGGCTTTCGGGCCACGTCCGGCCCGGTCATCGCCAAGGCGGGGGATCTGGCCGCGCTTTTGACCAATCTCGAAGAGCGCGATGTGTTGTTCATCGACGAAATCCACCGTCTCAATCCGGCGGTCGAGGAAATTCTCTATCCCGCGATGGAGGATTTCCAGCTCGATCTGATTATCGGGGAGGGCCCGGTGGCGCGTTCGGTGCGCATCGATCTGGCCAAGTTCACCCTTGTGGGCGCCACCACCCGCGCCGGGTTGTTGACCACGCCTTTGCGCGATCGGTTCGGCATTCCGGTGCGATTGAACTTTTATACCCCTGAGGAACTGGTCCAGATCGTTGAGCGCGGCGCGCGGCTGATGGGCATGGCCATGACCTCGGACGGCGCTCTGGAAGTGGCGCGACGTTCGCGCGGCACACCGCGCATCGCGGGGCGGCTCTTGCGCCGGGTCACCGATTTCGCGCTTGTCGAAGGCGCTGCCGAGATCAACCGCAAAGTCGCCGACAAGGCGCTGTTGCGGCTCGATGTCGATGCCAGGGGACTCGACCAGCTCGATCGGCGCTATCTCAAGACCATTGCCGAATTTTATGGTGGGGGGCCGGTGGGCATCGAAACCATTTCCGCCGCGCTGTCCGAACCGCGCGATGCCATCGAGGAAATCGTTGAGCCTTATCTCATCCAGCAGGGGTTCATTCAGCGCACGCCGCGCGGACGGATGATGACGGCGCTGTCGTTCCAGCACATGGGCTATGCGGTGCCGCAGGGTTTTGCCGGCTTGCAGGCGAGCCTGTTCGAGGATGAGGGAGAGGCCGAGTGAGCGTATTCGGCGGAGAAATCGGGGCCGATGGCATTCACCGGTTTCCGGTGCGGGTCTATTTCGAGGACACCGATTTCTCCACCAATGTCTATCACGCCGCTTATCTGAAGTTCTTTGAGCGCGCGCGGACCGAATTTCTGCGCGCTCACGGCATCCATCACTCCGAACTGATCGCCGAGGGCCTCGCCTTTGCCGTGCGCGAAATGACCATTTCCTACGACAAGCCCGCCCATATCGACGACCTGTTGGAGGTCCGGACGATAATGGCCAAGGCCGGGGGAGCGAGCTTTGTGCTCGAGCAGACGCTGGAACGCGATGGGGAGACCATCTGTCGCGCCAGTGTCGTCGCCGTGCTGCTCAACGACAAGGGCCGCCCCGTCCGGCTTCCGGCTCGCCTGCGCGGCTTGCTTGCCCCGAATTGAAAGAAGGAGGGCCGTGACCCTCCTTCAGCAGCAAAGCCCCGTGTCTCGGGGTCTTGGCAGAGCCGGCTTTACATGGCGTCTGCCTGCATCACCTGCCCGCGAATTTCGCCGCCTGGGTACTGTTCGGTGTGGATATTGAGATACCACAGGCCGTCCATGAGCTGGGTGACCTGCTCTTCGGTCAATGTGGCGCTGCCTTCGATGGGGCTGGCAAGGTCTCCGTCGATCGGCACCACAGGGCCGGCATCCTCGCCCTCGGCGGCCGGGCCGTGGAAGTGAGCGGCGGTGGCCGGGCCGGTCAGCCCGTCATAAGTGGCCGTCCAGGTGAGCTCCATCGTTTCGGAGTCATAGGCCGCTTCAAGCGATCCGGTGGCGGTGGAGTCAGCGGCTCCGGCCGCCTCGGCGGTGAGTTCGGCAGTGAAATTGGTCATTTCAGCGTATGCCGGTGCGGCCGCGAGCATCAATGCGGCTATGCCGGCACCAAGGACGGGTGCGATCTTCATGATGTACTCCTCTCTTTGAAAACGCGCCGCGCGCTGTGCCGGCGCATCCCTTAAACGCAGCACGTGCCCGGGCGTTCCTCTCACATCCGCGCGAGCACAATGACGCCATGAGGGTTTATTAACCTTTTCTTGACCATAAATGGGGCAAGCGGCACTGCTGCGTCGCGGTGAACCGATAGTGGGCATTTGTCTCTCACTTTTGACAAATTTGACCGCGATTGCATCGGGTGTTGCTGGCGGCGGGGCACCCATCGGCAAGGTTTTTTCTCCGAGGAAGACTCATAATGGAAGCTATGGACGCAGTGGGCAGCGCGGCGGCGCATACCGATTTTTCGCCCATCGGCCTGTTCCTGATGGCCGACATCGTCGTCAAGCTGGTGATGCTGGGCCTTCTGGCCGCATCGATCTGGTGCTGGGCCATCATCATCGACAAATCGCTCAAATTCACCCGCGTGCGATCCGACATGAACCAGTTCGAAAAGACCTTCTGGTCGGGCCAGTCGCTCGAGGAGCTCTATCAAACGCTCTCCCAGCGCCCCACCAGCGGGCTCGCGGCGGTGTTTGTCGCGGCAATGAAGGAGTGGAAGCGATCCCACGAACAGAACGCCTCGAGCTATCTCGGCGTGCAGGCGCGTCTCGATAAGGTTCTCGACGTCGCCATAGCACGCGAAAGCGAACAGCTTGAAAGCCGGCTCTCGTTCCTGGCGACCGTGGGTTCGGCAGCCCCGTTCATCGGACTGTTCGGCACAGTCTGGGGCATCATGAACGCCTTTTCATCCATCGCGGCCTCCCAGAGCGCCAGCCTTGGCGTGGTCGCCGGCCCGATTGCCGAAGCACTGTTTGCAACGGCCATCGGCCTTGTGGCGGCCATTCCCGCGGTTATCGCCTACAACAAGCTTTCGGGCGATGCCAACAAGCTGGTGGGCCGGCTTGAAGGCTTTGCCGATGAATTCGCGGCCATTCTGGGCCGCCAGCTCGAAGCGCGGAGCCGCAAATAATGGGCATGGGTGTTGCAGGCGGGAACGGGGGCGGACGCCGCCGTCGTCGCGGCCAGCGCAGGGCCATGATGAGCGAAATCAACGTCACGCCCTTTGTGGACGTGGTGCTGGTTCTGCTCATCGTGTTCATGGTCGCCGCCCCGATGATGACGGCGGGGGTCGCCGTCGATCTGCCGCAGTCTTCGGCGGGCGAGTTGCAGACGCCGCGCACGCCCATCATGGTTTCGGTCACCCCCGAGGGCGAGATTTTTGTCGATGACGAGCAGGTGGTGTCCGCCGAATTGGTGGATGCCGTTGCCGCGCTGGCCGAGTCGACCGAAGACCGCATCTATGTGCGCGGCGACACCTCCGCCAGCTACGGCACGGTTATGGACGTCATGGGCACGCTTTCGTCGGCCGGATATTCGCGCATCGGATTGATCACGCAGCAGCCGACTGCCGACAGCTCGGGGCAATAGTCCATGCGGATCGGGACCACTGTATCGGTCGTCGGCCATATCGCCATTATCGGGCTCACCCTCGTGCAGCTCTCGAGCGTCGAGCGGCTCGATCCCAATATGGATTCGGCGATTTCGGTTGATCTGGTCCCCATTTCGGAATTCTCCAACATTCAGGCAGGCAATCTGCAAAGCGAGATCGTCGAGACCGAAACACCATCGGCCGTCGATACCGAGGTTGAAGCCGAGCTTGCCGAACGCACCGGCAACACTGAAGAAGACCAGCCCAACCCCGAAATTTCCGATACGCCGTCTCCGGCGCCCACGGTCGAGACAGCGCCGGCACCCGAACCCACCCCGGAACCCGAGCCGGAGCCTGAACCCGAGCCGGAGCCAACGCCGCCCCCCACTCCGGCGCCGCGTCCCGAGCCAACGCCGGAACCGGAGCCCGCAGCCGAGCCCGAACCGGAACCGGTACCTGAACCAGCGCCCGCTCCAGCACCTGAGCCTGCGCCCGAACCTGTTCCGGAGCCAGAACCTGAACCTGAACCTGAGCCTGTGCCGGAACCTGAGCCTGTGCCGGAACCCGAGCCTGAGCCCGAATCCGAGCCAGAGCCTGTCGCGCCGGTGCCGCCGCGCGTCACCTCGGCGGTGTCGCAATTGCGCGAGCAGTTTGCCGAAGCGCAGCGCCAGCCCGAGCCGACGCCGACACCAACGCCGCAGGACTCATCGAGCCAGGTGTCGGACGAGTTGGCCGATCGTATCGGCGACCTGATCAATGAGGAGACCTCACGCGGGGCCACCACTGGTGAAGGTGGGCAATCCTCGTTGGGAGCGCCCAGCGGCCAGTCGGCAACGCTGACCCAGTCCGAACAATCGGCACTGGCAGCTGCCATGCGCCGCTGCTGGACGCCGCCGCCGGGTGCGCTGAGCGTTCCGGGGTTGACGGTGCGCGTGCTTGTTACGCTCAATCAGGACGGATCGGTTGCCGGTACCGAGATCCGGTCGGCCCTCACCGACGATCTTATGCGCTCGACCGCCTTTGCTGCCCAGCGCGCCGTCGAGCGCTGCAGCCCCTACACCATGCTGCCGGTCGAAAAATACGAAAGCTGGCGGCAGGTCGATGTGACCTTCGATCCGCGCGATCTTTAAAAAGGGTGACTGTGATGCGTGACCAAAATGCAATAGCGACCGGAAATCTTGCCACCCACCGATATTCGGTCACGATTTGCCGCTAATCGGCGCAACCTTGGATTTGCTTCTCCGGTTGGTAATCCGGATCGAGGCGGCGGCTGTGGCCGTCAAACATGGAGACTGACGTGCAAAACACTTTGATGACCCGCAGGACTGCGCTCAGGCTGGGGCTTTCCGGTGCCGCCATGATGGCTGTCAGCCCGGCGCTGGCGCAGTTGCAGATCACCGTTACCGGCGGCAATTTCACGCCCATGCCGATAGCCATTCCCAACTTTGCTTCCGCTGACGCGGCGTTCGGGGCCGAGGTGGCGCAGGTGGTGCGCAATAACCTCACCAATTCAGGTCTGTTCCGACTGGTCGATCCGGCCGGATACCCCGCCCAGGTGGGCGATCCCAACCAGACGCCCGATTTCCCCGCCTGGCGTACGACCGGCGCCGATGCGGTGATCATGGCGGACGTCAATCGGGCGGGACAGATCCAGTCGAGCCTGCGGCTATGGGATACCACGGCAGGCGCGCAGGTCACGGGTAAATCCTATGGCGCCGACGCCAGCTCATGGCGCCGCATCGCCCATATCGCTTCGGACGCCGTCTATACGGGGCTGACAGGCGAAACCGGATATTTCGATTCCCGTGTGGTGTTCGTCGCCGAAAGCGGTCCCCGCGCCAACCGGGTGCGCCGTCTGGCCATCATGGATCAGGACGGCGCCAATATCCGCTATCTCACCGACGGCGCCCAGCAGATCCTCACCCCGCGCATGTCGCCCGATGGCCAGCTCGTCGCCTATATGGTGCTCGATGGCCCGACATCGTCAGGTATTTTCGTTGTGAATATGGCGTCGGGTCAGGCCCAGTCCATCGGCCGGTTCGGACAGATGAGCTTTGCCCCGCGCTTTTCGCCCGATGGTCGCCGGCTGGTGTTTTCTGTCACCAATGGTGCGGTCACCAATATCTACCAGATGGATCTGGGCGGCGGGCAACCCCAGCAGCTCACCACGGGCTCGGCCATCGACACCTCTCCGTCCTATTCACCGGATGGACAGCGTGTTGCGTTCGAATCCGATCGCGGCGGGCGTCCGCAAATTTACGTGATGTCGGCAGCCGGCGGCGGTGCGGAACGCATCTCTTATGGCGATGGCTCCTATTCGACGCCGGTCTGGTCGCCCAAGGGTGATCTTATCGCCTTTACCCGCCAGTCGGGCGGCCAGTTCTCGATCGGCATCATGGGGCCGGACGGGTCGGGCGAGCGCATCCTTGCCACCTCCTATCACGCCGAAGGCCCCACATGGGCGCCCAATGGCCGGGTCTTGATGTATTTCCGCGATCCGGGCGGCAATGACGGATCCCAGCTTTATTCCATCGACATCTGGGGCCGAAACGAACGGCGCATTCCCACAGAGGGCTTTGCGTCCGATCCGGCCTGGGGTCCGCTCTTGTCCTGATCGGACGATTGCAGTCGTGCAACACTTGAGAGGCGTCCTGTTTCGGGACGCCTTTTGCCGGGCAAATGCCCCAATTGCGCCCGATTAGCACAAGATTAACTATGCCCACACACGCGCGATTAAGATAACGCGCTGTAAAAATGCTAACCACAATTTTCCGGTTCTGGAGCTTTTCGCTATGGGTTCGACCATGCCTCTTCTTCGTTTCGGCAAAGGCCTCCTCCTGGCGGTTTTGCTCGTTGCTGTCGCCGCCTGCGCCCGCACTCCGACCACAGGCGTCGGCAATATCAGCGGCGACGCCGCCGGCGGCGGTGGCGCTCCCGGCAGCCAGCAGGAATTCCTGGTTTCGGTTGGCGACCGGGTGTTCTTTGAAACCGATTCGTCGGTCCTGACCGCCGATGCGCAGGCGACGCTGAACCAGCAGTCCCAGTGGCTGCAGCAATATCCGCAATACCGTATCGTGATCGAAGGTCATGCCGATGAGCGCGGTACGCGCGAGTACAACATCGCGCTCGGAGCCCGCCGCGCCACGGCCGTCGTCAACTATCTGGTCTCGCGCGGTATTCCGCAGGATCGCCTGTCGACCGTTTCCTACGGCAAGGAACGCCCGGTCGCGATCTGCAACGATATTTCGTGCTGGAGTCAGAACCGCCGCGCCGTCACTGTTTTGACAAACTGACCATCCAATTCACGAATGCCAATCTGGAGGCATAGCGTCGGGACCGCGTATCTGGTCCCGGCGCTTCTTTTTTGCCAAAAACCTGCTTTAAATGCGCATCCTTAAATCATTGAACTGCGTTGCCTGTGCAAGGGACGGCGCGCTTAAAGGAGATTTGTTGTGCCAAGGCTTTCGACGACGCTCACGAGGCGATGGCGGCAAGGTGCCGTGATCGCTGCGACAGCGGGACTTCTGACTCTTTCCATGACCGTTGCCGGGCAGGGGCAGGGCAATGACCTTGCCACCATGCAGGTTCGCATCGACCAGCTCGAAGAGCAGGTGCGGCTCAATTCGGGCCAGATCGAGGGTCTTCAGTTCCAGCTCACCCAACTCCAGAGCCTGCTTGAGCGCACCCAGGAAGACAATGAGTACCGCTTCCAGCAGCTGGAGGGCGGGAGCCTGGGGGAAACTGATGCGGTAACCACCTCCGGCGGCGATACGCCTGCCGATCGGTTGCCGCAGGAGCCCCAGTCCCAGGTCGAGCCGCAGCCCGGCGCAGCCACCGTTATCGACCCGCTCGTGGGCGATTCCGACCTCATGGATGGCAGCGAAACGGGCGGCGAGGACAACCTCTATGCCAGTGATGTGTTCGGACAGGAGCCGAGCCCTGAGAGCTCCGATGGCGTTGTGCTTGGCCCGCCGGAGGGCGAGCTGGGCAGCACATCGCCCTCAGAACCGCTCGATCTCAGTTTCGATCCCAATGCGATCCCCCTCGAGGATGGCGATGCGAACGCGCAGTATCAGGCGGGCTATGACGCTGTGGTGCGCGGTGAATACGCTTTTGCGGAAAACCAGTTCCGCCAGTTCATCGAGACCTTCCCCGACCACCAGCAGGCGCCGGATGCGACCTACTGGTTGGGTGAAACGCTGATCGAGCGCGCTGCCTATGGCGAAGCGGCCGAAGTGCTGCTCGAAGGGTTTGAGAGCTACACGACATCGACCCGGGCGCCCGATCTGCTGTTCAGCCTTGGGGTTGCACTGCATGGGGCCGGGGAGTTCGATACCGCCTGCCGGACCTATGGCGAGGTGCTGCGCCGCTATCCGGACTCCACTCAGGCCTTCAAGGACCGGGTGACGGCCGAGCAGGCGCGGGCGGGGTGCTGACACCGGCCGACATCGCGCTGTGCGGGCTTGACCCCGCGGGGCTCTTCGCTCCGATTGCCGATCGGAAAACCATTGGCCTCGCCGTCTCGGGCGGGGCCGATTCGCTTGCGCTGATGCTGCTGTATGCGGCCTGGAGCGGCAGAAAGCCCAAGGCCATTGTCTATACGGTCGACCATGGCTTGCGGCCCGAAGCGCGGGCGGAAGCGGCGATGGTGGTTGCCGAGGCCGAAAAGCTTGGTCTTTCGTGCCGTTCGCTGGTCTGGACTGGCGACAAGCCGGTGACAGGCAAGCAGAGCGCAGCGCGAAGCGCCCGCTACGGACTGATCGGGCAGGCGATGGAAGCCGACGGAGCCGAAATCCTGCTCACCGCCCACCACCAGCGCGATCAGGCCGAAACAATCCTGATGCGGCTCGCCCATGGCAGCGGGGTTTCGGGGTTGGGCGGAATACGGACATTTTCGAACGTCGAGGCAGTTTCGGTTTTCCGTCCGCTACTCGGGGTGCCCCCCGAAGCGCTGGCGACGCTGGTGGCGCGGGCCGGATTGTCGCCGGCCTCAGATCCCTCCAACACCGATCGTGCCTATGAGCGCACCCGCTGGCGCGACGCGCTGCCGGGCCTTGCCGAACTCGGGCTGGGACCGGATCGTTTGAGCAAAATGGCCGAACGGCTTCAGCGCATCGATGCTTTCGCCGCCCGTGAGGCCGATAGGTTCATCACCCGGCATGGCGCGCTCGATCCCCTGGGAATCGTGCGGATCGATCGCACAGCGATTGAAACTGCCGACCCTGAGATAAAGGTTCGCGTTATCGAGAGGCTTTTGGCCGCGGCCTCGGGAGGCCACTCGTTTTTTCTTTCCCGCATCGAAGCTTTGGCCGGGCGGGTAGCCGCCGGCGAGCATTTCACGGCCACCCTTGCGGGCGCCCGTGTTCTGGCCGATGCAAACACAATCGTGATCCATCGTGAGGCCGGACGGGTGGGGCTGCCGACGGCCAGTCTCTCCCCGGGCGAAACCCTTGTCTGGGACGGCCGTTTCGTCGTCGCAGCGGCAAAGGCCGGAACCATCGGGCCTGCGACGGGTTTGACCCGCAAGGCCTTCAAGGAGCTGACGGGCAAGGCGCTGTCGGGCCCGGTCGCCGGTCTGCGCACGGCGCCGCTTCTTCGCGACCGGCGGGGCGAAATTGCCGCCATCGGCAGCCTTGAGGTCGGCGAGGGGTTTTCAGTGACGCAGATCCCGTTAACCTCATAGGCTGGAAACTGCGGCAATCGGCCACCGGACGGGCCTGTTGCCCTTGTATCGCCCGAATGACAGCCTTACATTCGGCCTCAACAATTATGGCACGTCGTGTGCCGCGCGGCCCCAGAAAAGGGGCGGCTGCAACCTTAAGGGCAAGGCCCGACCAGGACAGGATTGATGAACGGAAACTTTCGGAACTTGGCCATATGGCTGGTTATCCTTTTCATGCTCTTGGGGCTGTTTCAGGTTTTCCAGTCCTCGACCCGAACCGTCTCGACGGTGGAGCGGACCTATAGCCAGTTCGTAAATGACATCGACAATGGCCGGATCGCCGAAGTCACCATCATCAACGATACGGTTCAGGGCAGAACAAACGAAGGCACACGGTTCGAGGTGACCATCCCCGAAGGTGCCAATATCGTTGAGCGGCTCGAGAACCAGAACGTCCAGATCACGGCGCGCGCGCCTGAAGGTTCGCCCTTCTGGTCGATCCTGCTTTCGAGCTGGCTGCCGTTCATCGTTCTGATCGCCGTGTGGTTCTTCTTTATCCGCCAGATGCAGGGCGGGGGCCGCGGCGGCGCCATGGGCTTTGGCAAATCGCGCGCCAAGATGCTCACCGAATCCTCGGGCAAGGTGACGTTCGAGGACGTGGCCGGTGTCGAGGAAGCCAAGCAGGACCTTGAGGAAATCGTCGAATTCCTGCGCGATCCGGGCAAGTTCCAGCGGCTGGGCGGCCGCATTCCGCGCGGCGTGCTGCTTGTCGGCCCTCCAGGTACCGGTAAGACGCTGCTCGCCCGTTCGGTGGCCGGCGAGGCCAATGTGCCGTTCTTTACGATTTCGGGTTCGGATTTCGTGGAAATGTTCGTCGGTGTCGGCGCGTCCCGCGTGCGCGACATGTTCGAGCAGGCCAAAAAGAACGCGCCGTGCATCATCTTCATCGACGAAATCGACGCTGTCGGCCGCCAGCGTGGCGCCGGGCTCGGTGGCGGCAATGACGAGCGCGAACAGACGCTCAACCAGTTGCTGGTCGAGATGGATGGCTTTGAAGCCAATGAAGGCATCATCCTGATCGCGGCGACCAACCGTCCTGACGTTCTCGATCCCGCGCTGCTGCGTCCGGGCCGTTTCGACCGCCAGGTCGTCGTGCCCAATCCCGACGTGGCCGGGCGCGAACGCATCCTCAAGGTTCACGTGCGCAAGGTGCCGCTGGCTCCCGATGTGGATTTGAAGGTTCTGGCTCGCGGCACTCCCGGCTTTTCGGGCGCGGATCTGATGAACATCGTCAACGAAGCCGCGCTGCTGGCCGCGCGCCGCAACAAGCGGTTCGTGACCCACGCCGAATTCGAGGACGCCAAGGACAAGATCATGATGGGCGCCGAGCGTCGCACCATGGCCATGACCGATGATGAAAAAAAGCTCACCGCCTATCACGAGGCCGGCCACGCGCTGATCAACCTGATGCTGGTGGGCAAGCTTGACCCGATCCACAAGGCCACCATCATCCCGCGCGGTCGTGCGCTGGGCATGGTGATGACCCTGCCCGAAAAGGACAGCTATTCGTTCTCCCGCGAAAAGGCGGTGGCGCGTCTGGCCATGCTGTTCGGCGGCCGCGAGGCCGAGATCTACAAGTTCGGTCCCGAAAAGGTCACCTCCGGCGCCTCGGGCGATATCCAGATGGCGACCAATCTGGCCCGCTCGATGGTCATGGAATGGGGCATGAGCGAGAAGCTCGGCCGGGTGCGCTACAAATCGAACGACCAGGAAGTCTTCCTTGGTCATTCGGTGACCCAGTCCCAGCACATGTCGGATGAAACCGCCAAGCTGATCGATGAGGAAGTGCGCAAGCTCGTCGAAGACGGCGAGTTGGCGGCCCGCACCATGATCCGGGAAAATGTCGACAAGTTCGAAACCGTCGCTCAGGCGCTTCTCGAATACGAGACCCTGACCGGTGACGAATTGCGCGGCCTGATGGAGGGCAAGCAGCCCGTCCGCGACATCGACAACGACAATACGCCCAAATCCACCGGCGTGCCCAAAGCCGGAAAGGCGCACAAGAAGCGTGGTGAGGAAGGCGAACCCGATGCCGGGCTCGAACCCCAGCCGGGTACCTGATCTCCATTCCGACATCCATCAAAAACCAAGGGCTGCCTCCGGGCAGCCCTTTTTGCATCGTGGGCACTTTTAACTTGATTATTTTAGTCATAAATATATTGAGGCGGCACCGATCTTGGAGGACGCATCGATGCTGAAAATCGTTTTAACCAGCCTTGCCGCCGCAGCCCTGCTGGCCGGGCCCGCCGCCGCCCAGACCTTTCCCGTAAGCGTCGATCATTATTACGGCTCCACCACCGTCCCGTCCGAACCCCAGCGTGTCGTTTCGGTGGGCCTGCATGAGCAGGATTTCCTTTACGCGCTCGGTGTCGCGCCGGTCGGCGTCAGGGAATGGTTCGGCGGCAAGCCGTTCGCCACCTGGTCCTGGGCCGACGATGAGCGGGAGGCGCTTGGTGCCGAACCCGAGATCATGGATGGTGACGGCATCAATTACGAATGGGTGCTTGCCCAGAATCCGGACCTCATCATCGCCACCTATTGGTGGTTGGAAGAGGAAGACTACGCACGTCTCTCAGAGATCGCGCCGGTCATCGCCTCGCCTGCCGGTTTCCAAGCCTGGTCTGCACCATGGCAGGAGGAGTTGAAGGTCATCGATCTTGCAACCTCGGGCACGACCGACAAGGCAGACGAAATCATATCCGGTTTCGACGAGCGCTATGCCCGGGTTCGGTCCGAGTATCCCGAGCTCGAGGGCATGACCGGCACCAATATCTATTATGAAGAGCCCAATTTTACCGCCTGGGGGCCGAACGATCTGGCCAGCAAGTTCCTGGTCGATCTGGGGTTGGTGTTTCCGCCCCAACTCGCAGACCTCGCCGAGGCGGACAATCGCATCACCATCAGCCCGGAAAACATGGATCTGCTGGAGATGGACGTTGCCGTCTGGCCGATCGGCGACCCCGCCAATTCCGAACAGGGGATCGTTGAAGCGATGCCGGTCTATCAGAGCCTCGACATCGCCAAGCAGGGCCGCTCGGTGTGGCTCGATGACGGCAATGGCCTGGCTTACGCGGCCATGAGCTGGCAGACGCCGCTGTCGCTGGGCTATCTGCTCGACATTCTACCCGCCCAACTTGCCGCGGCAGCGGATGGAGACCCGGCGACACGGGTCGAGTAAGGGGCTCCCCGTTCTCTTGAAAGGTCGCCTCAGGCGGCCTTTTTTGTTGGACAAAAGCGCCACCGCCATCGTCATCCTCGGGTTCGACCCGGGGGGTATAGATAAGTCCAAACAGAATTCACTCATCGAAGCAGGAATGACGTACGCCCTGCGCGCATGAGTGTCCGACGCACCAGAGAATTGATTTTTCATTTGGCCCACGGCTTCGTTCAGTAGAGCCAGGATCGGCGCCATGCGGGGCAACGGTGCGGTCTAATACCAAGGGCTATCAGGTACTATTGTTCAATAGACCGCCATCCGCTAAGTTAACTGCTTGGATCAACCCTTCTCGAAGGGTTTGGGGCTCGCTTTTCGCGCATTATTTAATGTGGTTGCGGCGATGCGGTCTGCGTTTGGCTTAGATCCGATAGACAGTGATCTCCCGGTGAGAACTAGGGCGGCGCAATATGTGCGCATGTCCACCGACCATCAGGAATATTCAACAGACAATCAAAAGGATGCGATCCGGCAGTTTGCCGATTTGGCAGGCTATGCGATTGTCAAAACCTATGAGGATGCTGGGCGCAGCGGGCTCAATATTGAAGGTAGAAGCGGCCTTCAACAATTGCTGCGGGACGTCGAAAGCGGTGGGGCTGGTTTCGACGTTGTGCTCGTCTACGATGTCTCCCGGTGGGGGCGGTTCCAGAATATCGACGAGAGTGCCTCCTACGAATTTCGATGTCATGTCGCTGGTGTACGCGTCGAGTATTGCGCAGAGCAATTCGTCAATGACGGCAGCATCGGATCAGACGTTCTCAAAACACTCAAGCGGTCAATGGCGGCTGAGCATAGCCGCGTTTTGTCGGTAAAGGTTTTTGCAGGCCAAACTCGGCTGATCAGCATGGGCTTCCGGCAAGGCGGCCCCGCAGGCTTTGGTCTACGGCGGTTGCTAGTCGATCGAGAACGTAACCCTAAAACATTGCTCAACCGCAACGATCAAAAAAGCCTTCAGACGGATCGCGTTATTCTGGTGCCGGGGCCGCCCGACGAAATCGAGATCGTTCGGACGATCTATAGGCGCTTCGTCGAGGACGAGCGTAGTGAGGTCGAAATCGCGCTGGACCTCAACAGACAGGGGGTGCTGACTGATCTGGGCCGGGCCTGGACGCGTGGGACCGTTCATCAAGTGCTGATTAATGAGAAATATATCGGGAACAATGTATGGAACCGACGCTCCTGCAAGCTCAAGAAAAAGCACGTAAAGAACGACCCCTCAATCTGGGTACGCGCGGAAGGGGTGTTTGATGCAATAGTCGATCGGGCCACGTTTGAGCGAGCGCAGGCGATCATTCAGGAACGCTCTGCCCGCATCAGCGATGCGCAAATGTTGGCCATCCTTGACAAGCTCTTCAAGCGCCGGGGTTCGCTTTCCGGGCTCATTATTGACGAGGCACCAGGATGCCCATCGAGCAGTGCCTATGCCAGTCGTTTTGGTAGTCTCATCCGCGCCTATTCGCTAGGTCGTGTTGACAAAGTGGATTCCCAAATCAGGTGAAGTCTGATTCAACACTCCTCTTTATGGGGAGCGATGATGGCACGCGGCGATCTGACCGATGAAGAGTGGGCAGTAATCGAAGGGTTCTTGCCCACAGAGCGCGGACGGAAATCCCGCCCTGCTCATGATAATCGGCGTTTTCTCAACGGCATGCTGCATGTGCTGCGGGTTGGCTGCCCCTGGCGCGACATGCATGAGCGCTACGGCAAGTGGAACTCTGTCTATGTCCGGTTCCGGCGCTGGGCCGAACAGGGCGTCTGGGATGCCATCCTTGAAACGCTGGTCCAGATGGGGCTGACCGATGACTGGCAGCATATGATCGACAGCACCACAGTTCGGGGCCATGTATCGGCAGCCGGCGCAAAAGGGGGACTCACAAGGAGGCTTTTGGTCGATCACGCGGCGGCTTTACGTGCAAAATCCACGCCCGCTGTGACAATCAGGGACGCCCTCTTGGCTTTGTCCTGACAGGCGGGCAAGCCTCGGACTATGGCGCGGTCGGCGAACTCATGGCCCTGCCGGTCAACAAGCCAAAGGCACTTCTGGCCGATAAGGGCTACGACGGCGATGCTGTTCGAGAAGCCCTGCTGCTACAGGGCATCTTGCCAGTCATCCCGCCAAAGGCCAATCGCAAGGTTCATATTCCCTGCGACTTCTCCCGTTACAGAGACCGCAACCGCATCGAGCGCATGTTCGGGTATCTCAAGCACATGCGTCGCATCGGCACCCGGTATGAGAAAACGGCTCTGTCATTCGCAAGCTTCCTCAACCTTGCAGCCATCCGCAGGTGGCTAAAAGACTTTGTCAACAGGACCTAGTTGGATATACCCCCGATCGAGACTATCGGTATATTGAAACCAATAGACGCCTGCGGGCGATGCACCCTGAAATCGTCAAGCAAACAATTGAACGGATCGCCGCATTGGAGGCGACCACGGTCATCGCCGATCCATTGTCTGGGTTGTTGCGTGTCAACGATGAATTCACGGTGTCGATCGTGATCGTCCGCTGTTCGACGACTCCAGCAGGTTCGCTCCGTTGGAAGATCCGCTTCGATCGAGGACGAGACCCCGACATCACTGTGGCGGTTCGCATGAACCACGACAATCATTCGATCAGGGACTACCTCATCGTCCCTACCGCCGAGATCACAGATGATGTCGTTCGCACCGCTGAGGCGAACGGCATCGCAATAGACGCCTATCTATTTAATACGCTCGATTCACTGTTCAGTTTGGCGGAGCGGGCGAAGCTAAGCGAGGCCATGTCATGGACGTGACGCCAAACGTAGTAACCATCCTGCCCATTGCAAACATCCGCGTGATTAATCCGCGCACGCGAAACAAGAAGTCATTCCGCGAGCTGGTCGAAAGCATCGAAAAAATCGGGCTCAAGCGGCCAATCACGGTGGCGATCAACCACCATGCTGGCGATGAGCCGGCCTTTAACCTCGTCTGCGGACAGGGGCGTGTCGAAGCCTACAAAACCCTCGGACAGTCGGAGATCCCGGCCATCATAATTGAGGCAAGTGAGGAAGAAGTGTTGATCAAGAGCCTCGTCGAGAACTGCGCGCGCCGACAGCACAACGCCTTGGATCTTTTGCGTGATATCGGGGGTATGAAAGAACGCCACTATACCGATGCGGAGATCGCCAAAAAGACCAATTTGTCGGTCGAGTATGTACGCGGAATTGCTCGGCTCCTGGCCCAGAATGAGCAGCGGCTACTGAGAGCCGTCGAGGCCGAGCAGTTGCCGCTCTCGGTGGCGGTCGACATCGCAACCGTACCCGACGAGGACGTTCAGGATGCGCTCCAGAAAGCCTATGAGAGAAAGGAGCTGCGGGGGCGCAAGCTGCTCATCGCCAAGCGGCTCGTCGAGAACAGACGGCGCCGGGGTAAGGGACTAAGGGTGCATCTTGCCCAAAAGGCCACCTCGGCCGCATCGCTCCTCCGAGCCTATCAGCAGGACACGGATCGCAAGCGCATCCTGATCCGCAAAGCCGAAGCTGCCAAGAACCGACTCCTCTTTGTCACCCACGCCCTGCGGGAGCTCCTCTCGGACGAGCGATTTCACGATATTCTGGAAGCGGAGGGGCTCTCGACCCTGCCTAAGAACCTTTCAAACAGGATTAGGAAAGGGGAGATCGCGTGATGGCAACTGCCTCAGTTGGTTCGGTGATTAGCGCTTTCGAAAACGAGATAAGATCGATCCGTTTGAGCGACCTCATTCCGCTCCATGTTGTGCCTGATGTGAGAAAGAAGAGCCAGAAATACCTTAAGATCCTATCCTCGGTTCGAGAAATTGGCCTTGTCGAATTCCCCGTCGTGTCAATCGATAAGGAGACGCCGAACAAGTATCTACTGCTCGACGGGCATGTGCGGGTAGAAGTCTTGAAAGAGCTTGGGGTGAATAGCCCCGAGTTTCGTGGACACCCTCGGGTTAGTTTTCCTGCTGTCGTTCGAACTCGACGGGTGACAGCATCCCGTTCCGGACGTGCTTTCGTTTTGGGTTGTAGAACATTTCGATGTAGTCGAACACGTCCTGCCTTGCCTCTTGGCGTGTTCGATAGGTTCTGCGCCGTATCCGCTCACGCTTGAGCAGATTGAAGAAGCTTTCTGCCACAGCGTTGTCGTGGCAATTCCCCCGTCGGCTCATTGAATGCTCAAGATTGTGATGCTTGAGAAATGCTGCCCAGTCCATGCTGGTGAACTGGGAACCCTGGTCGGAATGAATCAGGACCTTGTTCTTGGGCTTTCGACGCCACACTGCCATGAGCAAAGCCTGCAACACGACGTCGGTTGTCTGGCGGCTGTGCATTGACCAGCCGATGACACGACGTGAGAACAGGTCGATGACAACGGCCAGATAGGCAAAGCCTTCCTGGGTTCTGATGTAGGTGATGTCGGTCACCCACGCCCTGTCTGGAGCCTCCACATCGAACTGGCGGGCCAAGGTATTGTCGACCACGATCGAGGGCCTGCCGCCATAGGAGCCGGGCCGTCGCTTGTAGCCGATCTGCGCCTTGATCCCGGCAAGCCTCGCAAGACGAGCAATGCGGTTGGCACAACTGGTCTCTCCCTGATCGAGAAGGTCGTCATGGAGCTTGCGGTAGCCATAGACCCTGCCGCTTTCCTTCCAGGCATTGCTGATGAGCTCCGTCTGACGTGCATCTTCCAACGCCCGCTTGCTCAGCGGATTCTTCAGCCACGCGTAGAAACCGCTGGGTCGGATGCGCAGGCAACGGCACATTGCCCGAACCGTGAACTGCTGGCGATGCTCGGCAATGAACGCGTATCTCACTTTGCATCCTTGGCGAAATACGCGGTGGCTTTTTTTAAGATGTCGCGCTCCTCGGTGACGCGCGCCAGTTCCTTCTTCAGTCGCCGGATCTCTGCTGTTTGATCCACATCGTCCGATCCCGAGGGCTTAGAGAACTTCTTTTTCCAAGCATAGAGCGAATGCGGGCTCACGCCGAGACGCTTCGAAACCTCCGCAACGGGGTATCCCCGCTCGGTAATCTGCGCGACCGCATCACGCTTGAACTCATCACTGAAATTGCCAGACCGCATCATGGCCTCCTTGCCTCAAATTTAGGGAAGAAGGCGTCCAGAAATCTAGGGGCTATTCATTTCACCGGACAGTACGAAGCGCTGCGGCAGGCCTACAACAAGACGCTCGAGCAATTGGTCGATATCGTCTCCCGCCTCAAATCGACCTCGGGCGCGGTCAAGACCGCAACCAGTGAACTGCTCACCGGCGCCAACGATCTGGCCGACCGCACCACCAAGCAGGCCGCGACCATCGAGGAGACCTCCGCCGCCATGGAGCAGCTTTCCGGAGCGGTTGTCGCCAGCGCGAGACAGGCGCGAACAGCAGCCGACAAGGCGCGCTCACTTTCGGCCAGCGCCAGCGAAGGCGGCACGGTCATGGGTGAGGCCAACAAGGCCATGGAGCGCATTTCCGCCTCCTCGGCCAAGATCTCCAACATCATCGGCATGATCGATGATATCGCGTTCCAGACCAACCTTCTGGCGCTTAACGCATCGGTGGAAGCGGCACGGGCCGGTGAAGCGGGCAAGGGCTTTGCGGTTGTCGCGATCGAGGTGCGCCGGCTCGCCCAGTCGGCAGCCGATGCATCGGCAGAGGTCAAGGCGCTGATTGAAACCAGCGCCGCCGAAGTGGCCGTGGGCTCCCGGCTCGTCGAACAGGCCGCGGCCCGGCTGCTCGATATTTTGCAGGGGGCAGAAGACAGCTCGGCTGTCATCGAAGAGATCGCCAAGGCGGCATCCGAGCAATCCTCGGCTATCGAGGAGGTGAACGGCGCGGTTCGGCAGATGGACGAAATGACCCAGCACAATGCCGCTCTGGTCGAACAGACCAACGCGGCGGTTGAGCAGACCGAAGGCCAGGCTGTCGAACTCGACCGTATCGCTGCGGTGTTCACCGTGACCGACAACGAACCAGCGCCCGTGGCCCGCCCGACGGTTGCGGCATCGCGGCGCGCTTATCAGGTGGATGGCAATGCGGCGATCAGCTCCGAATGGGAGGATTTCTAGAACGCGGCAAGCCGCCTGTGGCCGGCGCCTCTTGTCACGAAGCGCGCTCTTGGGTACCGAGAAGCATCTTTGATGGAGAAGCAGCGCGTGGCCAAGATCGATACCAAGACCGAAGGACTGGACCTCTATGTCTATGTCGCCAAGACCTTTGCCGACAGTCCTTGGCTCCACTACGGTCTTTGGGAACCTGGCGAGCGCCCCAACATCCCCCAGCTGCGTATGGCGCAGGAGCGCTATGTCGATAAGCTTCTCGCCCTGATCCCACCGGCCCCCGCCCGCCTTCTCGACATAGGCGGCGGCACCGGCGAGATGGCCAAGCTGCTGCTCGACAAGGGCTACACCGTCGAAATGATCACGCCGAGCCATTTGCAGGCCGAAGTGGCGGCAGAAAAGCTCGGTCCCAATGCGCGTGTTCATGAGACGAAGTTCGAGGACTTTTCCGGCGAAGGTCCATTCGATGTCTGCATGTTTTCCGAGAGCTTCCAGTATGTCGATCTCGAAACCAGCCTCGCCAAGCTCAAACATATCCTCGCGCCCAACGGTCGGGTGATAATCGCGGACTGTTTCCGATCCGATGCCTATCAGGGGGACAGGCAGCCCGGCGGCGGGCATCGCTATTCGGAGTTTGTCGATGCTATCGAACGGGCCGGTTTTGTCATCGCTGAAAACGAGGACGTAACCCTGGCCGCCGCGCAAACCATGGCCATAGACCAGAATGTCTATCGCGGGTTCGTTGCCCCGACGGTCGATCAGGTGCGTGGGCTGCTCTCGAACAAGCGGCCGATCCTTTATTGGTTCCTCAAAATGGCCTATGGCCTGTTCGTGCCGAAATCGGAGCGCGAAAACATCGTCGCCCGTCTCAAGGCCGATTACCGCTCACCGGAAGCCTTTGCCACGGTCAATACCTACCGCTTCCTCGCCCTCGAAAAGCGGACCTGACTCGGGGCTCTTTTACCGCGTCAGCGTGTTTGCCTTTTTTTTGCACGATGGGCGGTATACTTTGGCCCGCTGTTGAACAATCGGAACATTTCCCATGGCTCGCAAATATTTCGGCACCGACGGCATCCGTGGTCTGGCCAACGGTCCAAAGCTGACCCCGGAACTGGCGCTCAAGGTCGGCATGGCGACCGGGCTTGCGTTCACGCGCGGCGATTATGCCCACAGGGTGGTGATCGGCAAGGACACCCGCCGATCGGGATATATGATCGAGAATGCGCTGACCGCCGGCTTTACCGCCGTAGGCATGGATGTGCTGCTGCTCGGCCCGATGCCGACGCCGGCCGTGGCCATGCTGACCCGCTCGCTCAGGGCAGATGTCGGTGTGATGATTTCGGCATCCCATAACCCGTTCGATGATAACGGGATCAAGCTCTTCAAGCCCGATGGATACAAGCTTTCCGACGGTTTCGAAGCCGAGATCGAAAGCCTTATCGATTCCGACCTCACACCCCGTTTGGCGCGGGGCACGAGAGTGGGCCGAGCCCGCCGTGTCGAAGAAGCCCGCACCCGTTACGTCGAATACGCCAAACGCACACTGCCGCGCGATATGGATTTTACCGGACTGCGGGTTGTTGTCGATTGCGCAAACGGCGCCGCGTACAAGACAGCACCCGAAGTGCTGTGGGAGCTGGGCGCAGAAGTCATCTCCATCGGCATTTCGCCCGACGGCTACAACATCAATGATGGATGCGGTTCCACGGCGCCAGGGGCGCTGATCGAAAAGGTTCGCGAGCTGCGGGCCGATATCGGCATCGCGCTGGACGGCGATGCGGACCGTGTGCTCATCGTCGATGAAAAAGGCAACATGGTCGATGGCGACCAGGTAATGGCCGTTATCGGGACCTCCTGGCATCAGCGCGGCCAGCTCGCGGGCGGCGGGATCGTCGCCACGGTAATGTCCAATCTGGGGCTTCAGCGCTATCTCGAAGCGCAAGGCCTGCTGCTCGAGCGCACCAAGGTCGGGGACCGCTATGTGCTCGAAGCCATGCGCGGCAAGGGCTTCAATGTGGGTGGCGAACAATCGGGCCACATCATTCTCTCCGATTTCACGACGACGGGCGATGGACTGGTCGCCGCGTTGCAGTTGCTCTCGGTGGTCAAGCAGGAGGGCAAGCCGGTATCTGAGGTCTGCCACCGGTTCGATCCCGTTCCGCAATTGCTGCAGAGCGTGCGCTACAAGCAGGGCAAACCCCTCGATGACAAATCGGTCCGGGCCTTGATTGCCGATGCCGAAATCCGGCTCGGCGAGACCGGGCGTCTGATCATCCGCGAGTCGGGCACCGAGCCGGTCATAAGGGTGATGGGCGAGGGCGACGATGCGGCGCTGGTTTCCCAGGTCGTCAGCGAAATCGTGGCAGCCATCGGTAAGGTCGCCTGATTTCGGACATTACGGTTAAGCCATACGGTTAAGCGCGCTTTAAGGAAGTTCCTCTAAATTCCCCGTAATTCTAGGGAATTTGATGCTTGGGGAACTTACGCCTATGAAAAAGCTGGTCGCTTCGGCTGCCCTTGTGGCAGCAGCGCTTGTGTCGACGGCGGCCATGGCTGCCGATCCGGTGTCTTACGACTATCCTGTCTATAAGGACTATGTCCCACCCTACGTCCCGCCGGTCGATGAGGGCCTCAAGGGCTCGTTCTACCTGCGTGGCAGTGTGGGGGGCAACGCCGCATGGGCTCCCGAGGTCAATCACCCAAGCCAGACGCCGTCGCTGTTTTCCATCGACCGGTTCGGTTGGGGATATAGCGCTGGTATCGGTGCCGGCTTCGAGACCGGCGACGGGCTGCGTTTCGATGTGACAGTGGACCATCTGCACAATGACGGAATGTCCACAGTCATCACCGGCGCGGGACCCGTTGCGCTTGGGCGCCACGACCTGCACCTTCGTTCCACCATCGCGCTTGCCAACGTCTATTATGACTTCGGGCTCGGCGACATGGGACTCTCGGCTGCGGGCGGCGCTTTCGGCTATGTTGGCGGTGGCGCCGGCGTTGCGTTCAACCGTATGGGTAATGTCGAGCCGGGCGCGACAACGGCTACCAACTGGGGTGGAAACACCAGTCTGGCCGCGGCCGGCATGGTCGGTGTCGGTTATGATTTCGGCTCGATCGTTGCCGATCTGGGGTATCGCGGCATCTATATGAACCGGTTGGAAAACACCACGGCGCCCAATCCCTATTCTATCGATCACGCCCTCATCCACGAACTGCGGGCAACGGTCCGCTATCGCTTCTAGGCGTTGCGCAAATAACAGTTTGAAGGGCGGCCCCTAGGCCGCCTTTTTTGTTTTGAGGAGCACGTGCAACGCCCCCCCGGCGATCAATCCCCAAAAAGCAGCACCTATGCCAAGCAGGGACAGACCGGAGGCGGCCGTTATGAAGGTCAAAACAGCCGGCAAGCGCAAATCTTCGTCAGCGACGAGACCGACAAGCGCGTTCGCCATGGCGCCGATCAACGCCAGCCCGGCAACGGCCTCGATCAGGATTGGCGGAGCAGCGGAAATGAAAGCCACCGCAATGCCGGCGCCCAGAGCGAACAGAATATAGGCGAGGCCGGCTGCAATGGCTGCGATGTAACGTTTGGTCCTGTCAGGGTGGGCCTCGGGCCCGGCGCACAAGGCGGCGGTGATGGCGGCCAGATTGATGAGTTGCCCGCCCATAAGCGCACCGATGGCGCTGACGACGCCTGTCGAAATGAAGATCGGCTTGACGTCCGGGTGATATCCATTGGTCCGCAAGACGGCCAGTCCGGGGATGTTCTGTGAAGCCATTGTCACGACGAACAGCGGCAAAGCTATGCCGACAATCGCGTCGAAATTGAAGACCGGCAAAACCAGGACAGGCGCCGGCCAGGGGCTAGCGAAAAGATCGGTCGGAAGCTCGGTCGATATGGCAATCATCACCGCGCTTACCGCCACGGCGGCCGGAACGGCCCAGATGCGCGCAAATCGCAAGCATACCGCCCAAACCAGAACAATGGGCAGGGCCAGTGCGGGAAGTTCGGCTACGGCCCTTACGGGAGCAAGGCAGAGGTTGAACAGGATGCCGGCCAGCATGGCGCTGGCGAGAGGCATGGGGATCGCTGCGACGGCCCGTCCGAACGGGCGCCAAAAGCCTGCGACTACGACCAATACCGAGGCGACAATGAATGCGCCCACGGCGGCAGGGAACCCGCCTTGAACGGCGCCGGTTGTGATCAGAAGTGCGGCGCCGGGCGTCGACCAGGCGATCGAGAGCGGCGTCTTGGTAATATAGCTCATGGTGACCCCCACCAGAGCCATGCCCAAAGATAGCGCGAAAAGGCCCGACGCAGCCTGGGCCGCGGTGGCACCCACGGCATCGAAGCCCTGCAAGATGATGGCGAACGAACTTGCAAACCCGACCAATGCCGCAAGCAGGCCCGAAAAGATCGGCTGGAACAGGTTGCCCAGCTGCCTGTTGGCCGGGTCGGAAGAAGCGGCGATCATGATGGGAAAACCCTGAAGAACGGTGGCGGAGTGTGGCGATGGCGTACCAAGTGGCCCGGCCAAACTGCCTTTTCCATGCCACTATTAGTCGAGTCGCGCATGGGTGCACCAAGGGCTTTTCGAAATAATCGATTGAATCGACTGGCGATTCTTGCTGATCACATTTTTGTCATCGTTGGTTTCCACTGTTGAGAGCGTCAAAACGATGCCGCTTTCAGAATGCCCGGCCGATGGCCGTACCCAATGGGAACCATTCCTGCCACCGGCCATTTTGTTTTGAGAATGAAAAGGAGACCAATAAATGCGTAAGTTTCTTACCCTTCTGGTTCTGCCGCTCATGCTGGCCGTTGCCGCGTGTGACATGCCTCCACCCGAGGATGGCGGCGTGCCTGCCGATCCTGCGGTGACGACCGACCCGGCGGCTCCGACCGAGCCAGCGGTCGAGTAACTGCCGATCGACAATTGGGTTGACAAGGGGCGTCCGGAAGGGCGCCCCTTTCTCGTGGAATACGGAAGCCGATGAACGATCAGGGATACCAGCAGCACACAGCGCGCATCGGCGGGATCGATGCGGCGCGGGCCCTCGCCGTTGTGGGCATGCTGATGGTTCATGTGGGCCCGCGTGATCGAACCAGTTTGGCAGAAATCCTCTACAATCTGCCGCATGGCCGAGCGTCGATCCTTTTCGTTTTCATCGCCGGGATCGGTATATCGCTTCTTGCGATGCGCCCGGAACAATTGACTGTTGCCAGACTTCGGCTCGGCTGGGTGGCACTGGTTTTCCTTCCGCTCGGCCTGATGCTGCAGACGCTTGATCACGGGGTCGCGGTGATCTTGCATAACTATGCGATCTTTTACGTGCTGGGGATCGTCGTGATGACACTTCCGTCTCGGGTTTTGGCCCGCCTTGCCGGGATTATGACCATCTGCGGGCCGGCGCTCTATTTTGCCATCCGTGCGCGATGGCCGGACTTGGTTGGCCGCGAAACCGTGATGGTAGGCGATCGCCTGCTTGACGTGATGGGCGGGCTGTTGCTCACCGGGCCATACCCCCTGCTCACATGGTCTCCGGCACTGCTGTGGGGCATGTGGGTCGGTCGGCTGGAATTGCGGTCTGACCGATGTCACTGGCGATTGCTGCTGGCCGGAGGTGCCGCGGCGGTCAGCGCCGCAGCGATCAGTGCGACCGGTCTGCAGTTTTTCGGCGAGCCCGACGGGCTGGCCGACTGGCGCCATCTGCTCTCGGACGCGCCGCACAGCCAGATGCCGCTTTGGGTCATCGGAGCGGTTGGAGCGGCAAGCGCCGCGACCGGCGCGATGCTCATTGTCGCTGATCGCTGGCCCCGAATCTGTCGGCCATTGGTCGCGCTGGGGCAGTTGGCGCTGAGCTTTTACGTTGCCCATCTTGTCGCGCTTGTCGCTTTCGGCCAGGTGTTGCGGCGCGAAAACGTTGGAGAGGCAATGGTGTCTGTGGTTGCGGTCACTGGCGTCGCAATGGGGTTTGCCGTGATCTGGCGGCGCAATTTTGCGCGCGGTCCGCTGGAGGCGCTGGTTGTCGGGCCGTTCGATCTTATGGCGTCGCCGGCACGGCGATAATTTGGTCGCCTCGGCGTGTTTGCCCGGATATGGAAAGGCATGGACAAAGATCATTTCCCTATTTTTCTGGTTACCACGCCCGGCCTTGAAACCGCGCTTTGCAGTGAAGCCCACGAGCTCGGATTTTCTGACCCCAAGCCGGTGATGGGGGGCGTCGAGATTTCGGGCGGCTGGAGCGAGGTCTGGCGCGCCAATCTCGAGTTGCGCGGGGCGGGCCGGGTTCTGGTGCGGATCGACAGCTTTCGCGCCAGCCACCTGGCGCAACTCGATAAACGGTCCCGCGCCGTGGCCTGGGGACATGTGCTGCGCAATGACGTTCCGGTCCGGGTTGAAGCGAGTTGCCGGAAGTCGAAAATCTATCATTCCGGTGCGGCAGCCGAGCGGGTTGAAAAGGCAATAGCGCAGGAGTTGGGGGCGCCTATCCAAAGCGATGCCGCGGTGCGTGTACTGGTGCGGATCGACAACGATCTGTGCACGATCAGCATCGATACATCCGGTGAGGGATTGCACAGGCGCGGACATAAACTCGAAGTCAACAAGGCGCCGATGCGGGAAACCACAGCGGCACTGTTGCTGCGCGAATGCGGATATAGCGGCAACGAGCCGGTGCTCGACCCCATGTGCGGGTCGGGAACCTTCGTGATCGAGGCGGCAGAGTGGGCGTTGGGGCTTAAGCCCGGCCGGGCACGCGGCTTTGCATTCGAGCATCTGGCGCGCTTTAATCCCGACGCGTGGATGGCCATGAAAGCCCAATCGGGCAGCAGTACATCGCCTTTCCTCTTTTGCGGCAGCGACAGGGATGCCGGTGCGATCCGGATGAGTTTAGCCAATGCAGATCGGGCGGGAGTAAGTTCGGTCACGCGCTTTGCGCAAACCCCCATCAACGAGTTGGAGCCGCCCAAGGGGCCCGTGGGTCTGGTGATCGTCAATCCACCCTACGGCTTGCGCATCGGAGACCGGAAAAAGCTCTACCCGCTTTATGGCGCGCTGGGCACGGTCATGCGCACGCGATTTTCCGGCTGGCGGCTGGGACTGGTGACGGCTGACCCAGCTCTGGCGCGAGCGACGGGGCTGATTTTTGAAAAAACCGGCAGCAGCATCGATAACAATGGCGTACGGATCGCACTCTATAAGACCGGCATATTGCAATAGCGGGAAAATCCCCCATCTCTTTGATGCATTCTTGCATCGGGGGATTTCCAAATGGATAGACGCATCAAGATCGAACAGCACTCCGGCGTCGGCATGCTGTGGTTTGTCGGCTGGCTGTTCACCATCGGCTTTCTGGAACTCAATTTCTGGACTGGCGTCCTGGCGATAATCGTCTGGCCCTATTTCCTTGGCAGCCATTTTGCCGGCATGGGTGCGGTGTAGCGTGCCCTTGCACTGATCGCCGCAAAATGATTTACGGCAGACTGAATTGGCCGCTCTTACGGGGGCGGCCTTGTCTTTGTTGGAAGCACCCTCATGATCCGTCTTGAAAATATCGGCAAGCAGAACGGGAAGCAGATCGTTTTCATCGAAGCCTCGGCTGCGCTCCAGAAAGGCGAAAAGATCGGGCTGGTGGGGCCGAACGGGTCGGGAAAGACCACGCTGTTTCGCATGATAACCGGCGAAGAGGGCCCCGATGAGGGACAGGTGTCCATCGATCGCGGAACGACCATCGGATATTTTTCCCAGGATGTGGGCGAGATGGCGGGGCGCTCGGTGGTGGCTGAAACCATGGACGGAGCCGGACCCGTGGCGGCGCTTTCCGCAGAGATGCGGCAGCTCGAAGCCGATATGGGCGACCCCGACAAGGCCGACGAGATGGATGCGATCATCGCGCGCTATGGCGAGGTGACCGAGCAGTTCGAGGAACTCGACGGTTACGCGCTGGATGGCCGCTCGCGCGAGGTGCTCGACGGGCTTGGATTTTCCCAGGCCATGATGGATGGCGACGTGGGGGCGCTCTCGGGCGGCTGGAAAATGCGGGTTGCGCTGGCCAAGATCCTTCTGGCGCGGCCCGATGTGCTGCTGCTCGACGAGCCGTCGAACCATCTCGATCTTGAAAGCCTGATCTGGCTTGAGGAGTTCCTCAAGAATTTCTCCGGCGCTCTGCTGATGACGTCGCACGACCGGGCGTTCATGAACCGGGTGGTCAACAAGATCATCGAGATCGATGGCGGCACGCTGACCTCCTATACGGGCGACTATGAATTCTATCAGGCCCAGCGCGCCATTGCCGACAAGAACCAGCAGGCCCAGTTCGAGCGCCAGCAGGCGATGCTGGCCAAGGAAATCCAGTTCATCGAGCGGTTCAAGGCGCGGGCGAGCCACGCTGCACAGGTACAAAGCCGGGTGAAAAAGCTCGACAAGATCGACCGGGTCGAGCCACCCAAGAGGGCGCAAAAGGTGGTGTTCGAATTCCGCCCCGCCCCGCGTTCGGGCGAGGACGTGGCGGTATTGAAGGGCGTTGCCAAGACATATGGCGAAAAGACCATTTATGATGGCCTCGATTTTCATGTGCGGCGCAAGGAGCGCTGGGCGATCATGGGGGTCAATGGCGCGGGCAAATCGACACTCCTCAAACTGGTGACCGGGGCCGCTGAGCCGGATACGGGATCGGTGGCTCGGGGACCGTCGGTCAAGATGGCTTATTTCGCCCAGCATGCCATGGATGTGCTGGACGGGGACAAGTCGATCTTTGAGATGCTGCAAAGCGAATTCCCGCAAGCGGGCCAGGCGCCGCTGCGGGCTTTGGCGGGGTGTTTCGGGTTTTCCGGCGACGATGTTGAAAAGAAATGCCGGGTGCTTTCGGGTGGGGAGAAGGCGCGGCTGGTGATGGCCATGATGCTGTTCGATCCCCCCAATTTCCTTGTTCTGGACGAGCCCACCAACCACCTCGACATCGCGACCAAGGAGATGCTGATCGAGGCGCTTTCCAATTACGAGGGCACGATGCTGTTCGTGTCGCACGACCGGCATTTCCTGGCTGAATTGTCCAACCGGGTGCTCGAGGTTTCTCCCGAGGGCGTGCGGACCTTCGGCGGCGGGTATCGCGAATATGTGGAAAGCACCGGGCAGGAGGCGCCGGGGCTGAGGCATTAGTTTTGTTTCACGGCGCGCGGTTGTTTCCCTTGCCTCACGGGCCGTACCGCTTCGCGCTAGACGGTCCCAAAGCCGGACCTATGCGCTGCGCTGGCCCTCCGGCGGGGCGGCGCAATGGTGCGCCGGGGTCCTCGCTGCGCTCGTCCGGGATAATCTTAAGAGTCCGGGTGCGCAGAAGCGGCCGACGGCCATGGGCCTCGGGGACAAGGGTGGGCGATGAACGGCGAAGCAAGCTTCATCCGATTGTGGTAGTAAGCGAAGCCAGCTTCGCCGTTCATGACCGGGGTTTTTGGCTTAGTCGCCCTTCAGAAGGCTAGGGTCAATCCCCTCTCCCTTTCGAGAGTACGACGGCGTTAGCAAAATCGCGCCAGCCTCGAAACCGAGATCAGGCGGCCGGTTCACGCCGTCCGGCGCTTGTGACGTTTGGGCCTTCCCTGCGGCGACCCGCAAGGAACCCGGACCGACCCCGCCCAAACGTTCGTTGCGCTTGCGTCCATATGCGCGGGTTCGTGAGGGCAGTATGGGGGAGGTTGTGGGTGCGGGGATAAGTTTCTTTGCGGCTGAGGCGTGTGGGGGCTCATCATGATGGATTCCGGGAATAAATCCCGGAATGACAATGGGGGAGAGGCATGGATGAGTTTTCTCACGCGCGTATCCGCCCCCCGCGTCATCCTCGGGCTTGACCCGGGGATCCGCTGCATTGGGCAGCCGGTGAAGGGTTGGGGAACGGTGAGAGGCCACACGTATCACTTCTGCGGTGCTCAATGGCAGCGCTGCAGATCCCCGGGTCAAGCCCGAAGATGACGGTGGGGTGAGGTTGGTGGTGGTGACGGAGCCGCAGGAGGGGCGAGAGAGGCAGGCTGGGGGGCAAGAGCGGAGCGAGCGTCGATCTAAGCTCGCAAGCGACGAGCCCCCTTGCCAACCGCCCCCGTCCTCCTCTATACGGGCTGCGGGCCATCCCTCCCCAACGAGGGACGCCCATCTGTAAGGATGGAGCAACATGACAGATATTTCTGCCGCCACCGAAGTGGCGAAGCCGGCTGTGCGTCCGGAAAATCCCAATTTTTCGTCAGGTCCTTGCGCCAAGCGTCCCGGGTGGACGGTTGAGGCGCTTTCGGGTGCGCTGGTGGGGCGGTCCCACAGGGCCAAGCCGGCCAAGGCCCGCATTCAGCGCGCGATCGAATTGACGCGCGAGCTGCTCGAGGTTCCCGAAGACTATCTGATCGGCATCGTGCCGGCATCGGATACGGGCGCCGTGGAAATGGCGCTGTGGGGCATGCTGGGCGCACGCGGCGTCGACATGCTGACCTGGGAATCGTTTGGGGCCGGTTGGGTCACCGACGTTCAAAAGCAACTCAAGCTCGACGATGTGCGTGTGCTCAAGGCCGAATATGGCGAGCTGCCGGACCTCTCCGAAGTCGATTTTACCCGTGACGTGGTGTTCACCTGGAACGGGACGACCTCGGGCGTTCGGGTTCCTGACGGGGACTGGATCCCGGCGGACCGCGAGGGGCTGACCATTTGCGATGCCACTTCGGCAGCGTTTGCGCAGAACCTTGATTTTTCCAAGCTCGATGTGGTGACCTTTTCCTGGCAGAAGGCGCTGGGCGGGGAAGCCGCGCACGGCATTCTGATCCTCTCGCCGCGCGCCGTGGAACGGCTGGAAACCTTCACACCGGCCAACCGTCCGCTGCCGAAAATTTTCCGGCTGACCAAGGGTGGCAAGCTGATGGCCGAAGTCTTTGAAGGCGCGACCATTAATACGGTGTCGATGATCTGTATCGAAGACGCCGTGGACGCCATGGAATGGGGTCTCAAGGTTGGCGGGCTCAAGGCGCTGCAGGCGCGGGCCGATGCCAATGAAAAGGCGATTGCCGATTGGGTGGCAAAGACCGATTGGGTTGATTTTCTCGCCACCGATCCAAAGGTGCGGTCCAACACTTCGGTGTGCCTGAAGATCGTCGATCCAGACGTCACAGCGCTTTCAGATGAGGCGCAGGCAAAGCTCGCCAAGGCCGTTGTCTCCCGGCTCGACAAGGAAGCGGTGGCCTACGATATCGGCGGCTATCGCGATGCGCCGACAGGGTTCCGTATCTGGTGCGGCTCGACAGTGGAAACGGCCGATCTCGAAAAGCTGACACCGTGGCTCGACTGGGCATTTGCCCAGGAAAAAGCAGCCGCTCTGGCCTGATTTCAGCCGTGCGCGCCGGGATGGCGCGCCGCCATTTTCCCCAATTTCAGATTTGATGGAGGGCGCAATGCCCAAGGTTCTCGTTTCAGACAAGATCAGCCCGGCGGCGATCGAGATTTTCAAGGCAAACGGGGTGGAGGTCGATTACCTCCCCGATGTTGGCAAGGACAAGGAAAAGCTGGCCGAAATCATCGGGCAGTATGACGGGCTCGCCATCCGTTCGGCGACCAAGGTGACCGACAAGATCCTGGCCAACGCCACCAATCTCAAGGTGATCGGGCGCGCCGGGATCGGGGTGGACAATGTCGATATTCCGGCAGCCACCGCCAAGGGCGTGATCGTGATGAACACCCCGTTCGGCAATTCGATCACCACGGCCGAACACGCGATTTCGATGATGCTGGCGCTGGCGCGGCAGATCCCGGAGGCCGATGCGTCGACCCGGGCCTCCAAGTGGGAAAAGAACCGCTTCATGGGCGTTGAGGTGACCAACAAGACGCTGGGCCTGATCGGTGCGGGCAATATCGGCTCGATCGTTGCCGACCGCGCGCAGGGCCTGAAAATGAAGGTCATCGCGTATGATCCGTTCCTCACCCCCGAGCGGGCGATCGATCTGGGCGTGGAAAAGGTGGAACTGGACGATCTTCTGGCCCGGGCCGATTTTATCACGCTGCACACGCCGCTGATCGATGCGACGCGCAACATCATTTCGGCCGAAGCGATCGCCAAGATGAAGGACGGCGTGCGGATCATCAACTGCGCGCGTGGCGGCCTGATCGATGAAGCAGCGCTGAAAGATGCGCTCGAGGCGGGCAAGGTCGCCGGCGCGGCGCTGGATGTGTTCCTGGAAGAACCGGCCAAGGACAATCCGCTGTTTGGCCTGGCCAATGTCATCTGCACGCCCCATCTTGGCGCGTCGACCACCGAAGCACAGGAAAATGTCGCGCTGCAGGTGGCCGAGCAGATTTCGGCCTATCTCAACACAGGCGAAGTCATCAATGCGCTGAACTTCCCATCGATTTCCGCCGAAGAAGCGCCCAAGCTGACGCCATTCGTCAAGCTGGCCGAGCTCTTGGGATCGTTTGCCGGGCAGTTGACCGAAACGGCGATCAGCGGCATCCGCATCGAGTTCGAGGGCGACGTCTCCGCGCTCAACACCAAGCCGATGGTGGCCGCGTTGCTCAATGGCGTGCTCAAGCCGCTGCTGGGCGATGTGAACATGGTTTCGGCACCGGCGCTGGCCAAGGATCGCGGCATTGCCGTTGAAACGGTCAATCGCGAGCAGGTGGGCGCTTACGACAACCTCATCCGCCTCACCGTGGTGACCGAGCGGCAGGAGCGCAGCGTCGCCGGTACGGTCTATGGGACCAAGGCGCCGCGGATTGTCGAGATCAAGGGGATCACGCTTGAAGCGGAAGTGACCCCGCACATGCTCTACATCACCAATGAGGACAAGCCGGGCTTTATCGGCCGTCTGGGCACGCTCATGGGGCAGCTTGGCATCAATATCGCCAACTTCAATCTCGGTCGGGTCGAGCAGGGCAAGGACGCGATCGCGCTTCTGTCCATCGACAGCGAGCTGACCGATGGCGAGTTGACGCAGATCGAAGGGCTCGAGGGAGTCAAGCAGGCCAAGCGGCTGGTGTTTACGGTCTGAGGCCCATCACATAGATTTTGGCAAGGGCGGCAGCGATGCCGCCCTTTTTTGTACTTCCGAACAGAAAAAGTGGGGTCCGCCTATGCTGGACGTCCCCTATTGCGGCTTTAAGATGTCGCGAAGATTGCGGCGGGCTGCATATTCGGCAATGCCGATGCCGGCGACGATGAAGGCAGCGGCGATCAAGTGGAAGATTTCGAGGGTTTCGCCGAGGACAAAGACGGCGAGCAGGGCGCCGAAGACGGGAATGAGGTTTATGAACAGGCTCGCCCGATTGGGGCCGATCAGTTCTACCCCGCGTGCGTAGGTCATCTGTGCGACGATGGAAGGCAGGAGGGCAACATAGAGAACGACGGCCCAGCCGCGCCAGCTCATGGTGGCTACGTCCGCGACAAGGCCGGTCGTGCCGGTGCCCAAAACCAACTGATAGAAGGCGGCGGCGAGCATGGCGAAAAAGCTGGTGCAGGCGATAAAGCTCAGCCAGCCGATTTTTGGCTTGTAGCGCAGCATGAGTGAGTGGAGCGCGTAAAAAAGAGCGGCGAGCAGCATCAGGGCATCGCCGATATTGACGTCGAGCCCGACCAGCCGAAGGGGACTGCCATGGGTTGCGACGTGGATGACGCCATAGATGGTGAGCACCACGCCCACGATGTGGAGCCCGGAGGCGCGAACGCGGAAGATTGCGAAATTGCCCACCATGACGAGCACGGGAATGGCGGCCTGGATCATGGCGACATTAACGGCGGCGGTGTAGGTGGTTGCGGCGTAAAGCAGGACGTTGAAGCTGGTGAAGCCGAGAACGCCGTAAAAGGCCAGCCAGCCCCAGCCGCGGCGGATTTCGCTCCAATCGGCGCGCAGGCTCGTCCAGGCGAAGGGCACGATGATGACAAAAGCCACCATCCAGCGCATGACCGAGAGCGCATAGGGATCAAGCTCGCCGATGGCCATCTTGCCGGCAATGATATTGGCGCCCCAGAACAGCGTGGACAGGGTCAAAAGCAGGTAGGGCTGGCCCATGAGCCGCGTTAAAGGATTGGATGGTTGCGCGGCGGAGGCGGGGGACTTTGTCATAACGGGCCTTGTACTTTATAGAACCCGGACTTATCAGCGTTTTGGCTCGCGGTGAAACATAGATTTTTCATCGGCGGCTCCCCGGTCCGGATGGCGGGGCGTGGCGGACACGAAAGGGAAATTGGCGTAAATGGCGAATGTTGTGGTGGTCGGCTCGCAATGGGGCGACGAGGGCAAGGGCAAGATTGTTGACTGGCTTTCCGAGCGCGCCGATGTGGTGGTGCGCTATCAGGGTGGGCACAATGCCGGCCATACGCTCGTCATCGACGGGGTGAGCTACAAGCTTTCACTCCTGCCCTCGGGGCTGGTGCGCGGCAAGTTTTCAGTGATCGGCAATGGCGTTGTGGTCGATCCGCACCACTTCGTTTCCGAAGTCGACAAGATTGCCGGGCAGGGCATTTCGGTGACGCCCGAGGTTTTGCGCATCGCCGAGAATGCGCCGCTGATCCTCTCGCTGCACCGTGAACTGGACGCGCTGCGCGAGGACTCCAATTCCGGACTCAAGATCGGCACGACCAGACGCGGGATCGGGCCGGCCTATGAGGACAAGGTTGGCCGTCGGGCGATCCGGGTTTGCGATCTGGCCGAGCCTGAAACGCTGATGGACAAGATCGAGCGGCTTTTGACCCACCACAATGCGCTGCGGCGCGGCATGGGGGCGGCCGAGGTTTCGGCGCAGGCAATCCATGATGAACTGATGGCAGTGGCCGACAAGATCCTGCCGTTCATGGACAGGGTTTGGGAACTGCTCGACGAGCGGCGCAAACGCGGCGAACGCATTCTGTTCGAGGGCGCCCAGGGGGCCCTGCTCGACAATGATCACGGCACCTATCCGTTCGTGACCTCGTCCAATACCGTGGCCGGGCAGGCGGCGCCCGGCTCGGGACTTGGGCCGGCGGCTATCGACTATGTTCTCGGTATTACAAAGGCCTATACAACCCGGGTGGGTGAGGGGCCGTTTCCGACCGAGCAGGACAACGAGGTCGGTCAGTTCCTCGGCGAGAAGGGGCACGAGTTTGGTGTCGTGACCGGACGCAAGCGGCGCTGCGGGTGGTTTGACGCGGTGATCGTGCGTCAGACTGTGCGGACTTCGGGCATTCACGGTATCGCCTTGACCAAACTCGATGTGCTCGACGGGATGGACGAAATCCAGGTTTGCGTCGGCTATGAACTTGACGGGCAGAGAATAGATTATCTGCCTGCCTCAATGGGGGCACAAAGTCGAGTCAAGCCAATTTACGAAACGCTGGATGGCTGGAAAGAAACGACCGCAGGCGCCCGGAGCTGGGCTGAATTGCCCGCTCAGGCGATCAAATATGTGCGGCGGATCGAAGAACTGATCGGCGCGAGTGTGGCCATGCTCTCCACAAGTCCGGAACGCGAAGACACGATTTTGGTACAGGACCCGTTTCAAGATTGAATTTTCTTGTTTAGAAACAACTTTGTCTAATGCCGGCAACAAGTGATGTTGAGTAGATATGGCCGACTATCGTGAACTCTTGCGCAAGGCGATCGATGCCCTGCCGGACAATACCGGGGCTAATCGCCGGGCGGTTTACGAAAAGGCGCGCAGTGCTCTGGTTGCCCAGTTGCGCGCCATCGAGCCACCCTTGCCGGCGCGTGAGATCACGACCCATCGGCTAAATCTTGAAGACTGTATTCGCGAGGTCGAACACGAGGCGACCGAACGGCTCCTGGGGCGTTTCCGCGCCGTGGAGGAGCCGGAACCGGAAGCCGAGCCCGAAATCGCACCAGATGTCGAGGATGTGACCGATGAGCCGGCCGCACCGTTCGATGACCGTGACGAAGTTCTGGTGGAGGCCGAAGCCGAGCCCGAAGAGGTTGAGCCCGAGCCAGAAATTGAATCGGACGATAGCGAGAGGGATGATTTCGTCTCGGCTCCGGCCAATGATTTTGTCCCCGAGCCCGAGCCCGAGCCCGAGCCCGAGCCCGAGCCCGAGCCCGAGACTGAGGCCGAGACCAGTGAGCCACATGCCGACGAGCCCGAAGTGGTCGAGCGTGAGCCCCGGTGGGGGGAAGACGGCGAGGAGGGGAGCGCTGCAGGCGAGGACCGGTTTTCGTCCGAACCAGCCTCCATGTTTGCGCCAGACGAAGAAAATTTGCCTTCCGGAGATGACGAGGCCGTCGAGGCGGTTCCGGAGCCCGAAGCTGAATCGCCCCGTCCCAGCTCGATCGAGGATATCATTGCCTCCGCGGAGCGGGCTTCGCATGAACCTGACGATATCGAGCCTTCCACGACCGAGCCGGACGAGGACGAGCGGGTGGTCCCGTTCGTGCCTTCTGTCGAACGGGAGGAACATGAGGCTCCCGAAGCTCATGGAGTCGAGGAAAAGCACTTCATAATTTCGGAAGCCGATGCGCAACCGCGTAGCGGCGTGCCGCTGATCGACCTTCATGGGCGTCCACTGAGCGGCGCGCACGAGGTGGCTTCCGAGCCGGAGCCGGCAATGTCGAGCGTCCGCGAGGTGGAGCTTGAGCCGGGCATTCTGGCGCGCCCGGAAGTTTCCGACGCTCAAGTGGCGATCGACCGCGCGATTGCTGCGCTCGATCGGGAAGCGCGCGGGGAAACGACCGCCGCCGACGAAACTGGCGCATCACCCGCCGATGAAGATGAAAACGAGAGCCCCAGTGACGACGATGGCGGGTCGCGGCGCGGTTTTGGCGCCTTTACCATATTCCTTCTGATTTCGGTGCTGCTTTTGGGCGGCGGCGGTCTGGCGGGGTACTGGGCCTGGCGTGAGGGGTTCGTCGATCTCAATGCGGTCTTTGCACAGAACCAGACACCGGAAACCACCGAAGTCGCCGACGCCGACCCGGTGACCGATCCGACACCGGCTGAAACCCAGCCGGAGACGCCTGAAGCGGTCAATACAACGCCCGAGGTGCCGAGTTCCAACGGCGAAGTGAGCGGGTCGACCATGCCCGGAGAGGAATTGCCGTTCACTGAAACGGAAACTCCGTCAACCACGCCGAGTGAGCCCGAGGCTACGTTCGAGGACCGGCTTCCCGCCGAGGCCGGTACTCCGGCGAGCCCGGACGGCGATGGCGAGGACGAGGCCGGCGTCGCGATCACCACGGACGGTCCGCAATCGCTGCTGCTCGAGGAGCAGGCCGGCGGGGCAGCAGGTGCAGTGCCTTATACGGGTAGCGTGGAATGGTCGCGCGGGACCGACGAACTGGGGCATCCGACGATCATCGCCGAGGCATCGATTCCGGCGCGCAACCTGGACGTCGAGGTCTTGTTGCGGCGCAATGCGGATGACAATTTGCCGGCAAGTCACCTCATGGAGGTGAACTTCTCGGTGGCTGAAAGTTTTGTCGGCGGTTCGATTGCCAACCTGCCGGGGGTCCTGCTCAAGAACGAGGAACTGGTGCAGGGCCAGCCGCTGACCGGGGCGTCGGCTCGGATCGTGGGCAATTCGTTCCTGTTCGCGCTTTCGAGCGCGAGCGATCTTGATGTCGAGAACAATCTCAACCTGCTCGAAAGCCGCCAATGGATGGATTTGGCCATGGTTTACGGCACCGGCCGGCGCGCAATTCTGACGCTCGAAAAGGGCGAAGATGGCGAGGCAATCTTTGCCGATGTTCTGGCGGCGTGGGCAGAGCTCGATGGCGCGGCGGGGGCCGACGCCGAGCCGGAGGCGGAGGAGGATGCCGCCGAGGCAGCGGGCGGTTAGCGCGCTTCCAGGACTGTGCGTCCATCTTCGATGCGGTAAGTGCGGTCGGCCAACGCCTTGATGTCGTCGGCCTGATGGGAAACCACTATGTTTCGCCAGTTGTTGGCGCGCACCATTTGAGCGACGAGGTCGCGGATTGGGGCCGCGGTTTTGTTGTCGAGGCCGGTGAACGGCTCGTCTAGCAGCAGTATGGGCCGATTGCGCAACAGCGTGCGGGCCAGGGCGACACGTTGCTTCTGGCCGCCCGACAGGCGCGCGGCGCGGCGGTTGATCATGTCTGACAACCCCATCTGATCGAGCGCCGCAACTACTCTTTCATCGTTGGCTTTGGTGCCGCCGCCCAGCCCCAGCGCCACATTGGCGCCGGTGGAGAGATGATCGAAGAGATTGTCCGATTGGAACAGGATCGAAACGGGGCGCTGTTCGGGGGGGAGTTCCAATATGGTGCGGCCCGCAAGCCGGATATCGCCCGAAGCCGGTTCGAGAAAGCCAGCGATCAGATCGAACAGGGTCGACTTGCCGGCGCCGGAGGGCCCGATCAGGCCGACGATTTCGCCGGGCTTTATGCTCATATCGAAGGCAAAGCCGGTTTTGCCGCCATCATAGCTGAAGGTGAGACGGTCAATTTCGAGCATTGGTCAGCTTTTCAAAAAGTTTGGGGATGAGGATGAAGGCCGCGACGCTCACGATCAGCAGGACCGCAGCAATGGCCTCGGCGTCATTGGTGCGATAGGCGCCCAGCGCGCGGTACATCAGCCAGGGCAGCGTGGAAAATTCCGATGTTCCAAACAGCGATATGACACCCAGATCGCCCAATGAAAAAACGAAGGCGACGGCCAGGGCATAGCCAATGGGCTGGCCAAGCAGCGGCCATTCGATCCGGCGCCATTGGCTGAACGAAGACATGCCCAGCGAGCGGATGACGCGGTGATGGCGCAGGGTGAGCGCTTCGAGTGGCGGGGCGATGGTGGCAAAGACGAAGGGCAGCGCCAAAAGCGCATTGGCGAGGATCAAGACGATCGGGGCCACCATGACTGGTGCCAGGCCAGTCAGGCGGGCGAGAAGGAAAAAGCCGAGCGACAAAACGACGGCGGGGACCGCGAGATAGGCAAAGACCGGCAGGCCGAGGACAGCGCGCCAAAGCGAGCCCCTGGCCTGGAGCGCGCGGGCCATGCCGAGCGCGAGGCCCAGCGCAACGGCAAGCAGAGCGCTCAGGGTGCCGATTACCAGACTGGTAAGTGTGGCACGCCAGAAGGCGCTTTGGACGAGAATGTTCGAAATGGCGCCGAAGCCTTCGCCCAGGACGGCAATCAGGGGGGCGAGGAAGCCAGCGAGCAGGATGGTGAGGACGATCTGCTGGAGGCCGGTTAGCCAGGGGCGTTCGGGCCAGTGGATATGGCTGGGAGAACCGAACAGGTTGGCGGCGGGCGAAAGGGTTGATGCGGGGATGATGATGGCAGCGCAGACGACCAGTTGCACGATGGCGAGGTTGACGGCGGCTCCAAGGTCGAAATCGAGGCGCACCGCCTGATAGATGGCGACTTCGAGGGTCTGGTTGGCCGGGCCGCCGCCCAGGGTTAGGACGATGGGAAAGCTGGTAAAACACAAAAGAAAGATGGTGGCGGCCACGCCGGGGATCGAGGCGGCGAGCGCGGGAAGATCGATGATGGTAAAGCGCTGAAGCGGGCCAAGGCCCAGGCTGCGGCCGAGCTTGAGCTTTTCGATCGGGATGGCCGCCAACCGGTCGATAAAGATGCGGGCCGAAAAGGCGCCGTTCAGAACGACGTGGGCGGCGATGATGCCGCCGAGGCCGAAGATCGAGGAGCCGGTTTCCAGCCCGAAGGGGGCGAGCAGGAAATTGACCCAGCCATTGCGGCCCCAGATGGCCAGGAGGCCCGAGACGACAACGAGCGAGGGCATGACGAGCGCTGTGGATAGCAGGCCGATGACGGCGCCCCGGCCGGGAAAGCGCAGTCGATCGAGCGTCCAGGCAATGGTCATGCCGGCGAGGATCGACAGAACAGTCGACAGGGCAGCCTGGGTCGCGGAGGTGACCAGCAGGTATCCGATGCCGGTGACGCTGGAACCGGTGGTTGCAAAGCGTTGCCCGGCGACCCAGAGAGACACCAGAAGGGCAGCGATCAGAACAGCGACGATGGCGGCGACCGATGCACCGACGTAACGGCGGCCGGGACGCCAGGTGGAGGGTATCCCGGCCAATTTTTGCTACCTCAGCGTCGAGAACGCTTCCTCGATCCAGGCCCGAGTGTTGGCGGTCACTTCTTCGGCGTCAAGCAGAAGGGCGGGCTGGGGGTCGATCATTTCGGCAAAGCCGGGATTGAGCCCGCCTGTCGGTTCGAGTACCGGGTACATCCAGTTGGTTTCGGGCAGGGCGGCCTGCCCCTCGGGAGTGACGAGATAGGCAAGAAACTCGCGCGCCAACTCCTGGTTGGGGCTGGAAGCAAGAATGCCGGCGACTTCGATCTGGGTGTAGTGGCCCGCATCGAACTTTGCCGCCCGGTAGCGGTCTTCGCCTTCGGCAATCAGGTGATAGGCGGGGGAAGTGGTGTAGGAGAGCACCATATCGGCCTCGCCCGAGAGGAACAGGTCGTAGGATTCCGACCAGCCGCTGGTGACGGTCAGAATGTGCGGTGCGAGGCCTTCCCAGATTTCGACGGCATCATCTCCATAGAGTGACTTGATCCACAGGATCAGGCCAAGGCCCGGGGTGGACGAGCGCGGATCCTGAATGACGATCTTGAAGTCTTCGGGGAGGGCGATCAGTTCCTCGAAGCTGGCAGGGGGCGTCGCGATCGACTGGGTGTCATAGACGAAGGCGAAATAGCCGTAGTCAAAGGGGACGAAAACCTCGTCGGTCCATTCGAGCGGGATGTCGAAATCGGGCAGGTCGAGCTGGTGCTCGGTGAACAGGCCGGTCGCCTTGCCTTCGCCTATGGTCGCGGTATCGAGCCCGAGAATGATATCGGCATCGGTCGCGTCGCCTTCGAGCTGGGCACGGCGCAGGGCCGAGATCGAATCGTCAGCGGAAACGAAATTGAGCGTGCACTCGCACTGGGCCTCAAAGCCCTCCTTGAGCAAGGGGCCGGGGCCCCAATCTGCGGCAAAGGCATCGTAGGTGTAAACGGTGAGCGTTGAATTGTCCTGGGCGACGGCCGGGAGCGCAAGAGCTCCGAGCACAACCGCGCACAGGCTCGTCCTTACGGAAGCGATCATGAGTTTCCTCATTGTTTGGCGTGCAAAACCAACGGTTTTGCTGGCGCCGAGCCAAGTTTGCGGCCATGAATGAGGGGAAAGGTTTCAAATGGCAGGGGGATTTGTGACCCTTGCCATCTCGAACTTCCTCCGCCAGCATGACCTGGTTCAGGTTCTATGGGTTTTTCTCAGCCCATCCTTTCGGACAGACACCCCAGCGAGACGAGGCGACACTATAGGCGTGCAAGGACCAGTGCAAGACGGCGCGGGGGAAAACGGGGAGCGTCTCGTCTTCGAGGGGCCGCTGCTGATCGTGGGTGGGGGCGAGGTCGATCCTGGTATGCTGGCCGCACTCGCCGAACGGGCTGCGGGGCTGGTGGGCGCCGATCGGGGCGGGGACATCCTGATGGCGGCGGGGCTTGTGCCCGATGCGGTGATCGGGGATATGGATTCGGTGGCTGACCGGACACGATTTCCGGCCGGAACGATGATCGTTGCGCTGCCCGAACAAGATACAACCGATTTCGAAAAGTGCCTTTATTCGACACGCGCACCGCTGACGCTGGCGCTGGGGATGACGGGCGGGCGGTTCGACCACACGCTGGCGGCGCTGCATGCGGTGGCGCGCCATGCGACGGAGCGAAAGATTATCTTGATCGACGGCCACGATCTGGCGATGGGGGTTGCCGGTTCGATCAGTCTCAGGGTCGGCGCAGGAGAGCGGATATCGATCTATCCGCTGGGGCGGACGCAGTTCGCAGGCTCAAAGGGTTTGCTCTACCGGCTCGAGGGGTTGGAGATGGTGCAGGGGCAAACGATCGGCACGTCGAACAGGGCTACCGAGGATGTCATTGAAATCACGGTGGCACCGGGGGTGCAGGACCCCTGGCTGTTGATCGTGGACAAACGATTGCTGGACGCTATCTTGTAGCTGGCGGTTCCATCGGGGTTGCCAGGATCTTATCGACCCGGTGGCCATCCATATCGACCACTTCAAGCCGCCAGCTTCCCGCCTCGAGCACTTCACCGGTCCTGGGAAGATGCTGGAGCCTCTCGATCATGAAGCCTGCAAGCGTCTGATAGTTGCGGTGTTCGGGCAGGACCAGTCCGAGCCTATCGGACAGGTCGTCGACCATCAGGCTTCCAGCCAGAAGCCATGAACCGTCATCTCGCTGGACCGCCTGGTCGGTTTCTCCCTCTTCGAGATCGGACCGGAACACACCGGCGATGGCTTCAAGAAGGTCGGTGGGGGTGACGATGCCATCAAAGTGCCCGTATTCATCAAGGACCAGGGCCAGGGGAAAATCCGCCCGGCGAAGCAGGTTGAGCACATCGAGCGCACCCAGCGTGTCGGGAATGACCTGGGGCTGGCGCAACAATTTTTTCAGCGCCGCGTGATCGGCGGGCTGGGCCGTGAGATAATCGCGCACCACCAAAACGCCAACGATGTTGTCGAACTCCCCACTGGAAACGGGCAGACGCGAATGACGGACCCGCGCCAATTCCGCTCGGATGGTCTCGAAATCATCATCGAAATCGAGCATTTCGACGTCGGTGCGCGGCGTCATTATCGAGCGGGCGCGACGGTCCGACAGGCGCAGTACGCCTGCGATCATGCGCTTTTCATCACGCTCGATGACGCCGGTTTCCGCTGCTTCGGCAACGATCGATTTGATCTCTTCTTCCGTGATGCGGTCTTCACCGGTATCGCTGCGGCCAAGCAGTCGCAGGATCAGGCGTGTCGACGCATCAAGGAGCCAGACGAGGGGCGCTGCGATTCGCGAGAGAATCTGCATGGGTCGGGCGATGACACATGCCACCCGTTCGGCGTTGCGCAGAGCAAGCTGTTTGGGCACGAGTTCGCCCACCACGACCGATAGGTAGGTGATGATGGCCACCACGCCGCCATAGCCGAGCGCAGAGGCAGCGGGACCGGGCAAGCCGGCATCGAGCAAGGCCCGGACGAGCACGCCGCCAATCGTGGCGCCCGAAAATGCGCCAGCGACGATGCCGATCAGGGTAATGCCGATCTGCACGGTGGATAGAAAGCGGCCGGGGTCATCAGCCAGTTGCACGGCAGCCGAGGCGCCGGGCTGGCCCCGCTCGGCCATCGACCGCAGCAGGGGTTTGCTGGCGGACACGATGGCGAGTTCGGACATGGCGAAGACGCCATTGAGCAGGATCAGGCCTGCAACGATAGCTATCTCAATCATGTGAGACGGATCGGCCTTTCGGCTGATCCGATTTCATCTTTCAGTTGCCTTCGGAGGTCCGCACAATGAGGACAGCTGGACCGCGCGTCAATGGGCCGCCTGCGTTCTGGCGGCCTCCTTGACGGCGTCCTGTACTTTTTCAAAAGCGCGAACCTCGATCTGGCGGATACGCTCGCGAGAGACGTCGTATTCCTGAGCCAGCTCCTCGAGGGTCGACGGGCTTTCCTGCAGGCGGCGGGCCTTGAAGATGGCCTTTTCACGGTCGTTGAGGACTTCCATGGCGCCTTCGAGGAGGCCCATGCGCTCGTCATATTCCTGGCTCTGGCCGAGAACTTCTTCCTGATCGGGCACATCGTCGATCAGCCAGTCCTGCCATTGGCTGGTGCCTTCGTCCGCGCGCATGGGCGCGTTGAGCGAGGCATCGCCGGTCAGGCGCTGGTTCATCGAGACCACGTCATCCTCGGTCACGTTGAGGGTCGTGGCGATTTGCTTGATCTGGTCGGGATGAAGGTTGCCGTCCTCGAGCGCTGCGATCTGGCCTTTCAGCCGGCGCAGGTTGAAGAACAGACGCTTCTGGGCGGCTGTCGTGCCGATCTTGACCAGCGACCAGGAGCGAAGGACGTATTCCTGGATCGAGGCGCGAATCCACCACATGGCATAGGTGGCAAGACGGAAGCCCTTATCGGGCTCGAAGCGTTTGACCGCCTGCATGAGGCCGACATTGCCTTCCGAGATCACCTCGGAAATGGGCAGGCCATAGCCGCGATAGCCCATGGCAATCTTGGCCACGAGGCGCAAATGGGACGTGATGAGTTTCTGGGCCGCCTGGGGATCGGAATGCTCCTTGTACCGCTTGGCGAGCATAAATTCCTCGTCAGGGTCGAGCATTGGAAACTTGCGGATTTCCTGCAAATAGCGATTGAGCCCGCTTTCCGAGCTAAGCACAGGAAGATTGGATTGGGCCATTTCTAGCACCCCCTCTCGTAAACCCCCGGGTGTCCCCGGCGGGTTGTGGTCCGCATCGACGCCCTTTGCGGCACGTTTGCGGACATAATCGGAGTGAATATAGGTCTGATTTTGGCGATTACACCCCTGTTCCGCGAAAATATGGTATTCGCGGAATGCATGGTCTGGTGGCCGATGTTTCAGCCCTATAACGCAAAAGGCGCCAGCTTCGTTGCGAGGTCTGCGAGTTCAGGGGGGAGTGGGCTTTCGAACCTGAGCGTTTCGCCCGTCACCGGATGGGCAAAGCCAAGGATTGCGGCGTGAAGCGCTTGCCGGTTCAAGGACCTGATGGCCTGCCGGACCTGTTCGGGCACCGTATTAATCTTTGTTGCAAAGGCTGAACCATAGACGCCGTCTCCGATCAGCGGATGGCCGATATGGGCCATATGCACGCGGATCTGATGGGTGCGGCCGGTCTCGAGCTGGCATTTGACCTGTGCGATTGACCATTTTTCGTTACTGAAGCGGCTTTCGACGCGAAAGTGGGTGATAGCTTCCCGTCCCTCTCGGGGGAGAACCGATTGCTTGAGCCGGTTGTGGGGATCGCGACCGATCATGGTTTCGACGGTGCCGACCAAGGGATTGGGGACGCCCCAGACGAAAGCGAAGTAGGCACGTTCCAGTGGGCCGGTGCGGCCATGATCGGCAAACTGGGCGGCGAGCCCGTTATGAGCCAATTCGGTCTTGGCGGCGACCATGACGCCCGAGGTGTCCTTGTCGAGCCTATGGACGATGCCGGGGCGTTTGACCCCGCCAATGCCGCGCAGGCTATCGCCGCAATGGTGGATGAGGGCGTTGACGAGGGTTCCGTCCTCATTGCCCGGTGCGGGATGAACCACCATGCCTGCGGGCTTGTCGATGACGATGAGATATTCGTCCTCGAAGAGGATGTTGAGCGCGATGTCCTGGGGCTGGGGTTCGGCCTCGACCGGTTCGGGGGCGGCGAGAGTGATGGACTCGCCGGTCCTGACACGATATTTGGGCACATCGTTGGTCGTCCCATCCACGCTGACCGCACCGGTAAGGATCAAGTCCTTGATGCGGTTGCGCGAAAAGAGGGGGAAGCGGGCAGCCAGAAATGCATCGAGCCGCGTCCCGGCCTCGGTTTCGAGGACGGTGGCGTCGTGCCTATCCTGTTGGAGCTGACTGCCCGCCATGACCGACCCTCAAACCAATTTCGACAAGGACGAGCCCCAGAGCCCGGAGGCCGAAGCGGTGATGGCCAAAGCCCGCCGGCGGGCAGGCCTATCCATGCTCGTCATGATGGTGGGGTTTATGGCTGTTGTGCTGGCCGTTGTCTATCGTCTGGCCACCATGGGCGGCGAGGTGACCGATCAGTACGCATTGCAGTCGATCGCCCTGCCCGAAGGCGCGCAGGTCATTTCGGCGCAGGTCCAGGACGGGCTGGTGACTGTCACCTATGGCGCAGAGGGCGGGCAGGCGATCCGGATTTTCGACGGGGAAACCGGAGAGATGGTGCGCGAGATTGCTGTGGTGGCTCAATAGTCCTAGCAATCCGGCACGGCGACGCTTAGCCCGCCGAGTGAGGTTTCCTTATAGCGTTCGTCCATGTCCTTGCCGGTTTGGCGCATGGTCTCGATGCAGGCATCGAGTGGAACGATGTGGCTGCCGTCGCCCTGCATGGCGAGGGACGCCGCTGCGACGGCCTTGACTGCACCGAGCCCGTTGCGCTCGATGCAAGGGACCTGGACGAGGCCCTTTATGGGATCGCAGGTCATGCCCAGATGATGTTCGAGAGCGATTTCGGCGGCGTTTTCGATCTGGGCATTGGTGCCGCCGAGCGCTGAGCACAGAGCGGCGGCGGCCATGGCCGAAGCAGATCCGACTTCGCCCTGACAGCCGACTTCAGCGCCCGAAATGGATGCGTTGTATTTGATGAGCCCGCCAATCGCTGCGCCAACCAAAAGCATTTCGGGGATTTTTTCGCGCGTGGCGCCTGGCACGTGGGAGAGATAGTAACGCAGGACGGCGGGAAAAACGCCTGCGGCACCATTGGTGGGCGCGGTCACGACCTGTCCACCGGCTGCGTTTTCCTCGTTGACGGCCATGGCATAGGCCGCAAGCCAATCGATGGCCGAATGAAGCGGCATATCGTTGGCGCCGGACTTGCCGGAAAGATTTTCGTAAATGGCGCGGGCGCGGCGCTTGACCTTGAGGCCGCCGGGGAGTTCGCCGGTGGCGGCAAGGCCGCGGGTGATGCAGGCGTCCATGACCTCCCAGATGCTGATCAGGCGTTCCGAGAATGCCTCGCCATCAAGTCGGGCGCATTCGTTGCGGCGCTTCATTTCGGCGATGGAGAGATTGGCGGCTTTGCCCATCTCAAGCATCTGGTCGGCATTGGCGAAGGGGAAGGGGACATCGTCAGCCGGGGTGGCGGGCATGTCCCCCGCTTCGATTTCCGCGAGGGTTTTGACGAAGCCGCCACCGATGGAGAAATAGGTTTCCTGTGCGATTATCGTTTCATCGGCATCGAGCAATGCGAAGCGCATTCCGTTGGGATGGGTGTCGAGCCGTGTCTTGCGGTCGACGATCAGGTCGGTTTCGGGATCGAGCGCGATGGTTCGTTGGGGGGCGAGTTCAATGGTCTTGCGGGTGGCGAGTTCTGCAAGGGCCGTTTCGACTTTGGTCCGATCATAGATCTCGGGCTCAAAGCCCAGGCAACCGGCAAGCACGGCCGCGTTGGTGCCGTGGCCAACGCCGGTAAAGGCGAGCGAGCCATAAAGGGTGATCTGCAGGCGTGCGCCTTCAGGTGGTTCGATGGCGCGGATGGTCTCGAGAAAGCGCGCGGCTGCGAGCATCGGGCCCATGGTGTGGGACGATGACGGGCCGACGCTGACCTTGAACACGTCAAAAACCGAGACGAACATGCCAGGCCATCTCCTGCGCGGTCGAGTGGTTCGTTATCGGCTGAGGGAATAGAAAATTATTGCGCCCGTCAAGCTGACATTGGCGAATTCATTGCGCCTTTGTCAGCGATCATAGGTCGAAATCTGTGCTTTGGTCGCCTTTTCGCGCCAAATCGTTTCAAAGAGCGCGCGGAAATGTTCGGGCGTGAGACGATCCATGCGGATCAAGACATAGCGGTAGTCGCGATAGTGGTCGGTAATGAAGAACAGGTCGGGATCGGCTTCGATCAGCATGTCGCGTTCGCCGATCGAAGGGCGCTGGAGGGCCAGAATGCCCGGCTCGCGCTCACGCAGCAGAAATTTGGTGCCCAGTTTTATGGAAGGTGTGCCGTGGGTGGTGGATCGGACGGCACCGGGAAAGGATGAGGCAATTGCAAAGACGTCATTGAAATCCATGACGTCTTCTCGTTTCAGAGCATTTCTGCGTTTCCTGGAATCGCTTCAATTGCTCTAAGCCTTTGTTTTGTCGCGCTTCCGAACCGGATAAGTGGTGCCCACTCTGGAAGCACCCTAGCGGCGGTAGCGCAGGCGTCCGATTTCGTCGAATTCGGCCTGTTCGCGCTTTTGCTGCTCGTCTTTTTCGCGCTGGTGTTCGCGGGCGTCGAGCAGTTCGACTTTCTTGAGGTCCTCGATGGCTTCGGCCAGTTCGTCCTGGGCGGCTTCGAGTTTGCTCTTCATGTCCCCGGCCGAGGTCAAGAGATTGTCGCGGCGGGTGATGGCGGCCTTGGCGAAGGTGGAATAGGCAAAATGGGCGATGTCGGAAATGCCGGTCTTTTTGTGCTCGATGTCGATCTGCTGGTCGAGTTCGGCGGCCATGCGCTCGAAATCGGCAACCATGGTCTCGATCTGGAGGACCTGACGGCGCTTCTCGTCCACCTGAAACTTCTTCAACCGGATCAGGCTCGCGCTCTTGGACTTCATGACTTGTACTCCTTACTCATCAAGCCGTATCCCCCGCGCCTGCCGTTCCCAGAATCGTCGCCAGCAGATTGTAGCCGTCGGCGATATTGGTCCGCTCATCCGAGTGCTGGCTCAAAAACGCCTCCAGCGCCGGGTTGAGCGCGATGGCGCGGTCAACCTTGGGATCCGATCCTTTCCGGTAAGCCCCTAGCCGGATCAGTTCCTCCATGTCGGCGTAAACCGACATCAACTCACGCGCCTTGCTCAAAGTGGGCCGGAAATCCTCCGGCACGCATCCGGGCATGGTGCGCGAAACAGAGCGAAGAACATTGACGGCAGGATAGCGTCCCCGTTCGGCAATGGATCGCTCCATCACAATATGACCATCGAGAATGCCGCGAACGGCGTCCGCAATGGGCTCATTGTGATCATCACCTTCCACCAAAACGGTAAATAGACCGGTAACAGAGCCCGAATTAACCAAACCGGGACCGGCGCGTTCCAACAAGCGTGGCAGTTCGGTGAAGACTGTGGGCGGATAGCCCTTGGCGGTGGGCGGCTCGCCGGTGGCCAGACCGATTTCGCGCTGAGCCATGGCGAAGCGGGTGAGACTGTCCATCATGCACAATACGCGCTTGCCCTGATCGCGGAAATGTTCGGCCAGGGTGACGGTGAGGTAAGCGGCCTGGCGGCGCATCAGCGCGGATTCATCGGAGGTTGCGACAACGACGATGGCTTTTTTCATGCCTTCTTCGCCGAGCTGTTCGGTGATGAACTCCTGGACCTCGCGACCGCGTTCGCCGATCAGGCCGATGATTGAAATGTCCACATCGGTGTTGCGCGCCAGCATGCTCATGAGGACCGATTTGCCAACGCCCGAGCCGGCGAAGATGCCCATGCGCTGGCCATCGCAACAGGTGGTGAAGGTGTTAAGGCACCGAACCCCGAGATCGATGGGGCCGCCAACGCGACCGCGCTCATGGGCGGGCAGGGGGAGATTGCGCAACGGGTAGGGGTCAGCGCCGCGCATCAGCGGTGCGCCGCCGTCGATTGGTTTTGCTTCGGCGTTGAGGACGCGTCCGAGCCAGGATTTGTCGGGATAAACGGCGCCATCATGGCCCGCAAACACTGCCTTGCAGCCCAGCCTTACACCCTCGACGGGGCCGAAGGGCAGGCAGAGAGCGAGACCGTCGCGGAAGCCGATGATCTCACAGGCAAGGGGTGAGCCGGTCTGGGTTTCGATGGTCACGCGTCCGCCAACGCGCAATTCGCGCACCGGACCGACCACTTCGATCAAGAGGCCCTGCACAGTCTTGACGCGTCCAAAGACCTCGATCTCGTCAATCGCTTCAATGTCGGAGATCAGGGACTGCACCGTGGCGTCTCCAGTGGTCATGATTCGCACCCAGAATTGGCCACATTGGTAACTCATCCTTAAGGTTATGGCGATATTGCCGAAGTTGAGCAAATTTTTTCGCTGCGCGTCGGCGCGCGTCCGCTTACCCCTTCCAGCCCCGGTTCAATGAGTCTCAAGAGTCGCTTGAAGGGCTTTCTTAACGTTGTGCATTAAGAAAAAAAATTTCCATTTATTCTTATATTTCAACGAGTTAACACCTTGTTCAGTTAATGCAACTCGCATATTGCCCGACTGAATTAAACTTTGTTAACTAATTACCGGTAGCTTCGAATCGTACCCAGTAGGGTTTGGTTAAGGGCGTCGGGATCGAGCTGAGCGCCCGGTCCCAGGCAGGGACTTGTTGGATTTAAGGGGATTGGCATGCGTGTGCTCTTGATAGAGGACGACAGCGCGACAGCGCAGAGCATCGAACTGATGCTCAAATCCGAGAGTTTCAATGCGTACACCACCGACCTCGGAGAGGAAGGTGTCGATCTGGGCAAGCTCTATGATTACGACATCATTTTGCTTGATCTCAATCTGCCGGATATGAGCGGGTATGAAGTGCTGCGCACGCTGCGCGTTGCGAAGGTTCAGACTCCCATCCTTATCCTATCGGGTCTGGCAGGGATCGAAGATAAGGTACGCGGCCTGGGCTTTGGAGCCGACGACTATATGACCAAGCCGTTCCACAAGGACGAACTGGTTGCCCGCATCCACGCCATCGTGCGCCGGTCCAAGGGCCATGCGCAGTCGGTCATCAATACCGGCGACCTCAGCGTCAATCTCGATACCAAGACCGTCGAAGTGGGTGGCCAGCGCGTTCACCTGACGGGCAAGGAATATCAGATGCTCGAGCTCCTCTCGCTCCGCAAGGGTACGACGCTCACCAAGGAAATGTTCCTCAACCATCTCTATGGCGGGATGGACGAGCCGGAACTGAAAATCATCGACGTGTTCATCTGCAAGCTGCGCAAAAAGCTTTCTGTGGCTACAGCCGGCAAGAATTACATCGAGACTGTCTGGGGCCGCGGCTATGTGCTGCGTGAGCCCGATGAGAACGAATTGGCCGAAAGCGCCTGATCGGTTCTTACAAGTCCCCAATTGGAAAGCCCGTGCGATCCCCTCGCGCGGGCTTTGTCGTTTCAGATGATTTCGGCGTTTGCTGGCCGGTCCTTCGCTTCGCAGAAATCCTCTAAGTCTATGCTGAGTCACGCGTCCGAACCGGCAAAGTAGTGCCTTTTATCCGGGCGCGCTCCGGGGCTCAGACCACGAGCTTGCGATAGAGGTGCCAGGTCGCGTGCCCGAGCATCGGTAGGGCGATAGCGAGACCGACAAACAGCGGTAGCGAAGCGGCAAACAGAACGATCGCGACCACGAGACCGAATATGGTCAGCTGCAAGGGGTTTGTGGCGAAGGCGCGCACCGAAACCACGACGGCGTCGCCCGCGCTTCCGCCGCGGTCGACAAGCAAAGGGAAGGCGATCGCGGTTGTCGCCAGCACGAAAAACGCAAAGCCCAGCCCGACGAGGTTGCCCCAGAACAGCAGGCTCCAGCCGCGCGCGGTCGTGAAGGTCTCGCTGAGCAGGGCCATGAGCCCGGCAGGCGGGCTCGATGCAAAATGAGCGTCGTAGATGGCGCCGGCTGCGGTCAGCCAGAGCACAAAAACCAGGGCCAACATAGCTCCCACGGCAACAATGGCGCCTATGGAGCGATGTTTGAGTACGGCAAAGGCGTGACGGGGGCTGTCGTCCTCGCCCTGTTCACGCCGCCGACTGAGTTCGTAAAGGCCGACTGCGGCGAGCGGACCAATCAGAGCGAAGCCGGTCGCCAATGGGTAGAGCAACGGAAATGTCGCGCCGCCTGCGCTCCAAACGGCCAGCACAATGCCGACTGCCGGATAGATGAGGGCCAGAAACAGGTAATGGGAGGGGTGGCGCCAGAAATCGGATACGCCCCTACCAAGCGCGTCGAACACGTCGGCTGTCGAAATTGTGCGGATGGCGTGTTCCGGCGCATCCGATTGGGCAAGGGCGGGATTGGGATACACAGGCATGCTTATCTCCTCGGTTCACATGGAGCGCGATGCCTCGCATTTCCCCCGAGGGCGGGCATGCCGCGCTGCACGGAGCGTTGCCATTGTCCGCAACGCAACGGTTCGAGCATACAACAATTGGCGGGATGTGGGATTCCCCGTCACATATATGTGTGCGGGTTCAGACGAAGGGCTGGAATTTGGATTCCAGCATCTGCTGGTCAAAGGGCTTGAGCATGTGATCGTTGGCGCCGGCCTTGCGTGCCATGGCGATATGGCCAATGTCGCGCTCGGCCAGGCAATAAACGATCCTGGGCTTGTCGCCGCCGGTATAGCCGCGTAGGGCCTTGAGAAATTCAAGGCCGCTCATGATGGGCATCTGCCAATCGAGCAGGATGACGTCGGGCATCTCCTGGGCGCACTTTTCGTACGCTTCCTGTCCGTCCTCGGCCTCGTCGACAATGAAGTCCATGTCTTCGAGAATACGCCGCGCGACTTTGCGGATCACGCTGGAATCATCAATGATCAGGCACGATTTCATAGGGTCCATCCCTCAGCTTCCCGGGCGAGTTGTACCCGGAACTGGAGGGAGTTTACGGCCACAATGGTTAGCGAATGGGAAAGGCGTGCCATTTCGGCTCGCCAAACCCTGATGCCCACCCTGGGCTAGTCGATAGTGTGTGAAAGCGGATCGGCGGTGAAGCGCAGGATTTCGCCGTCCAGCGCGAGATTGAGCCCCATATGCGTGAGGCGCGCGAGGACACCGGTATAAAAGGGCTGGATGCCCCGGGCGTCAACACTGCCATCCTCGGGTGTGCCGGCAAGAAGGCCCTGCACGGCATTGGGAATGAGGGTCTTGGGGCCGGTTGCGGTGATCGTGAAGCTCTCGGCTCCGGCTTCACCTTCCACTTCGACGGTGACCGTGCCGCCACGCGGAACGCCGGCGACAACGATCAGCAGCATGTTGAGCAGCAGCTTGGCCTTGTTCTTGGGAAGGAGCATGGGGGCGACCTTCCAGTCGAGGTCCGCCTTTTCCCCGGCCATCAGCAGCGTTGCAACGCGATCGGCCTCGCGGGTGTCGATATCGGTGCCTGCGGTCGAGGACGCGCCGAAGGCGAGGCGGGCAAATTCGAGCTTGGCGCGAGCCTGCCGGGTCGAATTTTCGATCAGTTCCTTGGCAAAGGTCTGCATATCGACCTGGGTGGGGTCGGCGAGCACTTCAAGCCCATTGCCGATGGCACCCACGGGATTGATGAGGTCGTGGCAGACACGCGAGCACAGCATCGCGGCAAGGTCCGGCGCGCTCAGTTCGACAATGCTCGTCATGGCCAAGTTCTCGCTTTTCGTTGTTCGAATCAATTTTAAAGGCACTTTACTGTGCAGGTGGGGCAGGGCAACGCCAAGTTTATCGTGTCCAGCGGCTCTATTGACTTTGGGCGGCCCGACGATCGGGCAATGCGTTCCAGTTTACGGCCGCCGTGGCCAAAGCAGGGCCGGGAGCCATATCGAAGGCGGCACGGTTGCCGATGGAATAAAACAGCATCAGGCGTCCGCCGACTATGCGGAAAATTTGCGGATTTCCGTCGGAAAGGTGTCCACGGGCCATGGCCATGGCGCAATGGCCGCCAAAAACGGGTGCATAGATTTCCGGGTTGGCGGCAAATATGTCCCTATTGGCAGCCGAGACGAAATACCAGGTGACCCCGTTCCACTCCAATTCGTTGACCGGGGTTCCCTGCAATGCGGCGTTCTCGGTAAAATAGGCAACCGGGTCAAAGCCCGAAAGCGCGACGCCGGTCAGGGCATTGGTGATAATGGACTTTTCCTGCGCGGGCGCCGCCGTCGCAAAGCCCAGCGCGAGAAAAAGCAGGCAGAAAGTCGCGTAAGACTTTGTAAGGGTTAAGATTTGTTTACCTATTTGCCGCATTATCGCTCAATGAACCGCTATGCTGTTGGGGGCGGGCCGGTCAATCCTAGCGCAGGGCCGTTTGGCCTTGGTTAACCGGTACGCATATCGCGAAATTTTTACGCGCGAAGTGGGAGCACATATTTTGATGATGAATCGCTTCTTGGCGGCACTGGTTCTTTCCCTGGGCCTTGCTTTCGGCGCCGCTCCGGCAAACGGCCAGCAGGGGTCGCTGTCGGACACCTATTCGAGTGACGAGATTCTTTCGGCAGGGCATCAGTTCTTCGGGTCTGTCGCCCAGGGGCTGGCCTCTGTGATCGAGCAGGCATTCGAGCAGTACGGCCAGCCAAATGCCTATATTCTGGGTCAGGAAGGCGGCGGTGCGCTGTTTATCGGCGCCAAGTATGGCGACGGAACCATGTACACCCGCAACGCAGGCACCCATCAGGTGTTCTGGCAGGGCCCGAGCCTGGGGCTCAATATCGGCGCCGACGGCAGTCGTGTGATGATGCTCGTTTACAATCTGCCTTCGGTTGAATCGATCTATGACCGCTATCCGGGCGTCGAAGGTTCAATCTTTGCGGTTGGTGGCATCGGCATGACGGCACTCAAGCTCAACGACGTCTATGTGGTCCCGATCAGTTCGGGCGTGGGGCTACGGGCCGGCGTGGCCGTGGGTTATCTCAATTTCACGCGTGAGCCTACTTGGAACCCATTCTGATCCCGAGCAGTTCCGAGGTGGCAGGACGCCCACGGTTATGTCGCAGCTGTGAGATGACGCCTCCGGTTTGATCGAGTAAGGTTACCTGCAAGTGTTGATGGCGCCGGATGGGGTTCGGCGGCATATTATCGGCAGGGCTTCCCGACAGGGGAGAGGCGTATGGTCATTGAGAATGCGATGTATTTCACGCTCGGGTTCCTGGCGGCGGCCTTATTGGCCATCGCCATCGGACCGGCGTTCTGGCGTCGCGCTGTCCGGCTGACCAAACGCAGGATCGAAGCGGCAACACCGGTCACGCTTGCCGAGTTCCGCGCCGACAAGGACAAGCTGCGGGCCGAATTTGCCATCACACTGCGCAAGCATCAGCTCAAGATCGACGCGCTGCGCAACCAGATTTCCGGAAATGTCGTGGCACTCGATGCGGCGATGAGCGAACTGGGAGCGTTGCGCACCGAACGCGACGAGCAATTCGCGGTTATCGGTTCGCTTCAGACCAGGGAGCAGGAGCTGGTGGCCCGCATCCGCGATATTGAGCGTGACGCGGCCACTCTTGCTGCCCGGTTGCGTCAGGCGGACGTGGATTATTCCGATATCGACCCCGACCTTCTGCCCGAAGCGGGCGAGGCAATCACGGCCGAGCAACTGACCGGCGATTATCGTTCCGATGTCGAGGATTTGCTGACGGCGCTCAATATCGAGCGCCAGCGCAATGGCTATCTCGAAGACCAGACCCGCATGCTTTTGGCGCGGCTGGAAAAGAAGAAAAAGAGCGGGCTCAAGGACGAAGCCATCGCCATGTTGCGCGACACGCTCTCCCAGAGCGATTCCGAAAGCGAAGCCCGACTGGGGCTTCGGCGGGCAGAGGCCCGGATTTCGGGTGCCGAGAGCCGTCTCAGTGCACTTCTCACCGAGTCGGCCGTCGAGGAGCAGAAGGATCACGCCGTGGGCGCGCGGCGGCTGCTGGCGGAAGATTTTTCAGAGGCCGAGCAGAGCGAATTGCTCAGGACTGCGGTTGCCGAGGTCGAGGAGGCCATCATGAAGGATTGGGATAGTGCACGGTTTGACGCCGCGGCGCTGCGTTCGCGCCTCGAAACCATCGCGGCGGATGTCTCGAGACTGGTCTATGCCGGCGATGCCGAAGACAGTCCGGCACTGACAGAGAGCCTGTTCGACAAAGTCCGCAAGTTCGCCGCGGACAGTATGGACGTTGAAGACCTCGAGCCGAGCGATCAGACAGCGTCTGGTGGTTCGGTTTCCGATCGCATGCTGGCGATGCGTGATCGGGCCGCGCAGTAAGGTTCATTCCACCGCTCGACGAAATGCCAGCAGGATATTTCCTGTCGGGCCCAAGTGACGGCATTTCCAAACCTTGGCGCTCGCATTCAGTGGGCGTAGCCTCTGCCTTATATCTATGCATCGTGTCTGTTTCGCGATCGCCGACTATGAGGCAAATCATGTCATCCACTACTTCCCAAGTCCGGGCGCGCAAGCCAAAGGGCCCGCTCTATACCAATTTCGGATTCCAGGTGCTGCTGGCGCTGGTCGTTGGCCTGCTGCTGGGGTTGATCGCCCGGCAGATGGGCCCCACCGACGCCGGCGCCAACTGGCTGGTGCAGACGCTTTCGACCGCGGGGTCGAGTTTCGTGCAGCTGTTGCGGGCTATCGTCCCCGTCCTGATATTTACCGCCATTGTGGCTTCTATCGCCAATCTGCGCGAACTCAACAACGCGGCGCGGTTGGTCTGGCAAACCCTGCTGTGGTTTGCGATCACCGCGCTGATTGCCGTTCTGATCGGCATCGCGCTGGGGCTTATCATTCAGCCCGGGCTCAATACCGCAGTCACCGAAGCGGCGGCTCGGGCGCCTTCGCGAACCGGTTCATGGCTCGATTTTCTGACTGGGCTTATCCCTTCCAACGTCCTGGGATTGCAGGCGTCGACCCGGATTACCGATGGCGGAGCGTCCACGAGCCTGAGCTTTAACGTGCTGCAGATCCTCGTGGTTTCCATCGCGGTGGGCATAGCCGCACTCAAGGTGGGCGATGCGGCCAAGCCGTTTCTGGATTTCAATCGGGCGTTTCTCAAAGTCATCCACAAGCTGTTGTGGTGGATCATCCGGCTGACCCCGATCGCCACCGTGGGCCTGTTGGGCAATGCCGTTGCGGTCTATGGCTGGGATACTCTGGCGCAGTTGGGATGGTATGCGGCGGCGATCTATATCGGGCTGGCGATCGTGCTGCTCATTGTCTATCCGACGCTGCTGACGGTCCATGGGCTCAACCCGATCCGGTATTTCCAGGGTGCATGGCCGGCCATCCAGTTTGCTTTTGTTTCGCGTTCATCGGTCGGCACAATGCCGATCACCGAGCGCGTGACGGAGAAAAATCTGGGCGTCCCGCGTGAATATGCAAGCTTTGCCGTGCCACTTGGCGCGACCACCAAGATGGATGGCTGTGCTTCGATCTATCCGGCAATCTCGGCGATCTTCGTGGCGCAGTTCTTTGGCATTCAGCTCGGCATGCAGGAGTATCTGCTGATCGTCTTTGTCTCGGTCATCGGCTCGGCGGCGACGGCGGGCCTTACTGGGGCCACCGTCATGCTGACGCTGACGCTGTCTACTCTGGGCCTGCCACTTGAGGGCGTGGGGCTGTTGCTTGCCATCGATCCCATCCTCGATATGGGCCGTACGGCAGTCAATGTTGCGGGGCAGGCGCTGGTGCCTACCATCGTTGCCAAGCGGCAGGGCATCCTCGACCAGAGCGTCTATGACACCGTTGAGCAGATAGAGGCGCTCGACACGTCTCCGTCGGCGGTGGCCGCACCGGCGCAATAGGCAAGAGGGAGGCCTTCGGCCTCCCTTTTTTACGTGTGCTGATCGTGGACCAGTCTGGCGATAAATCCGATCTTTCCCACTATGGGGTCTGACAGGACGAAGGGATAGGCGTCAGGCAGGCCCATGGAGCGGTTGAGCTCGTTGAGCATGACGCTGACCCCGACCCAGGCTTCGGTCAGGCTTTGGGTATCGGTGGTGCGATAGGGATCGAAATCAACATCGGCGGAGAGTTCGCCAGAGTGGTCGCGCTTCGGTTCGGTGGATACCCCAAGGCTGCGCGCCGTCTCCAGTGTATCGGTGATGTGGAGGTAGTGGGCCCAGGTTTCGGCGAAATCCTCCCAGGGGTGGGAACTGGCGTATGAAGATACGAAGCGTTGCGGCCAATCGGACGGCGCGCCGTTGGCGTAATGGATCTTGAGCGCTTCATTGTAATCGAGGGCATCGTTGCCGAACACCGCTCGACAACGCTCGAGCCAATCTGTTTTGCTCACCAGTAGGTCCCAGTAATAATGGGCGGTCTCGTGACGGAAGTGGCCGAGCAATGTGCGGTAGGGCTCACCCATTTCAGTGCGGCGTCTTTCGCGCTCGGCGTCGTCGGCTTCGGCCAGGGCGATAGTGATGACGCCATTGTTGTGACCGGTCATCACCTTCTCGGCGCCGGTATCGGCAAGGAAATTGAAGGCGAGTCCGCGCTCTTGATCCCCGTCCTTGGTGATCAGCGGGAGATTGAGGCGTATGAGGCTGTAAAACAGGCGCTTTTTTGCCCGCTCGAGTGTCTGCCAATCTGAAAGGTTGCGGGCATCGGAGATGTCGGGGACGGTCTCGTTGTGGCTGCAGGCGATGCAAAGGCCGCCCGTTGGCGCTATCCAGTTGCAGGCGCCGTGTTCGGCATTGGTGCAATAGGGTGCAACGTTCGAAATGGCGACCATGCGGTTGGTGGCCGGATCATAGCCGATCGAAGTGCCGCATTGACCACATGCGCTGTTGTCGAAATAGACGGTCTGGCGGCAGTTCGGGCAGGTGAAAAGGTGCATGGCTGCCTCCGATGGCGTTCGCTGCGGCAACGCCCCTGACGGCGCCCGGTTCCTTTCAGGTCGGCTAGATGCTGCCCACCGTACGCAGCCTGATCCGGGGATGAACCTCGTTCTGGCTCATTACGACAGTCTGGGGACGGAAGCGTTCGATGATGGCCCGCACGTGCGGGCGGATTTGGGGCGAGGTGATCAGGACGGGGATTTCGCCCATCTGGGCGGCGTTTTCGAACCCGTTCTGAATGCCGGCGATAAATTGCTGGAGCTTGGACGGTGCCATGGCAAGGTGGCGTTCCTCGCCTTCGCCCATCATGGCTTCGGCGAAATCGCGCTCCCAATTGGGGGACAGGGTCAAAAGCGGCAGATTGCCGTCCATGCCCAGATTGGCGGCACAGATCTGGCGGGCAAGCCGGGCCCGGACGTGCTCGATGATCTGGCCCGTGCTGCGCGCCGAGCCGGCCACCTCGGCCACACCTTCCAGGATAGTGGGAAGGTCGCGGATGGAGACGCGTTCGGCCAGAAGCCCCTGCAGTACGCGCTGGATGCCCGAGACCGAAATGAGGGACGGCACGATATCTTCGACCAGTTTCTGCTGGTCCTTGTCGAGCCCGGACAAAAGGGACTGGACGTTGGCGTAACTCAAAAGGTCGGCGGTATTGGCCTTGAGCACTTCGGTCAAATGGGTCGAGATCACCGTCGAGGGATCGACGATGGTCAGGCCCTGCACTTCTGCCTCGTCGCGCAGGGCGGCGTCAATCCAGGCAGCGGGCAGGCCAAAGGTCGGTTCGACAGTGTGCTGGCCGGGCAGGGTGATCTTGTTGCCATAGGGATCCATGACCATGAGCTGGTTCGCATGGACCTCCCCATGGCCCGCTTCGACTTCCTTGATCTTGATCTTGTAGATGTTGGGCTCGAGCTGCATGTTGTCGAGAATGCGCACGGCAGGCATCACGAAACCCAGCTCGGTGGCAAGCTGCCGACGCAGTGCCTTTATCTGTTCGGTGAGCCGGTCGGTGCCCGAATCGTCTTCCTTGACGAGGCTGAGAAGGCCATAGCCGAGTTCGAGCTTGAGCTCGTCGATCTTGAGGCTGTCGGTGATCGGGGTTTCGGTGGGGGCCGCGGCAATCTGGCGGGCCTGTTCGACAACCTGTTCCTGTTCGACGACTGCTCTTTGGGCCTTGAGTTTTTTCGCCGATGTCCATGCGAGATAGCCCACGGCACTACCGAGGGTGACGAAGGGGATGAGTGGCATGCCGGGGACCAGCGCCATGGCGAACATGACGCCCGAGCTCATGCCCAGCGCCACCGGATAGGATGTGAACTGGGTGCTGAGCGCCTGATTGGCCGAACCGGAGATACCGGCCTTTGAGACCAGAATACCGGCGGCGGTGGACACGATGAGGGCCGGGATCTGGCTGACCAGACCGTCGCCAATGGTCAAAAGCGAATAGTTGGAACTGGCTTCCTGTATGGTCAGCCCCATCTGCATCGTGCCGATGATGATACCGGCGATGACGTTGATGAAGGTGATGAGCAGGCCGGCGATGGCGTCGCCGCGCACGAATTTGGACGCGCCGTCCATGGCGCCGAAAAACGAGCTTTCGTCTTCGAGCGTCTTGCGGCGGTTCTTTGCTTCGACTTCGTCGATGAGCCCCGCAGACAAGTCGGCGTCGATCGCCATCTGCTTGCCGGGCATGGCGTCGAGGTTGAAGCGGGCGGCGACCTCCGCAATGCGGCCCGAGCCCTTGGTGATGACGATGAAATTGACGATCAGAAGGATGGCAAAGACGATCACACCGATGATGAAGTTGCCGCGGGTGACGAAATTTCCGAAGGCCTCGATGACGTTGCCGGCCGCGGCGGTGCCCTCATGCCCATCGGCGAGAATAAGACGCGTCGAGGCGAGATTGAGAGCCAGCCGGAACATGGCCGAGACCAGAAGTACGGTCGGGAAGGCCGAGAATTCGAGCGGCGTCTGGATGAACAGCGCGGTCATCAGGATCATGACCGAAAAGACCATCGAAAAGGCCAGAAGAATGTCCAGCAGCACCGCCGGCATCGGCAGGATGAGGACAGCGAGGATGATCACAACGCCAACCGCCAGCCCGGCATTGGACTGGCGGATGATCTCGACGATCTCGTTGATGCGGCCCAGAGGGCCCGATGCGGTGGCGGCGGTGGGTTCGGTCATCGTCTGGCGGATGGTTCCCGATGGATTGGGAGGATGGGAGGCAGCGGCAGCCCCCACGCCGCGGCCCAGCCCAGGATGGGGCGGAGCAGCCGGCGGGAGGGGCGCCGCGATTGTCATGCGGCGCTATAGCGGGCTTCACCGGGAGCGGGGATGTCCACCCCCTCATCGGCATATTGATTGAGCTTGTTGCGCAGCGTTCGGATCGAAATCCCCAGGATATTGGCAGCGTGGGTGCGATTGCCCAGGCAATGGCCGAGCGTATCGATGATCAGATCGCGTTCGACATCGGCCACCGTGCGTCCCACCATCGAGCGGGACACGGCATCGGCAGCGGCCGCAGCCTGGCTGGCGAGGGAATGGCTGGCCACAGCGTCCGAAAGGCCCGTGCCATCGGGCATGCGAATGGCTTCGGGCTCGATCACGTCGCCCGATGAGAGGAGTACGGCGCGGTGGAGAGTGTTTTCGAGCTCGCGGACGTTGCCCTGCCAGGGGGCGCGCAGCAATTCGTCGCGCGCTGCCTGGGAGAGGATGCGCTGGGTCAGCCCGTTGGCTGCCGAATACCGGGCGACGAAGTGCTCGGACAACGCGACGATGTCACCGGGCCGATCGCGCAACGCAGGGAGCTTGAGATTGACGACGTTGAGGCGGAACAGCAGATCCTCGCGGAAGCGGCCCTCCTTGACCTCGGTCAGAAGCTCACGGTTTGACGTGGCGAGGATGCGGATATTGACGGGGACCGGCTTGGTGCCGCCGACGCGGTCGATGACTCGCTCCTGAATGGCACGAAGCAGTTTGGCCTGCAGACGGAAATCCATTTCCGAGATTTCGTCGAGCAGCAGGGTGCCGCCATTGGCTTCCTCGAACTTGCCGATGCGGCGGGCGACGGCGCCGGTAAAGGCACCTTTTTCATGGCCGAACAGTTCAGATTCGAGCAGATGCTCGGGGATGGCAGCGCAGTTGATGGAGATGAAGGGCCGGTTGGCGCGCTTGGAGCGGGCGTGCAGATATTTGGCCATGATCTCCTTGCCAGTTCCGCTTTCCCCGGTGATCAGGACCGATGCGTCCGACCCGGCGATCTGATCGGCCAGTTTGACGACCTTTGCCATAGCCGGGTCGCGATAGAGAAAGTCCGAGCTTTCCCGCGCGACGGCCGCGATAACGGCGGCGATCAGTTCAGCGTCGGGGGGAAGAGGAATGTACTCCTTGGCCCCGGCGCGGATGGCGTTGACAGCGGCGGCGGCATTGGTTTCGGTGCCGCAGGCAACGACCGGTATGGCTATGCGTTCAGCGTCGAGGGCAGCGATCAGCGCAGGAATATCGACCATGACGTCGACCAGCAGCAGGTCCGCGCCCTTGCCCGACCTCAGGGACGCCAAAGCGATCTCTATGGTTCCAGCATGAGCGACCTTGGCCCCGCCATCCATGGCCATCTTGGAGGCCTGGCTGAGCTGTCCTTCGAGGGCGCCGATAATCAGTAAGCGCATGGGTGTGGTCTCCTTGCCGGCGGACTAAGGGTTTAGCCGGCCTTGATAATTTCAGTCATGGTGACGCCGAGGCGTCCTTCAACGAGCACGATTTCGCCGCGGGCGACGAGGCGGTCGTTCACATAAATATCGATGGCTTCGCCAACCTGACGGTCGAGTTCGACCACAGTGCCGATGTCCATTTTCAGCAGCTTTGCCACCGGCATCCTGGTTCTTCCTAGAACCACGGAAAGGCGCACCGGCACGTCAAAGACGGCCTCAAGATCGGCAGCTGATTTTTCGCCGCTGCCCTCTTCGTCGTTATCGATATCGGCCAGCATTTCCTCAAAGGAGATGCCGTCGGGTGCGGTCTGGATGTCGTCGTCGCCATCAGCCATGGATCAGTCTCCCTGCTCGACGCCGCGGGCCGCCAGATAGGCGGAGATGCGGGTGTTGATTTCGTTTGATATCGCGTTGATGTCGCGCACCAGCCCCCCATCGGCCCATTCGAGCCTGCCGTCGCCCATGCGAATCTCGGGGTCGCCGAGAACGATCAGGCGACCGGAAAATCCCGAAACCTTCATCCGCTCTTCAGCAATGGCCTTCATTGCGTCGCACAGTTCGGGATGGCAGCGGATGACCAGATGCGGAGCCGCTTCGAGCGAACCCATGCATTCCGATAGCAGGGCTGCCAGCTCGGTCTGCGGCTCGCGTGCGATCAGGTGTGCTGCAAGCTTGCGCCCGACCGAGGCGGCCAGTCCGACAGACTGCCCCAGATGAAGTTTTTCGTAGCCCTCGATGGTCTGCACCATCTCGACGACCTGATTGGCGAGCTTTTCGGCAGATTTGGCCAGGGCCGTGGCCGACTGGGCCTGTATGCTCGATTGTCCGGCTGCAAGACCCTGCCGGTAGCCTTCCTCACGCGCCGCGGCGACCATCTGCTCGAACTCGTGTTCGGGCATGGTCTTGTTGGCAGGCGGCTTGTGGGCCAGATCGAGATCAAAGGTGAATTTGTGGGCGACGCTCACAGGATCATCTCCTCGTCGGCCTTGCCCTTGTTGATGACGATTTCGCCGCGGGCGGCCAGGTCCTTGGCGGTATTGACCAGGCGGGATTGGGCTTCATCGACGTCCTTGAGACGCACGGCGCCCATCGCTTCCATGTCGTCGCGCATCATGCCGGCGGCGCGGGTGGACATGTTGGCAAAGAAGAACTCGCGGGCCGCGTCGGAGGCGCCCTTGAGGGCTAGCGCCATTTCCTTTTTGTCGAAGTTCTGCAGCAGCGTCTGGATGGCTGCGGATTCGAGACGGGTCAAATCGTCGAAGGTGAACATTAACGATTTGATGCGCTCGGCGCTGTCGCGGCTCAGATCTTCCAGCGCCGTCATGAAGCGCGCTTCGGTCTGGCGGTCGAAGGCATTGAAGATATCGGCCATCTGCTCATGGCTGTCGCGGCGCTGGGTGTGGGACAGGGTGGACATGAATTCGGTGCGCAGGGTGGATTCGATCTTTTCGAGGATTTCCTTTTGCACCGGGTCGATGGAAAGCATGCGCTGGACGACGTCAAGCGCCAGTTCCTCGGGGAGCACCGAGAGCACGCGCGAGGCATGGTCGGGCGAGAGCTTGGTGAGGACCACGGCGATGGTCTGGGGATATTCGTTCTTGAGATAGCTTGCGAGAATGTCTTCCTGGACGTTTGAAAGCTTTTCCCAGATGTTGCGTCCCGCCGGCCCGCGGATTTCTTCCATGATCTGTTCGACGCGGTCCTGGGGCAAAAAGGACAGCAGCAAGCGCTCGGTGGTATCGGAATTGCCCGACATCGGCCCGGTCGAAGACACACCCATAATGAACTCGGCGAGCAGTTCATCGAGCATCTGCTGGGTGATTGCGCCAAGCCGAACCATGGCACGCGAGAGAATGCGAATTTCGATTTCGTCGAGTTCCTCGAGGATAGGGCGGCCGAAGTCGGGGCCAAGCGCCAGGAGCAGCGCTGCGGCCTTTTCGTCGCCGCGCATCTGGCGCTGGGTCGCGTCTTCTCCAACCTGAAGCCCTTGCTTGATCGGGTCGGCGTTTTGCGGTGCGTTGGGTTCAGTCAAAGCCATGAGAGTTTTATGCCGCCTCGCTCAGCCAGTCGCGGATGATCAGCGAGGCCTGTTTGGGGTTTCCTTCGACGAGCTCGCCGACCATCTTGAGTGCCTTGACCTGAGATTCGCCGAGCGTTTTTGCTGTTTCCATCCATGCCTCGGTCGCCGCCTCGCGGGCGCGCGCCGCGGCTGCCGGGTCGTCCTGCGGCTCCTGATATTCGGCAGGAACGCTGGCCGCTTCGGGCAGGGCGAGCGGCTTGGGTTCGGGTGCCAGGACCTTTTTGACCAGCGGGCGCATGACGAACAGGACGAGGGCCAGCGCGATGAGCAGGGTCACCGCCATTTCGGCGAACCTCATCAGATCATCGCGATTGAACTCGAATAGTCCCGGTTCGGCGGTTCCCGCTTCGATGCCGGGGCGTTCGGCGAACTGCATGTTGACGACTTCGATCTGGTCGCCGCGATCGGCGTCAAAGCCCATGGCGGTGCGCACGAGCGCTGTAATCTGGTCGAGTTCGGCCTGCGGGCGCGGCTCGTAAATCGCGTTGCCTGCCGCATCGTAAGTATAGACGCCATCGACCACTACGGCGACCGACAAGCGTTTGATCGAGCCTGCCTCTGTGACCTGCGTTTCGGTGGTCGAGGAGATTTCGTAGTTGAGCGTTTCTTCGAGCGAAGACGACGAACTCTGGGTGCCGCCTTCTCCTCCCTGTTCGGTTGCCCCGGGCAGTTCGTTGGCAACAGTCACCTGGCCGGTGCCGCCGGGGCCGGTGGATTGATCGCCGGTCTCAACGGTCTGGGCAGAGCGCACCACCTGTCCGTCGGGATCGAAGGTTTCGGAAGTGCGTGTGGACCGGTTGAGATCGAGTTCGGCGGAGACCTGGACCCGGGCGCGGCCGAGGCCGACGACGGAGGCCAGCAATTCTTCGAGTCGCGAGCGCATACGGGTTTCCACACCCAGCGTGCGTTCTTCGACCGCCTGTGCAGTAATCGATACCTCTCCATCTCCGGACCCCGACGCGAGAAGCGAGCCCGAGCTGTCCACGATCGAGACGGCATTGGGCGAAAGACCCTCGATGGCAGAGGCAACCAAGTGCTGGACGGCGCGGATCTCGCCCGCGGAAAGCTGGCCCCGAACCGTCAGGACAATCGAGGCCGAAGGCTCTTGAATGTCGCGGCGGAACAATTCGCGCTCGGGCAGGACCAGGTGAACCCGTGCGCTCTGGACGCGGGCGAGGCCGCCGATGGTGCGGGCGAGTTCGCCCTCAAGGGCGCGAATGTGATTGATGTTCTGGACGAAGCTGGTGGCGCCGAGCGTCGACTGGTTGTCGAAAATTTCGTAGCCGACCTGGCCACGGGCAGGCAGGCCGTCCTGAGCCAGCGTCATGCGGATCGTCGTGATCTGGTCGCGGGGCACGAGAAGCGTCGCGCCCTCGTTGCGAATCTCATGAGGGATGCCCATGCCGCTCAGTTCGGCGATGATGGCAGCGGAATCGTCGAGTTCCAGATTGGTGTAGAGGGGAGCGAGCTGGGGCGTTGTCGAGCGGACCATGATAAAGGCGAAAAAGCCCAGTATCATAACAGCAACCACGCCCATGGCGGCGATGCGTGCCACGCCGAGCTTGCCCAGCAGTTCCCCCAATTGATTCACGCAGCACCCTCAGCCTAGTCGTTTACTTTTCTTGACGCTCCAGCGGGAGCGCCCAGGAAGAAGGCGCAATCAAATCACCGAGCCCACTGGGCAAAATATGCCTAGCGTATGGTAAACAAGGTGTTAACCAATTCTTGCACAATGCAAAAACGGCAATTTTTGCCGGTCTGAGGTGTGGGAAAAGCAGGGGAAATGCACAAAACCCGCCACGATGACCGTGGCGGGTTTTGATTTAAAAGGCACAAAGACGTGCTGAACGCCTGGTGTTCAGCCTTCCCGATAGTGCTGGATCCAGGTGGTCCGCAATCCGGCAAGCCCATGCTTGTCGATGGCGGCCTGCCAGTTGAGGAACTCGTCGACGCTCAGGGTGTAGCGCTCACAAGCCTCCTCGAGACTCAAAAGCCCACCACGAACGGCAGCGACGACCTCAGCCTTGCGGCGGATGACCCAACGCTTCGTATTCGGAGGCGGCAGGTCGGCAATGGTCAGCGGGCTGCCATCGGGACCTATCACGTACTTCACGCGCGGACGCATTTGGACGGTCATTTTACTCTCTACTCAACCTGACCATAACCAGCGCCCACACTAGCGCAGGTGGCTTAAAATTTGGCTAAGCGGAAACTTACAATCGGTTAAGAGTGCATGCAGAATGCGACGGCAAAACGCATGCGGAGTTAGTGCGCCGCGAGTAAATTCAACGGGATAGGAATGTGTGCCGTCAGGCAGCTTCCTGCTCGGTCTCGGGGGTTTCCGGATCGGCGGCAGTGGAATGAACGGCCGAGATCGATGACAGCGGAATGCGCAAATCGCCGATCAGGATATAGGGCTCGGAGCCGCTGACGTCTACGCCTTCGACAACGCCCTGCATCTCGGTGGTGACCGGAACATAGGTTCCATTGGCATCGCGGGCGTCGATGGTGATCGTGAACTGGCCGGAGGTCAATTTGGTCCCGGACGAGGTCGTGCCGTCCCAGACAATCTGGTCGGTGCCGGCGGCAAGGGACAGGTTTTCGGTATAGACGACGTTGCCGCTGGAATCCTTGATGGTGATGTTGGTGTTTTCGGCTGCCGCATCCACGCGGTAAATCCAGTTTGCCACGCCATCGATAAGATCGGTTGTCGCACCAGAGGCCGTGACCGTTTTGCCAACATAGCTCACGGCCTGGGCGTTGGTCGAATTCTGCGAGGACTGCATCATCGCTTCAAGGAACTCATTTGTCTTGAGCTGCTGTTCTACCGATGTGAACTGCACCAGTTGCTGGGTGAACTGGTTGGTATCAAGCGGCTCGAGCGGGTTCTGGTTCTTGAGCTGGGTGATCAGAAGCTGCAGGAACGTGTCGAAATTGTCGGCGATGGTCTTGCGGCTGGTGCCAAGATCAGAGCTCGACGTCGTTGATGTGCCCGAGACGGAATCGACCATAGCTTAAGGTCCTTATACCCAGAGATTGACGGCATCGAGCCGCGCATAGCCATTTGGGGAAGTCGCCCGTTCGGGCAGGGCCGCAGCGGCCGAAGATGTGGCAGATGCAGCGTCAATGAAGCTCATGCGCCAGGGAGAGCGTTCGGTCTCGCTTCCGCTATTGCCTCCACTTTGCTGGCCAAGTGAAAATTCCAGTTCGGTCTTGCTGGCATCCAGGCCGGCATCGGTCAATGCGCGCTGGAGCGCACGCTGGTCGCGCTGGAGCAGATCGAGGGTTTCGCTGCGCTCGACCGCGAGACGGGCGACAACGTTGCCTGAAGTGTCCATTTCCATACGCACATCGATACGGCCCAACTCGGGCGGATTGAGCCGGATTTCGAACCGGTTGACCCCGTTCTGGACGTGGCGGGAAATCTCGGCTGCGATGTGGGGCAGATTGATCTGCGCTTCAGGACGCTGATAGAGCGCCGCCTCTGGGCGGGTCAGTGCTGCTGGACCCGATGTTGCGGGCTGCGGCTGCCCAGGCTGGATGGTAAGCCCGTCCGGTGTTTCGAGATTGTCCTGCGGAGCAGTTGCGGCCGGGCCGCCTGCGGCACCATTTTGCTGCGTGGTCGATTTTGTCTCGTTGCCGGCGGTCGGCTGAGCGGATGGGCTACTCTGAGCGAGCGAACGTTCGGAATTGCCCGAACCGTCGCTTTTCGGGGCCGCGACCGGTGCTTTTTCGGATGTGTCGGTTGCGCCGCTCTCTTCGGCTTGAGCGGCGATGGTTGCGGCGGGGTTGAGGCGCATTTCGCTTTCAACGTGCTTGAGGGCGATCGTTGCCTGCGACTGCTCATCGGCCATGGCGCTCTGGATGGTCGCAACGTGGCTATCGAGCGTCCTGGCAAGTCCGGTCAGCTGTGCCGCGATTTCGGGTGCGTCATCGCGCAGCGTTTCGGCAATGCGGGACGAGAGCGCCGCAAGGGTATCGAGCGGCTCGAAATCTTCCCCGGTATCCAGCCCAAGTTCGGCAGCGAGATCGGAAAGCGCCGTCAGGGCAGGTGAGCCAAGCGGGGGCAGTGGAGCTCCCTGGTTGAGCAGGTCTTCTATTCCTGCCAGCAGGTTCTCGAGTTCGTCGAGATCTGATTGGTCGATCGGCTCGCCGTCCTTGAGTTTGCCGGACAGCGCAGCCAGATTTTCAAGAAGCACTGATAATTCGGTTCCCAACTCGGCGGCCAGTTCCGTGCCTCCCAGTGGATCGGTCGCTGGGACGGAGGGCGCCAAGCCAGGGCCAATCTGATTGCCAGTGCCGGTGCCGGGCACCGGGCTCTGTTCAAGTGCGATAAGGCTCGAAAAGTCAATTGCGGCACCGGACTGGGTCGCGGATACCGGTTTGGCCGGAATGACGGCGGGCGCGGGGGAAGGTTTTGTTCCGATGCTGATCGCGTTGGTCACTTGGTTCGAACTCTTGTGCGCACAATTGGTCGATTACCGCGTTGCAAGAGGAATGCCAGTTTGAGGTTCTCCGCATTTCCTTTTTAAATCAGTGGCTTGGTTGAGACCGCATGATGCGCTTTTCGGTTCGGGCGGCAGGTTTGACCGGGGAAGCGGCAAAAAATGCCGCTCCGCGTTGCGGTTCAAGCCGCAAGGGAGTAAAAGCCGCCATCTGTGCCGGATGGGAACGCCATCCGGTTTGTCCGCTGGCCCTTGACCCCAACCGGATGAGAGAGAAATGGTGAACTCCCTTGGTTTCGACCGGCCCCCCGGCGAAACACGCGTCGTCGTCGCAATGTCGGGCGGCGTCGATTCTTCAGTCGTTGCCGGACTTCTGGCCCGTGAGGGTTATGAGGTGATTGGCGTTACCCTGCAGCTTTACGATCATGGTGAAGCCACGTTCCGCAAGGGATCGTGTTGTGCGGGGCAGGATATTCATGATGCCCGCCGCGTGTCGGCGACCCTTGGCATTCCCCACTACGTGCTCGATTACGAGGAGCGTTTCCGCAAAGCAGTGATCGAGCCGTTCGCCGAAAGCTACGCACTGGGCGAGACGCCCATTCCGTGCGTTTCGTGCAACCAGTCCGTCAAGTTCGTGGATCTGATGGAAGTGGCCCGCGATCTGGGCGCCGATTGTCTGGCGACCGGTCATTATGTCCGCTCACGCATTGTCGATGGCAAGCGCCAGCTTTTGCGCCCGCTCGATGGCGACAAGGACCAGACCTATTTCCTGTTTGCCACGACAGCGGGCCAGCTCGATTTCCTGCGCTTTCCGCTGGGCAACATGACCAAGGACGAAACGCGGGAATTGGCACGCGACATGGGGCTGGTGGTTGCCGAAAAAAGCGACAGCCAGGACATCTGTTTCGTGCCCAAGGGCTCTTATTCCGATGTGATCAAGAAGCTGATGCCCGAAGCCGAAAAGCCCGGCGATATCGTCGATGCCCATGGCCGCGTACTCGGGCGCCACAAGGGGATCATCCATTACACCATCGGGCAGCGGCGCGGCCTGGGCATTGCTTCGGGCGACCCGCTCTATGTGTTGCGGCTGGACGCCAAAACCCAGCAGGTGGTGGTGGGACCGAAATCTGCGCTCACGGCGCGGACGGTGCGGCTGCGTGACCTCAACTGGCTCGGGCCGCGTCCGCTGGCGGAAATGGCAGATGGCAATGGGCTGGCGCTCGAAGCCAAGGTGCGCTCGACGCGCGCGCCGCAGGAAGCCGTGGTCAATATTCGGGACGGCGAGGTCTATGTCACGCTGATCGCCGGGGAAACCGGCATCGCGCCGGGGCAGGCCTGCGTTCTTTATTCCGACGACAGCGCAGATGCACAGGTTCTGGGCGGCGGGTTCATTGCCGAGGCGGTGCCGTCGGCGCTGGTCGCCTGACATAGCATCGCTATTGGGCGTCCTGAATCTCTTCTGGCGTTTCGGCGGCGGGCTCTGAGCCCGGTTCGATCGTCGAAAGGTCCTCGACTGCTGTCGATCCGGCGACATTGCCTTCGCCCCATTCATTGATGGTTGCGATGATTGTTGCACCAATGGTGATGACGGCCAGGGCGCCAAAGATCAGAAGGATGATGCGATTGCCCCAATTGGGCTTTTCGGTCTCGGCCATGGCGTTCTCCTTGCTGAAGGCAGGTTGGTGCCTCTGACATAAGGCCGTGCGAGAAAAAATTCCAAGGATATTGCCGCGCCAATCGTCACACGTGCAAATAGACGTCGCGCGTGGCAGCTGAAAGGGCAGGGGTGGATCAGATTCTGGCAACAGAGGATACCATCGCCCGCGCGGCGAAGGGCGACCGCGCGGCCTTTGCCGCGCTGGTCTCGCTCCATTACGATTTTCTCTACCGCACGGCGTATAAATGGTGCGGAAATCGCGAAGACGCTGAAGACGTAACCCAGGATGTCTGCATCAAGCTGGCAACGGCGATTTCCGGTTTCGACGGGCGGTCTGCCTTTACCAGTTGGCTCTATCGGATCGTGCTCAACGCGGTGCGGGACCGGCAGCGACAGGGTGTTCGGCGCAGTCGACAGAGCGAAGCCCTCGCGCATGTGACGGCAAGCGAAATGGCGCCCGAACAGGAAAGTGTCGCCACCCAATCGCAAATCTGGGACGCCGTCCGCAAGCTTCCGGAAAAGCAACGTGATGCGGTTCTGCTGGTCTATGGGGAGGATATGGCGCATGCGGAGGCTGCGGCCATCATGGGAACCAGGGAATCCACCGTCTCCTGGTATGTTCATGAGGCCAAAAAGGCCCTGAAAGGCTTGGTTTAGATATGGACGACAAGCTCAAATCCGCACTCGGCGGCGTGACGCCTCCCCCGGCCTCCAGCGACGCGCGCGAACTGGCGCTGGCCGCCGCCATGACCGCCTTCGATGATGCGCAAGAGCAGAAAAATGCGCATGGCGTCCAAGGAATGCGCTCGGGTGAGCGTCTCAGGTCCATCGTTTCCAAGATCAAAGGGACATGGACAATGGATATGCGTATTCCGCTCGGCGCGACATTCGCCGCGCTTTTGGTGCTGCCGCTCGGCGTCGCCATGATGAACCGGACGCCGCTGACGCCTCTCGACCAGCTTTTCGAACGGCCCGAACAGGAAAGCGCCGGACGCGAAAGGGTGCAGGCCGAAGCGCCGCAAGCGGAGACATCGGCTGGCGTGTCATCCGATATGGAGATGGCCGATACCATGATTGCCGAACCGGCGCCCATGCCTGCGGCCGCGCCGGCCCCGGTGATGACGCAGAGACTGTCCAATGTCATGCCCTCGGGCGCCCAGGAATTCGGAGGTGCAGCGAGCGGTGTGTCAGGAGACCGGTTTACCGCGTTCGATGAAGGCGGCGTGCAGATCGTTGCCGACAATCCGGTTTCGACCTTCTCGATCGATGTGGACACCGCCGCCTATGCCTATGTCCGTCGTTCGCTGGAAATGGGGCAAATCCCACCGGCCGACGCGGTGCGGGTCGAGGAACTCGTCAACTATTTCGACTACAATTATCCCGCTCCGGTCGGCGACGCGCCATTCGAGACATCTGTGGCTGTGACGGAATCGCCGTGGAACCCGGAGAACCGGCTGGTTCATATCGGAATACAAGGCGAACCCGTTGATCTTGACGCCGTGCCGCCAGCCAATCTGGTGCTGCTGATCGACACGTCGGGTTCGATGGACGAGGCGAGCAAGCTGCCGTTGCTCAAGCGGGCGTTTGCGCTGCTGGTCAACGAAATGGGAGCCGAGGATTCGATCTCGATCGTGACCTATGCGGGAAGAGCGGGGGTTGTGCTCGAGCCGACGCCGGCGAGCGACAAGGCGACGATCCTGCAAGCGATCGAAGATCTGGTGCCGGGCGGGTCGACCGCGGGGGCGCAAGGGATCGAGGCGGCTTACGATCTGGCTGAAAGAGCGATGATCGACAGCGGAACCAATCGCGTGCTGCTGGCAACTGATGGCGATTTCAACGTGGGGCTGTCCGACCCTGATGGGCTCGAGAGCTTCATCGAGACCAAGCGCGATGAGGGGATTTTCCTTTCGGTCCTGGGGTTCGGCACAGGCAATTACAATGACGCTGTCATGCAATCGCTCGCCCAGGCCGGAAACGGCAACGCTGCCTATATCGACAGTTATTCCGAAGCCCGGAAGGTTCTGGTCGAAGAGATGGGCGGCACGCTTTTGACCATTGCCAAGGACGTTAAAATTCAGGTCGAATTCAATCCACAGACGGTCTCGGAATATCGGCTGATCGGCTATGAAACGAGGGGCCTGGCGCGCGAGGATTTCAATGACGATGCCGTGGACGCAGGCGATATCGGGGCAGGGCACACGGTGACGGCGATCTACGAGATCACTCCGGCCGGCGCACGCGGGTCGGTCGATCCGTTGCGGTATGGCAGCGATGTGGCTGTGGCACCTGACGGCAATGACGACGAGCTGGGGTTCCTGAAGCTGCGCTACAAGGCGCCCGATGGCGATGTGTCCGAACTGATCGAAAAGCCGATCCGGCTCGATACGGGCACGGCCATGGCAAGCGGCGATTTGAACTTTGCAACCGCCGTTGCGGCCTTCGGGCAAAAGCTCAAAGGGTCGACGCATCTGCGCACAATGAGTTGGCCCGAGATCAGGGCACTGGCTGCTTCGGCGATTGAAGACGATCCGACGGGGCGGCGCGCGGAATTTTTAGGGCTGGTCGATATCGCCGAAAGCCTTGCGAACTGAACAAAAGGCCCAGGATTGTCCCGGGCCTTTCTCTGTAATATCCGCACTCTAGTCTATCGGCTTAAGACCCGCTTCGATCTGGGCGCGCTTGGGTTCGAGGAAAGGCGGCAGGGCGAGGTGTTCGCCTAAAGTTTCCATCGGTTCATCGACATCGAATCCGGGGCCGTCGGTTGCGATTTCAAACAGGATGCCATTGGGCTCGCGGAAATAGAGCGAGGTGAAGTAGTATCGCGCGACTTCGCCGGAGGTGCGTAGGCCCGCCTGGGTTGCACGTGCCACCCATTGATCGAACTGTTTTTTGTCCGGTGTGCGGAAGGCGACGTGATGTACGCCACCTGCACCGGGCCGGGCAAAGGGCAGATCGGGCTCGACGGCAACGTGCAGTTCGGCCGAAGCGCCGCCATCGCCCATGGCAAAGACATGCACCTCGCCCTGAATGTCGGTCGCGGGATGGGTGCGGACTTTGCGCATGTTCATGACGGTCGTCAGCACGGCCTCGGAGCGCTTGAGATCGGGCACGCTCATGGTGATCGGGCCCAGCCCCTTGATCTGGCGTTCCATGGGCACCGGGCTTTTGTCCCATGGGTTTGCGCCTCCGGCCCGCGTGTCGTTGACCAGCCGCAAGCGCTGGCCCTCGGGGTCTTCGAAATCGAGAGACATGTGACCGGCCCGTTCAGCGATATCGGAGGTCTTGACGCCATTGGCTTCGAGGCGGGTCTTCCACCAGTCGAGCGCTGTTTCGCCCTCTACCCGGAATGCGGTGCGCACGATGGAATGGGTGCCACGTTGCTCGGGGGCGGCGGGCCAATCAAAGAAGGTGATATCGGAGCCTGGCGAAGCTTTGCCGTCGCCATAAAACAGATGATAGGCGGTCGTATCGTCCTGATTGACGGTGCGCTTGACCAGCCGCAGACCGAGCACCTGCGTGTAGAACCGCAGATTTTCGCGCGCGTTGGCGGTTACGGCGGTCAGATGGTGCAGTCCGGTAAGTTCGAGGGCCATGACGGTCTCCAAAAGCGAGTGTTGTTGCACCTAACATAGATCGCGTCGGGGTTTGCCAAAACGGGTGCAAACCTAATTCATTATTCGACACCGGCGAACGACGTAACCTGCCGATTCTGTCTAGGCGTCCATGCACGAGCGCGCTTTGCCGAGTCTTTGCGCAACCTGTCATGGTTCAAATCGTTCCTGACCTGAACCGCGCGACACAGCAAAGGGAGGCGGCATCATGACAAGCGCGAACGAGCGGCAGGCTGGCTCGAAGGAAACTGACGAGGGGATTGATGCCGAGACGAGCGAGCCCTTCTCGTCTCTCGAGGACGCGGAAAAAGCCGCGCAGAACTGCAGACGCTGTCCGCTGTACAAGAATGCGACCCAGGTTGTTTTCGGAGAGGGGCCTGAGCATGCTCCCATCATGCTGGTGGGAGAACAACCGGGCGATCGCGAGGATATTGAGGGTTATCCCTTCGTGGGGCCGGCTGGAAAATTGCTTGACGAGGTGCTGGCCGAAGCGGGGATCGACCGTACGAAAGTGTTCGTGACCAATGCCGTTAAGCATTTCAAGTTCATGCCACGTGGCAAACGGCGGCTGCACCAAAAACCCAATCGTGGGGAGATATCGGCTTGCCGGTTCTGGCTTGATCGCGAGCGGGCGCTGGTTGGCCCCGAGGTCGTCGTGGCACTTGGAGCGACGGCGGCACAAAGCCTGTTGGGATCGGGCGCGACAATATCGAAACTCCGCGATTCACCGAGCGAAATGGACGATGGAATGATGGTTTTCGTGACCGTACATCCGGCCTATCTGCTGCGTATGCCTGACCGCGCAAAGGCCGCCGAAGAGAGAAAGGCTTTCGCGCGCGATCTCGCTGCGATCAAGCAGTACATGGAAAGCATAAACGAGGGGTAGCGTGGCGCTTGACAGCGCGAACGCCGATCCCTAATAAGCCTCGTGCCGGCAGCCCTTCGCGCAGACGGCACGCCGCCCGCGCGGCCAAGCCTCAATGGGGCGGAGTAGCTCAGCTGGTTAGAGCAGCGGAATCATAATCCGCGTGTCGGGGGTTCAAGTCCCTCCTCCGCTACCAATTCGTACGCGATAGTGCGATAAGGTACTCAAGAAACACGATTTTTTGTGAAAGCGCACTACTACGACGATGTGTCTGTTGGTAGCGGTCGGCGGAGATGAGGAACTGGAATGCATGGTGAATGGCGAGTGGGACGGCAATGCGCTTGGTCGGCCGGCCATTTGGTTAAAGTCCGCTTTGCGCCCTCATGTCGGCCATTCGCGATCCATCGTTTTCATCCCAGAAGCTGCTATTTGCTGCAGGAGATTAATGCCCTAAGAGGGCATCCAAATCCCTAAGGTCTTTGGAACTTGGCAACGCAATTTCGGGCCGACTAGCGTGTAAGCGTAGAGGTTCGTTGAGTACCGCTAGGTCATCGCGTTTGGTCTTGAGTCATTGACATCAAAATGCGTTCGCCTACCCAGTTTACGTGCGGCCAAGTTCAATCGCAATCGGTCATATTTCCGCTTTTCCAGCGGCGTGTTTTGGCGCCAACCTCTTTCAATATTCTGCGGACAACTGGCTGATTGCGAAGCTTGGTCGCTGGAAGGATTGCAAATACGAGTTCTAGGGTCCATACCCAATCAGTTTGTTGAATAGACGCTGCAAATCAGATTCTCTGGCTTTAGATGAGTTCGGAGGTATCGATGAGCAGACTATTTTGGTTGAGTGATGCAGCTTGGGCGGCCATTGAGCCACATCTCCCCAAGAACCAGCCTGGAGCACGTCGAGTGGATGACCGGCGGGTAATTTCGGGGATCGTTCATATGCTCAAGTGCGGCGGACGCTGGGCTGATTGCCCTGCCGAGTATGGCCCCTCGACAACAGTCTACAATCGCTGGAACCGCTGGAGTCGCCGCGGCGTATGGGCACGCATTCTCGCGGCTCTGACCGAACAAGGCTGGATTGCGGAAACCGCCCAGATCGACAGCAGCTATATCAAAGCCCATCGCTGTGCAGGCGGGGGAAAAGGGGGGCGCGAACCAATGCCATTGGCATCTCGCGTGGTGGCCGGACCACCAAGATCCATGCGCTCGTCGACGTTATCGGCAGACCGATCCGCCTCATCCTGACGCCCGGCAATGCCTCGGACATGAAGGGGGCCGATCTGCTCATCGCCCACACGATGGGCATGAAGAGAGTTATTGCTGACCGCGGCTATGATGCCAACCGCCTTCGTTCCACTCTGCGCAACCAGAAGACAATCCCGGTCATCCCTGGCCGCAAGAACCGGAAGCGCAAAATCAAATACGACGAGAAACGCTACAAAGACCGCTGGCGTGTCGAGGCCATGTTCTGCCGGCTCAAGGATTTCCGCCGCGTTGCCACCCGATACGACAAGCTTGCCCGAAACTATCTATCTGCTGTCATGCTCGCAGCGGCAGTCGCATACTGGCTATGAACGAGTCTCGACCCTAGAAAGTTCGGATTGGATCACTGCAAGGTTTAATCGACATTATATTAATGTCATCGGAATAGATCGACGGCCTCGAGAGCCTGAAACGTTGGTACTGCATGATATGCTGCCAGTCTGCGCGATAGGAGCCCAGTGCGATATCGCTAAAGAAGGCAAGAAGACCGGCATTCGAAGCTGCCTGAATGACATTGATCATTAGGTAACACTGGTCAGTTGGATCAGATACTTCATCGCGTCCGATACGCCGACGTTCGCGTCCTAAAAGACCGGAAAAGAAACCATAGCTTCCTTAGCTGTTGCGGCCTGCTTCAGAGACCCAATAATGGCCGGGTCGGCGATGAGCGCTCGGAGCAAGTCGGGTCGAACCAGATCGTTGGACTGTCTGAGGCGATGAAGCAGGGCTCATCATAGCACATGATGGATACTGTAACCTGGTACAGTATGTGAAGTTCGAAGACTCCAACTTTACATCAGAATTTGCGCGCGGATCTGAGCCTGCCGTCGCTCTTCCCTTTGAGAAGTACTGGACGTCAGAAGCTTTCTTTTGTGACGCTCGGCAACATCCATGGTGGCCCACCCGAGTTTTTTGGATGCCTCTAGCTTTGAGGCGGGACGTGATAGGCGTGGACAAGTTCCCTCTTGCAATGAAAGCTGGTAGCGTATACGATAATGAACATGGAAGCGAATTCGATAACTCAGACAAGAACTGAGAAGGCGGGCGGCTCGTCGACGCGGTCGGCCTATGCCACCATCAAGCGCAAGATCATGGACAATGAGTTTGCGCCCGGAATGCAGATGCCCGAGCAGCAGCTCGCCGATTATCTCGGTCTGTCGCGTACGCCGGTGCGGGAAGCACTGATCCGGCTGGCCCAGGAAGGTCTTATCGAAGTTATCCCCCGGCACGGCATGCGCGTTCTGCCCGTGTCGGTGGCGGATATGAAAGAGATTTACGAGGTTCTGGTCAGTCTGGAGCCGATGGCGACCGAACTGCTTGCCAAACGCCGCCCAGACGAAAAGGAGATGTCGCGGCTGATCGAGGCCTGTGCCGAAATGGAAGCGGCGCTTGAAGCCGATGATCTCCAGACCTGGGCCAAGGCCGACGAGAAATTTCATTTCGAGCTCGTTCAGCTTTGCGGCAACAGGCGTCTGGCATCGATGGTGATGGGTGTCTGGGAGCAATCGCACCGGGCGCGGATGATCACGCTCCGGATGCGGCCTAAACCTTATGAATCAACGCGCGAGCATCGCGCGGTTGTAGAAGCAATTCTGGCCGGTGACGCCGCGCAGGCGCGCGAGCTTTACCGGCAGCACAGGAGCAAGGCGGCCAATGCGATGATTTCGATTATCGAGCAGATGGGTATGTCCCAGCTCTAAAGGGTAGCGCCGGGACGGCGCGTTGAGAACGCACAAAAGGAAAACAGTGGATCGCGCGGGAATGTGAGCGGTCCAAGGGAAGAGTGTTGCTGAAATTGGAGTTGGCGCGGGCGGATCGCCTGAGGCGCTGACCTGGGAGAAAGTACGGTATGATCTGGTGCTCAAAAGCGCCGCGGCATCGTCGCGGCGAGCGGAGAGACTTTACGAAAATTCGGGCCCTGCCTGCGGGAGGCGTGCAATGACTTTGCCGCTCGAAGGTATGCGCGTGCTCGATGTCAGCCAGGTTATGGCCGGGCCGTTCTGCTGCATGATGCTCGGTGACATGGGTGCGGACGTTATCAAGATCGAACCGCCCGTCACAGGAGACCAGACGCGCCGTTCGATGGGCTTTCGGCTCAATAGTGACGACAGCCCCGGTTTTCTCGCTCTCAATCGCAACAAGCGCAGCATTGCGATCAATCTCAAATCCAAGGCCGGTCTCGAGATATTCTACCGGCTGGTGGAAACCGCCGATGTCCTTGTCGAGAACAACCGGCCCGGCGTCGCAAAACGCCTCGGCATCGATTACGAGACCGTGCGCAAGATCAACCCGAGGCTGATCTATGCCTCCATTTCGGGCTTCGGCCAAACCGGCCCTTATGCGGACAGGCCCGGATTCGATCTGATCGCGCAGGCCATGTCGGGCGTATTGAGCGTCACGGGATCCCCGGGCGGGGAGCCGGTCAAGTCGAGCGTTCCGGTTGGTGATCTGGGTGCCGGTCTTTTCACAATCTATGGCATTCTCAGCGCTTATATCGGGCGCCAGACGAGCGGGGTCGGTCAATATATCGATTCCTCGCTGATCGAAGCGGCAATGGCGCTTTCGGTCTGGGAAGTCACCGAATTCTGGGGCACGGGCAAGGTGCCCCAGCCACTTGGAACGGCCAATCGCATGAGCGCGCCCTATCAGGCGGTCAAGGCGAGCGATGGCTATATCGTTGTCGGTGCCGCCAACCAAAAACTCTGGAAGGCGTTCTGTGATGTTCTGGGGCGGCCCGAATTGTTCGAAGATCCGCGTTTTGCCTCCAATGTGGAGCGGCTTGCCAACCGCGCCGAGTTGATTGCGGAATTCGAGCCGATCTTTGCAACAAAACCCGCCGAACACTGGGTTTCAGCATTGCTGGCGGCGGGCGTTCCGGCTGCGCCTGTCAACAATTTTGAGGAATCGCTTGGCAGCGAGCACGCCAAGGTGCGCGAGATGGTCATGGAAATCGATCATCCGGCGGAAGGTAAGATCAAGGCGCTCGGCTTTCCGGTCAAGATGCGCGGCACGCCACAGGAAGTCCGCTATCCGCCACCAATGCTGGGCGAGCATCGTGACCAGATCCTCGCTGAAATCGGATTGAGCGGCAAGGTCGAGGACCTTGAGGCGGGGGATGCGTTCTCGAAATGAGCAGCGGAACCGTCAGACTGGATATTGTAGGGTCGGTTGCAAGGGTCACTTTCGACCGCCCCGAAGCGCGCAACGCCATGACCTGGGCGATGTATGAGCAGCTCGAAGCGGCCTGCGACCGCATTGCGGCCGAACCGGCATTGCGTTGCGCAATATTGCGCGGGGCGGGCGGCAAGGCATTCGTCGCCGGCACCGATATTGCCCAGTTCACGGCATTCACAGGCGCCGAGGATGGCATTCGTTACGAGGACGCCATGGAGCCGATATTGTCCAAGCTGGCCGGGCTGCCGGTTCCGACCCTTGCCGTCGTCGAGGGCTGGGCGGTGGGTGGCGGACTGGCGCTGGCGTCGCTCTGCGATCTGCGCATTGCAACAGATGATGCGCGGTTCGGTCTACCCATTGCCCGTACGCTCGGCAATTGCCTTTCAATGCGCAATGTGGCGCGGCTCAATGCCCTGCTCGGACCGGCGCGTATCAAGCGCATCGTCATGCTGGCCGAAATGCTGGGCGCCGAGGAACTCAAGGCCTGCGGCTATCTCGCCGATGTCGCATCACGCGAGACGCTCGATGAGAAGGTATCCGCGCTCGTTGAAAAGATTTTGTCGCACGCGCCGCTCACCTTGCGCGTGACCAAGCAGGCCCTGTTGCGGCTCGAAGGCGAAATGCCTGCCGACCGCGATCTGATCGAGACCTGCTACGGCAGCAATGATTTCAAGCTCGGTGTCGCCGGGTTCGGAACCAAGACGGTTCCGGACTGGACGGGGTCATAGCGGGCGAACGTGCCGATGGCCGCCTTGGGGAAGTCGGCCAAAACGGAGACATCAACAAGGAGGAAACGATGTCCAAGACCAGAATACCAAAGGACTTTCTAATCGCAGGCATGGCCGTAGCGCTCGGCCTTTCCGTCATACCCGCCTTTGCGCAGGACTTCGAGGAAGTGACCTTCGTTGTCGGCAACAATCTGTTCTCGACCCCTGCCTTCATCGCCGTTGAGAACGGATACTGGGTCGATCGCGGTCTCAATGTGCAGCTGCGCCTTGTGGGCAGCGGACGTGAAATCACCCAGGCGCTCAATGCGGGTGAGGCCGAATTGGGCGGCGCCAATATGGGCACGACCACGGCCAGTGCACGTGCCAGCGGCAACATGCTCAAGGGCGTGATCCCCTATTACAACAACGCGCTCTATATCTCGATTGCCGGCGGGCGCGGTATTGTTGGTCGTGCTGACAGCGGCATCACCAGCGATCCTTCCTCATTTGTCGGCAAGACGGTTGGCAGCCTCAATGGCAGCACGCAGGAAGTCTATCTGCGCCAGTTCCTCGCCTCTGGCGGGGTCGCCTATGAGGACGTCGAGGTTATCAATGTTCCGGTGCCGGACATGCCGATCAGCCTCGCGCAGGGACTTGTCGATGCCACGGTGCCCTGGGAGCCCTATCTCAGCCAGAGCCTGCGTGAACTTGGCGACAATGGCGTCGAGGTGAGCCGTGCTGCGCCGGGTTATGTTGCCGACGTTATCGGCGTGCTGGCCAATGAGGAATTCATCGCCGCTAACCCCGAACTGCTCGAGCAGTTTGCGCTCGGCATGCTCGAAGCGACCCGGTTCGTGCGTCAGAACCCCGAGGATGCGGCACAGATCGCCACCTATTATCTCGACGGTCTCAATCTCGATGATGCTTCGTCGGGCATTCGCTACATGTCCTGGGACCCGCGCATTTCGATCTGCACCGATGAAGGTCTGATGCAGACAGGCAATGAGATGATCGAAGACGGGCTAATCGTTGCCGATCCGTTTGTCGCCGAAGATTTCGCGGACCGCGCTGTGCTCGACAAGGTGCTCGGTGAAAATCCGGAATTGACCAGCGATCTGGCGGCTCTGCCGACCGATCTGGCTGATTGTCAGGGCGCGCTCTAGCGCCCTGACTACCCTTCCCCGACCACATCAAGGAGTAGAATATGGTCCCCTATGACAAGCAGGTGGTGACGGTCGTTCGCCAGGGCAATATCGGTACTGATACCGATTACGAGCCGCCCCTGCGCATCGGCTTCGGCATAAATGACAAGACGGTAGACAGTCCGAACGCGACGATGGGCCGGTCAATCCTTGTTCCTGGCGCCGGTCCCAACCCCACGCACTACCATGCCGCCAATGATGTGGTCTGGTACATCCTTTATGGCCAGGTCAAACTCTGGCACGCCAAATCGGACGCGGCCGACCGTCAGGAAGTCATGCTGCAGGCTGGCGATTTCGTTTATGTGCCGGCCGGTGCCATTCATGTGATCTCGAACGCTTCGGAGACCGAAGAGGCTTCGCTGATCTTCTGCTATATCGGTGTACCCAACACCGATGCGGCCAAGACCGTGTGGCTTACCGAAGACGGCACGGCTCCAATCGAGAAAAAAGCCAGCGCCTAAGGAGGCTGCAATGAGCGAGACCCTCGCCCGCGACAAGATCGTCGTTGAAAACTTCCAGCACATCTTCGAGACGGCCGACGGTCCCGTTCAGGCCACCGGCAAGATCGATCTCGAAATTCCCGCGGCCCAGTTCGTGACCCTTGTGGGTCCGAGCGGCTGCGGCAAGACAACACTGCTCAAGGCCATAGCGGGGTTCATAAACCCGACGCATGGCCGAATCCTGTGCAATGGGGAGCCTGTTACCGGTCCCGGCCGCGATCGCGGCGTGGTGTTCCAGGAACTGGCGATACTGCCCTGGCGCACGGTGCGGCGGAACATTGCTCACGGGCTTGAAATCGCACGTGTGCAGCAGACGGAAATCGATACAGCGGTCGACCGGCTGATTTCACTGACCGGGCTGACCGGGTTCGAGGATCGCTATCCTCACGAATTGTCCGGCGGCATGAAGCAGCGCGTGGCGGTTGCGCGGACATGGGCCGCCGACCCCGACATCATCCTGATGGACGAGCCGTTCGCGGCGGTCGATGCGATGACGCGCCTCACCTTGCAGGAAGAGCTCGCCTCGCTGAGCTATTCGACCAAAAAGACGGTATTCTTCATCACCCACTCGGTCGATGAGGCCGTGTTCCTTGCCGACCGAGTCCTTGTCATGAGCCGGCGGCCAGGAACCATCAAGGCCAGCATCGACGTGCCGCGGCGCAAGCCGGGCGGGCGCGACTGGGAAAGCTTTACTACCGACACCGAGATGCAGACCATCGTCGAACGCGTGCTGCGTCTGGTCCGCGAGGAAAAGGCCGAACAGTCCCAGGCGTCCAAACCCAAAACACTGGAGGCGGTGGGATGAGTTCGGTGGGTACATCGAACCCGCGTACGGTCACGGCATTCGATCCGTTCAGGATTGGCGGTTTCAGCCTCGTCGCGGGACGATTCAAATTCCTTTTGCCTTTCGCGGTGCTGATCGCGATCTGGTGGGGCATCAAGATCGCGTTCGGATTGTCCGACCGGGTTCTGGTCTCGCCCCCCGATGTTCTGACGGCGCTCTGGACCCTGTTCTCGCGCGGCATTCTCGCCGACTACGCATCGACAAGTCTTTATGCGATCGGGATTTCGATCGTGATCTCGACGCTGGTCGGGGTGCCTTTGGGCTTTGCGGTGGGCGCCAACAAATATGCGGCGCGATCGCTGGATCTTTTCCTGCGCTTTTTCCAGGGCGTGTCGGGCATTTCCTGGCTGCCGCTGGCCATCATTTGGTTCGGCTTCTCCCAGACCACCGTACTCGTAATCGTCGTCTATACGCTCGTCGTGCCGGTTATCTTCAATACCATGATCGGGGTGCGCTCGATTCCGCGCGAATATGCGCTGGCTCTGCGCACGCTGGGGGCCGGGCGCCTCCGGGTGGTCAAGGATGTCTATCTTCCGGGTGCCTTGCCGAGCATCCTTGTCGGGCTGCGGCTGGGCATGGGCTATGGCTGGCGCGCCCTGATCGCCGCGGAAATGCTGGTGCGTGAAGGCGGCCTTGGCGACCTCATCTTCGGGGCGAGGACCTTTGGCCAGATCGACCGCATCATGGGCGGCATGATCATTATCGGCCTGCTCTACATCATCGTGGACCGACTGATCGTTCAGCCGATCGAGGAATTGACCTTCGCACGCTGGGGGGTAATCCAGAAATGACCAATATCAGCGCAAACCGCCGCGCGGGATTGACTTCGCGCGAAATCGTCTGGTTCCTCTTGCCTGCCTTGCCCTTCGTGCTGCTTGCCCTTGGCTGGACGCTCTACTGGGGTATTGCCAAGCCCAATATCGGGACGCTGCCGCCCATCTGGACGGTGTTCACGACACTCTGGCAGATTACGGCAAGCGGTGAGCTGTTCGCTCATATCATTGCCAGTCTCGGGCGTCTGCTCGCCGGCGTCTCAGTCGGCATCATTTCAGGTGTGCTGCTCGGATTTGTCGTCGGGCTGAACAAGAGGGCATCGGACTTCTTTTATCCGCTGGTCATCTTTTTCAGCGCCATTTCGGGCATTGTCTGGCTGCCGCTTGTGATCGGCTGGCTTGGTCTCGGGGCCTCGCTGTTCATATTCCTGATCTGGAACACGGTGTTTTTCCTCGTGTTCCAGAACACGGTGCTCGGCGTGCAGCTGGTGCCGAATGTTCTCGAGCTTGGCGTCAGAACGCTGGGCGGCAGCCGTTTGCACACCATTCTCAACGTCACGGCCTATGGGGCGCTGCCCTATATCCTTTCGGGCATCCGGTCAGGGATCGGGTTCGGCTGGCGTGCGCTGATCGCTGCGGAACTTGTGGGTGCATCGTCGGGTCTTGGCCAGATGATTTTCCGGGCCGCCGAGTTTCACAGGGCCGATATCATTCTTGCCGGCTGTATCGTCATCGGCCTCCTCAGTCTCCTGATGGACCGCCTTCTGCTCGTGCCGCTGGAACGCCGCACGATCGAGCGCTGGGGCCTCGTTTCCCCGTCTGCAAAAGGAGCATGATCCATGTCTGGCAATAGTGCACAGAAATTGCGGCGCAGGATCTTCAACGTTTCGACCGGCAAACTTGCCATCGGCGTTCTCCTGATCTGGGGGATCATCTCGGGTCAGGGCCTTGCGGGGTACCTCACCAAGGACAGCCGGCTGTCGCCGGGTCTGTTGGGACAGGATGCGGTGGATGTCGTTGTCGTTCTCGATTTTGCGCCCGAACGGTTCCATAACGAGCAGATCGCGCGTTACGGCGTGTTCAGCGGCAGGGATGGCGACGTCACCCGGTTCAGGCTCCGAAACGTATCTCCCGGGCAGCTCGAAGCGCTTTCCAGCCTCGTGTGGATTTCAAGGATCGAGCCTCTGACATGAGCGAGATCGTAGTGGGTGGTCCCGCTGCGCTCGGGTTGGCTCTCGGCGCGCAGACGACGGTGATGCTGCCCGTATTTCTACTCGGATCGCTCTCACCGCTGATTATGGCGGATGTCGGGATTGATGCTTTCGGTCTCGGGATGGGCGTGGGGCTGTTCTATGCCGCCGCCGCGCTCGGTTCGGCGCTGCTTGCGCCGCTGGCCGATCGTGCCGATGCCTGGAAAGTCACTCGGTATTGCCTCCTGGCCGTGGCCATAGCCGGGCTGGCGATTGCAACGCTCGGCAGTGCGGCCTGGATCATCTTTGCCGGCCTTCTGGTCTCGGGATTGACGAACGGCGTCATCCAGCCAGCGACCAATGTCGTCGTCTCCCGTTTCGTGCCGGCTGCCCGGCAGGGGCTGGCGTTCGGGATCAAGCAGTCCTCGATACCGCTCGCCACCATGCTGGGTGGATTTGCCGTGCCGGTCATAGGGGTCAGTCTGGGCTGGAAATGGGCCTATGCCATCGCGGCGCTGACGGCACTGCTCGTTGCCGCATTGCTACCCAAACGCCGTGAGGGAACGAGGAGTTCAAGCAGCACGAAAGGGCGCTTGCTGCCCTGGCATATGCTGATTCTTCTGGCGGTCATGTCCGGGCTTGGCGCCGCAAGTGCCAATTCGATGGCGGCGTTTCTCGCGCCATCAATGGTGGCGGGCGGGCATTCGGCGGAAATCGCAGGGATCGTTCTGGCGCTCGGCAGCGCCGTATCGATCAGCGTAAGGCTGGGCATGGGATATGCCGCGGACAGAGGCGCAGTGCCGCTTCTGCCGAGCGTTGCAATCCTTTTTGCCGGTGGCGCTTTCGCATATGTGCTTTTGACACTCTCGACGGCATTGCCGGTCTTCATCGTCGGTTCGCTGCTTGCCTTCGGGATGGGCTGGGGCTGGTCGGGTATTTCGGTACTTGCCATCGTTCGCGCCAACCTGGGCGCGGCAGGTTCCGCCACCGGGGTCACCCAGGTCGGGGTGTTTTCAGGCGCTGTTCTGGGGCCGATGAGTTTTGGCTGGCTGGCGGTCAATGCCGGCTATCCGGCGGCATGGGCCATGATGGGCATAATGACTTTCGCGGCGGCGTGCTGCGCTGTGGGCAGCGAATATCTGGTTTCGCGACATCTGGCTGCGGGGGCCGCGCAATGATCGACGCGCATCTTCATTTCTGGAATGCCGAGCATGCGGTGCATAACTGGCCCGAAAGCGTCACCGGCAAACTCCGGTGCGCCTTCACGCCCGACGATCTCAAGCCGCAATTGGCAGAAGCGGGCGTCGAGTCCGTCGTTCTGATGCAATCGCGGAACGATTTCGAGGAATCCCTGCATTTTTCGCGTTTGGCGGGCGAGCATGATTTTATCGGTGCATTGGTGGGTTGGGTCGATCTTGCCGATCCCGACAATGTCGATGCGGCGCTCGACCGGCTTGCCCAATGCGGAAAGCTGCGCGGGGTCCGTCACCTTATTAATTTCGAACCCGATCCCGACTGGCTGCGCGCCGATCCGGTTCAGCGCTCGGTGGCGCGGATCGCGGCGCGGGGTCTCGTCTTTGATGTGGTTCCGACAGACGACCGGAAGTTCGCGGCGGTGCTCGATCTGGCGCGCGACCATCCCGGCCTCAAGGTCCTGATCGACCATATGGGGCGGCCGCCGGTGGGGCGGGAGCGCGGCAAATGGTTCGCACAGATCGAAGCGGCCAGCGCACTCGCCAATGTCACGATCAAGCTCTCGGTTGGCCTCGATGTTCTCATTGGCTGGACGTGGTCGACCGGTGCGCTTGAGCCCTATGCGCGGCAAATCTTCGACTGTTTCGGACCCGATCGGGTGCTGGCGGCCAGCAACTGGCCGGTCGTTCTCGCTTCGGCCCCGCGCTACGCCGATCTCTGGCGCGAACTGCCCGGGCTGTTGACGCATCTTGATGACCGGCAGCGGGCTGCGGTGCTGGGCGAGAACGCCCGTGCGCTTTTTTCAATCGGATCGTGAGAGCGGGAATGGCGATGAATTTGTTTGATCTGGCTGGACGCAGCGTACTTGTCACCGGCGGCAGCCGGGGGCTGGGCCGGGAAATGGCGCTGGGCTTGGCGCAGGCCGGTGCACATGTCGCGATTGCCGGGCGCAATCGGGATGAACTCGATGCGACTGTCTCCGATATCGAGGCGGCGGGTGGCAAATGCACAGCCATCAAGGCCGATCTGCTCGATGCGAATGGACCGAAATCGCTGGTAGCCAATGCCGTCTCGGCGCTGGGGTGGCTCGATATCGTTCTGCATGCGGCGGGCCATCAGGTGCGCAAGCCCCTCGCAGAGCTGTCGATCGATGAATGGGACGATATTCAGGCCATCCATCTGCGTGCCGCCTTTCTGCTCGCCCAGGGCGCCATTCGTCATTTCCGCGCCAAGGGCATGCCCGGCAAAATCGTCTTTGTCGGTTCGCTCAATTCCCATATCGGCATTGCCAATGTCGGCGCCTATGCCGCGGCCAAAAGCGGGCTTGCGGGATTGGCGCGGGTATTGTCGGCAGAAAATGCGGAAGCGGGGATTTGCGTCAATACAATCATCCCGGGCTATTTCCACACAGCGCTCACCAATGATCTCTTCGCCGACAAGGCGCGGCACGACTGGGTGATGTCGCGCATACCCATGAAGCGGTTGGGTACGCCACAGGACCTTGTGGGTGCCGCAATCTATTTCTCATCGCCAGCCTCCGACTATGTCACCGGCGCGGAAATCCGCGTCGATGGCGGCTGGCTTGCAACCTGATCCAACATTCAAAACAAAGGAGACGACAATGTTCCGGCACATGGCCATTCTGAGGTTCAAGGACAATGCAGACCCCAAGGCGATCGATGCCTATATGGCGGCCTTTCCCGGCTTTGCCTCGAGCCTCCCCATGATCAATCACTGGTATATCGGCCGCAATGAAGGCGCGGGCGGGGAATCTCATGTCAAGCGTCACAGCCTGAGCGGCAATTACGATGTCGGTCTGGTGCTCGAGTTCGATTCGCCAGCCGATTATCTCAGCTACGCCGAATCCAAGGAGCATCAGGCCTTCTTCGAAGAATATTGCGCGCCGATCTTTGCCGAGCGCGTCGTGGTGCAATTCCACCCCGATTGATTGTGCAGAATTTTTGGAGACTGCCGTGAAGGCCGTAATAACCGATACGGAAATCGAGAACCCTGATATCGAGTTCGGACTGCTCAAGGCGGCAGGATTCGAAGTCGAACGGGCCCAAGCGCGGACACCTGAAGAGGTTATCCGCGCCTGCGCCGGCTCGGATGCTGCGCTCGTGCAATATGCCCCTTTCACACGGGATGTGTTCGAGGCGCTGCCCGACCTCAAGATCATCAGCCGGTACGGGATCGGCGTCGATTCCATCGATCTCAAGGCCGCGCGCGAGCATGGCGTGTGGGTGTCCAATGTTCCGGCCTATGGCACGGACGAAGTGCCAACACATGCGCTGGCCATGCTGCTGTCGCTGATGCGGCATCTGCCTTTCCATGATCGCGCCATCCGCGACGGGGTCTGGCATTTCGCCCATACCGGGGAATTCGAATCCCTTGGCGATACAACCCTCGGGATTATCGGCATGGGGCGGTTGGGCCAGCAGGTCGCGCATCTGGCACGGCCCCTGTTCGGGACTGTGCTTGGCTATGATGCGATGCTGCCCGATACTGCCTGGCTAGATTTCGTCGAGCGGCTCGAGCTCCAAGAGCTCGTTTCCCGTTCGCACGCGCTGACGCTGCATGTTCCGCTGACCGATGAGACCCAGAATCTGGTCGATCGCGATTTTCTGTCCAGTATCCGGTCCGGCGGCGCCTATCTTGTCAATACGGCGCGGGGCGGGCTCGTCGATCTCGATGCGGTGCTCGCGGCATTGGACAGCGGGGTCCTCAAAGGCGTAGGTCTCGACGTGCTGCCGGTCGAGCCGCCGCCGATGGGTCACGCGATCCTCCACCATCCGCGTACGCTCATCAGTCCGCACACGGCCTGGTATTCGCGGGCATCGATGGTCGATCTGCGCACGAAATACACACAAAACATCACACAATGGGCCGCACGCGGTGAGGCGGACAATGCCGTCGTCCGCGGCACGCGGTAATCCGCCAGTCTGGAGACTTCAAGAGATGACAACACTTCACCAATCGAGCAAAGAGGCCCTGCCTGTCGATGCCGACGATGCAACGCTTGTCGGCCGGGTCTGGCTTCCCGATGCCAATGGGCCCGCCGTCGTTAAGATCGAGACTGGCCATGTCATCGATATCTCGACCGTTTTCCCGACGATGAGCGATCTCTGCGAGGCGCAGGAGCCGGCTGGAGCCGTGCGCGCAGCCAAAGGCGAGGCCATCGGTTCGCTCGATGACATTCTGGCCAATACGCCGGACAAGGCGCGCGATGACACAAAGCCACATCTTCTTGCGCCTGTCGATCTGCAGGCGATCAAGGCGGCGGGGGTGACCTTTGCCGTTTCCATGCTTGAGCGCGTGATTGAGGAAAGAGCGCGCGGGGCCGCTGAGGACGCGGCACGGTTCCGGGCCGAGATCGAGTCGCTTGTCGGCACCGATCTCGGCGCGCTCCGGCCCGGCAGCGATGAGGCCATGGCGCTCAAGGCCATGCTGATCGAAAAGGGCGCCTGGAGCCAGTATCTCGAGGTGGGTATCGGCCCCGATGCGGAGATCTTCACCAAATCCCAGCCCATGTCCTCGGTCGGGACCGGGGCGGTGTGCGGTCTGCACCCCAATTCCAAATGGAACAATCCCGAGCCTGAAGTGGCACTGGCGGTATCGTCCAAAGGCCGTGTCGTGGGCGCCATGCTGGGCAATGACGTCAATCTGCGCGATGTCGAAGGGCGTTCGGCGCTGTTGCTGGGCAAGGCCAAGGACAACAATGCCTCATGCTCGCTGGGGCCTCTGCTGCGTCTCTTCGACAAGGAGTTCACGCTCGATGATGTTCGGAAAATGGACATTGAACTCACAATCGAGGGCGAGGACGGCTTCCGGCTCGAAGGCCGGTCCTCGCTGAGCAAGATCAGCCGCGACCCCGAGGATCTGGTGGGGCAGGCGATTGGCGCGCATCACCAATATCCCGATGGGCTGGTGCTGTTCCTTGGGACAATGTTCGCGCCGATCGAGGATCGCCATGAGCCCGGTTCGGGGTTCACCCATGAATATGGAGACATGGTAACCATCGCAACGCCGCTGCTGGGCCGTCTCGTCAATGAGATGCAGGCAACCGATAGCTGTCCGCCCTGGACATACGGAACGCGGGCATTGATGCGCAATCTCGCGCAGCGCGGACTTCTTGAGGGAGTTGGAACGGCATGACGGTACATTCGCTCGGCAATCTCGAACCCCAAATTGCCGCAGATGCGGGTTTTATTGCTCACAATGCAACGATCGTCGGCAATGTGCGGATTGCCGCGCGTGCTAGCGTGTGGTTTGGGGCGGTGATCAGGGGCGACAATGAGCTGATCGAGATCGGTGAGTCGTCAAACGTGCAGGACAATGCCGTCATGCACACCGATCCAGGCTTTCCGTTGACTATCGGGTCGGGTTGTACAATCGGCCATCTCGCTTGTCTGCACGGCTGTACGATAGGAGATGGTAGCTTGGTGGGAATGCGTGCAGTCATTCTTAATGGCGCAAAAATTGGAAAGTACTGCCTGATAGGGGCAGGGTCGTTGGTCACCGAAACCATGCTTGTTCCTGATTGTAGCTTGGTGATCGGCGTCCCAGGAAAAGTTGTCCGTACCCTGTCTGAGGAACAAATCGCCGATCTAGGTAAATCGGCGAGTACCTATCTATCACGATCCGAACGTTTCACGCGTCAATTTGTTGAAAACCCAAAGGAAATTAAATTTTGGCCGGCGTAGATGTTGATCTGGGTCAAGCGGGGCGATGCGGGCCCCGGTCTTGCCACTCTCGCTTACTGATTGAGCGGCAGCTTTGGAAAGATCGAGACATTGGGCGTCTGCCGACACGATATTCCGACCGGAAGGGTTGGAAACGGCCGGATGCCGAATGTCAGCTTTCCCTGATTCCCTGCTACAACCCGACAGGCAGCTAGCGGCCCCCAATCCGCCACCAACGTCATGTTCGAACCCGTCATGGTGGTCCACAAATACCGATGTGGATAGGGTTGCCAGGAAACGAGTGCGATCGCCTACCGCTTTGGCATGCTTTTGCCTCTGAGATCACGTTTCTGTGCTGCTGTCCTGAATTGTGCGTTAGCTGCGCCGTACCCATTGTAGCCATTTCGACGCTCGACAATTTCAAAGAAAAAGCCGTCGCCGTAAAGGCGCGAATAGAGCTGAAGATATTCCCCGCCGGTGTCGTCGCGATCATAGAGGATGTTGCCGGTCCTGAGCTGGTCAACGAACGCGTCATCCAGCCCAAATCTGGCCTGTAGATCGGCAAAGTAGTTGGGGGAGATTTCAAGGAAGGCGAAGCCGGTGGCCCTGAGCGCTTGTGCGGTCTCTAAAATGTCGGAAGAGGCGAACGCGATATGCTGGACTGACGAACCGAAGCTTTCCGAAATGAAATGCCCGGCGAGCGTCGAGCGTTGGTCGGCGCCGTTGAGTGTGAACCGGATAGTGCCGTTATCGTTCTCGATGACCTGCGATCGCACCAGACCCGCGGGGTCGACAACGTCGAGCATCGGGGTTTTGTGTGTGTCGAACAGCGTGGTGTAGAACAGCAGCCAAGTGAGCAGTTCTTCGTAATTCATGGTCTGGCCGACATGATCAACATGCGTAATGCCCATGTCAGGAGCGTCCAGCGTGCCGACCGGAGTGAATTCCGTCTCCCAGACCCTTGCCAGTTCGGTCTTGCCATCCACGAAATGCATGAGCCCGCCGCCTACCCCGCGAATGGCGGGGATTTTGAGCTCGCCCGGCCCCACCGGCTGCTCGAACGGTTCGGCCCCCAGCGCCCGCGCACGTTCGACGGTCGCTCGCGCGTCTTCGACCTTGAGGCCGATATCGCACACACAGGTACCATGCATGAGATAGGCCGAATGGGCAAAGCCCTCGCGCTCTGTGTTTATGACGATATTGACCCCGCCATTGCGGTAGAGATCGACATGCTTGGCGATGTGGCGCCCTTTGTGGGCAAAACCCATCGAGGCCAACATGGCCTTGAGATCTTCTGCCTCGGTCTCGTTGGCGGCAAATTCAATGAACTCCACACCCTGGACGGCAATCGGGGGCGGCATGGGCGCCAGGTCGATTCTGATGGCCGGCTCTGTGCGTCGCACAGCGTCCATAAGCGCTACCAATGAGCGATGGCCGTCGGCGGCGATGGTGCCGGGCGAGCCGCCGCGGAACTGGTCATTAAAGATTTCCAGCGACCACATACCGTCATATCCAGTGGCGGCCACGGCCGCAGCAAACCCTGTGACATCGAGATCGCCCTGTCCGGGCATGGTGCGGAAATGGCGGCTCCAATAGAGCAGATCCATGTCGATCAGCGGGGCGTCGGCAAGCTGGACAAAGAAAATCTTGTCGCCCGGTATCGAGCGGATGGTTTGGGGATCGATCTTTCGCGCTATTGTGTGAAAGCTGTCAACGATCAGCCCGACATTGGCATGATCGGCACGCCGTACGATCTCCCAGGCATCGCGATGGTCGTTGACATGCCGCCCCCAGGCTAGCGCTTCATAACCGATGCGCAAGCCGCGCCGCGCGGCGCGCTCGCCCAGCTGACGCAAATCGGCCGCGGCCCGGTCGATGCCGCCCATCGCGACGGGCGAGACGTTCGAGCAAATGAGCACCAGATCGGTGCCCAGCTCTTCCATCACATCGAACTTGCGCTCGGCTCGATCGAATGCCCGACTGCGCTCGGGCTCGGGCAGCCCTTCGAAATCGCGGAACGGCTGGAACAGCGAAATCTCGAGCCCATGATCCCGCACCATGCGTCCCACTTCGCGCGGGCCGCCATCGAAGGCCAGAAAGTCGTTCTCGAAAATCTCGATTCCGTCAAATCCGGCTCCGGCAATCGCTGCAAGCTTTTCGCGCAGATCGCCGCTGATCGACACCGTCGCGATTGAGGTCTTCATTGCGGCTCCTAAAACATACGAACTGGTTCGTACATTCTACAGATGGCTTAGCCCGCCGGTCAATCCACTGCTGGTCCGCCAGCATAAAGGACAACGGCGAAGCTAGATATATTCTGGCTTGGCCAAATACCTAAATACCATGTCGATGGTGTTCTGGCGCAAACTTGCCTGACTTTGGGCCGAACCCATGTCGCGACCGAAAAGATGAGAGAACGTGGCCCGGTTTGAGACGTTGAAAAAGCACAGCGCGCTGATCTGCCAGTGTATTTCAAGTGGATCGAGCCCCTCTCTGAAGACGCCTTCAGCGACGCCCTTGGCATAGATCGATCCGATCCGTGCGATGGCGGCCTCGTTGACCGCACGCAGTGCGGGCGAGCGCTCCATATAGCGGCCCGAATGGATGTTTTCGATCATCACCATTCGGATGAAATCCTCGTGCTCGGAATGGTGATCAAACGTAAACCCCACAAGGCGGCGGAGCCCCTCGAGCGGCGGCAGGCTTTCGATGTCGAGTTCGGCTTCCCCCTCACGCACCACGCGATAGGCGTTTTCGAGAGCGCTGACGTAAAGGCCTTCCTTGTCCCCGAAATAATAGTAGATCATCCGCTTGCTGGCGCGGGTCTTCTCGGCGATTTCGTCGATACGCGCTCCGGCCAACCCGTTGAGGGCAAATTCACTGGACGCAACTTCAATGATGTTGCGCCGCGTACCCTCGGGGTCCTGCTGGCGACGGCCGGGCCGCTTGCTGTCTTCAGTTTTGCTCAATATCCCGCCCCCGCCACAGCCCATGGCCGATTGACTAAACTAACTAGTTCGTACATTAATCACCTATTGTCGCGCCTGCATTTAGGTCGAGACGCTCAAAAAACACAAGGGCAAGCCAAATTGCTCAAAGGGGAATGCATTTGACCGCGGCTTCAGCATCAACGGGATCTTCAGGCATGGCGAAACTGGGCAGCGGCCTTACGGAATTGCTCAATATTGGCGCCAAGGGTGCGATCCACATCGGACTGCTGGGCCGCGGAATTGGCGCGTCGCTCTCCCCGATCATGCACCGCCAGGAGGGGGAACGACAGGGACTTGATTACCACTACCATCTGATCGATTTCGACGCCCTTGATCTGGGCAACGAGCATTTGGGCGATGTGATCGATCTGCTCGAAAAAGTCGGCTTCCGCGGCGTCAATGTTACCCACCCGTTCAAACAGGCCGTCCTCGATCACCTCAATCAGCTCGCTCCCGATGCGAAAGAGATCGGCGCGGTCAATACGGTGCTGTTTGATGGCGGCCAGCGCAGTGGCCATAACACCGATTGCTGGGGATTTGCCGAAAGCTTCCGGCGCGGCCTGCCAGGTGCCGGGCGCAAACGCGTGCTTCAGATCGGGGCAGGGGGCGCCGGCGCTGCCGTTGCCCGCGCCCTCGTCGAAGTGGGTGTTGAACAGTTGTTGGTGTTCGATACCGATGCCACCCGCAGCCAGGGCCTCGCGACGCGCATGTGCGAGATGGGCTACGGGGTCGCCGCAGTCGCGGACGTCTCATCGGCCGCGTCTTCCGATGGCATCGTCAATGCAACTCCCGTTGGCATGGACAAATATCCCGGCGTGCCGGTCGATATCGAGCTTATGCACCCGGGTCAATGGATCGCCGATATCATCTATTTCCCGCGCGAAACAGTGTTGATCAAGCGCGCGGCAGCGCTCGGATGCGCAACGCTACCAGGGGCCGGGATGGCAATATTTCAGGCGGTCAAAGCGTTCGAACTCTTTACCGGGCGCTCTCCATCGGCCGAGGAAATGACCCGCACTTTCCAGTCGGCGGCCTGATCGGCAGACCTTAGAGCCTGCCGGTACTCAAGATGTGATCGATGCCCGAGTGGATGTGTTGAGCCAATTTGGCCTGCGCCCCGGCAACATCGCGCTCGAGGGCCAGCCGGAACAGCTCCTTGTGGTCCTCGGAAACACCATCCCCACGAAAGCTCACCGCCAGAAGGTGATAGCGCATGAAGCGGTCGAAGATCGATTGGTGGATCGCTAGCAACGACTTTGAGCCGCAGGCCGAGATCAGCGCGTGATGGAAGGCGAAATCATATTTGATCCACTCGAACGTCCGGTTCGCATCCCCGCCGAGCAGCGCCTTTTCGATCGATGACAGCTTGTGATGGGCCGCAACGACATCTGCTTCCCAATCGAGGTCGCCAGCGGCAAAGGACAGAGCAAGGGCATGGTTTTCAAGAACAAGGCGCAGATCGCCCACTTCGCGCAGATTATCCACCGAGGCAGGGCTGACTTCGAACCCGCGTTGACCTTCAGCCACCACCAAATCCTCTGTGGTCAGCCGGTTGAGAATTTCGCGGAGCGTGGAAACACTGACGCCGTACTTGCTTTTCAGCTGCTCGAGCTTGAGCTTCTGCCCAGGCTTGAGATCGCCCGAGACAATATCGCCGCGAATCTTGCGGAAGGCCTGTTCACCTACCGTGTCGGAAATTTCGTCCATTGCGTCGTGTAGCGGTTTTGCGTTTGCCATGCTCGTCTCTTCCCTCATGGGCTGTTCCTGCCACGTCTACGTGCGCTTGTCACCTTCACGTTATCACGGTGGAAAATTGTTTCATATGATATTTTGTAATTTGACATACGTTATTGGGAAAGATAGATGCATTGACAGCAGGTGGAAAGCCGCTTGACATAAACGAACTAGTTCGTACATTTTGACACAGGCGACAGAGAGGGGAGATGTTGCGCGTCGTGACGCTGCGCCAATCATCGCCGGACGTAACAAGGAGGAAGATCGTTATGCTTTTGAATCTCACCCGCCGGGCTCTCATGCTCGGCACGGTTGCAGTCGCGGCCGCTGTGTCGATGCCGGCCGTGGCCCAAGATGCGCCCACGCTCCGGTTTTCGGCAGTGTTTTCCGATCAGGACATTCGTGCCGGCATGATGGGCCAGTTTGCCGATGCCGTGCGCGACATTGCGACCATCGAGCCCTATTACGGCGGCACCCTGTTTCGTCAGGGGACCGAGCTCGTTGCTCTCCAGCGTGGAAACCTCGAAATGGGCAATATCGCCCCTCAGGACATTTCCAACCAGATTCCCGAATGGTCACTTCTGACTTCGGCCTATCTGTTCCGTGACGCCGAACACCTGCGCGCATTCTTCGAGAGCGAAGTGGGCGAAGAGTTCAAGCAGATGGCTGAAGATCAGCTCGGCATCCACATTCTGGGGCCCACCTATTTTGGCGCCCGTCAGGTAGGTCTGCGCATCGACAAGGAAATCCAGACCCCGGCCGATATGGAAGGGGTTCGCCTGCGTATGCCGGGCGGCGATGCGTGGCAGTTCCTGGGCAGCGCGATTGGTGCCAATCCCACTCCGATGGACTATGCCGAGGTCTATACCGGCCTTCAGACCGGAGCCATCGACGGACAGGACAATCCCCTTCCCAACGTCCAGAACATGAAGTTCTACGAGGTTATGGATCAGATCGTTCTTACCTCACACCTGATCGGTTACGATCTTTTGGTGATCTCGTCCGATGCTTGGAATGCAATGTCGGCAGAGGATCAGGAAGCTTTCCAGGCTGCCGCCAGCGAAGCCATCAACTGGAGCCAGGCCGAACACATCGCCATGGAAGAGCAGTTGATCGGCGAGTTCGAAGCTGCCGGCCTTAAGATCTACGAGCCTGACCAGGACGCCTTCCGTGCCTACGCCCAGGAGCAGTACCTGAACTCCGATATCTCGGCCAGCTGGCCCGAAGGTGCGCTCGAAGCTATCAACGCCCTCTAAGGGAATATTGGGCGCCGTGGTTATTGCCGCGGCGCCCTTTCTGTATTTCCCTGATGCCTTAGTGGCTGTGAGGGGAGGAGATTTCCATGTCCGGACTATTGCGCATTGGACGATGGCTTGCCGCGCGGGCCGAGAACATTCTGGCCTTGATGCTAGGCGCCATGTTCGCCCTGTTCATCCTGCAAATCGTGTTCCGTTACGGGTTGCGCATGCAGAGCGGCTGGGCCTACGAGCTCAGCGCAGTTCTGTGGGTATGGATCGTGCTGTTCGGGACGACCTTCGTCTTGCGCTCGCGAGACGATGTGCGGCTCGATATCATCTACAGCGCGGTGAGTTCACGCACGCGCAGGATAATGACCGTCATAACGGCCGTTGCACTTGTAGCATTGTTCGGCCTCGCTTTGCCGGCCATCATTGACTACGTCCTCTTCATGAAGGTGGAAAAGACCGCCTACCTCAAGTTCCGCTACGACTACGTCTATTCCATCTTCATTGTTTTTACCGTCGTGACTATGGCCCGCTACATCTGGCGCGCCGGCGTCGCCGTATGGGGCAAGCAAGCCGATGACGAGATCGAAGGCCCCGCAAAATGATTTTTCTCGACCCCTTCTTTCTGTGCATCGTTTCGATCCTGGCGCTTGCCATTCTCGGTTTGCCAATCGGCCTATCGATGATCGCCGGCTCGATCCTCTATTTGTTCATGTCAGGACTCGACATGGGCATAGCGGCCGAACAATTCCTCAACCGGATGTATTCCAACTACATCATCCTTGCGGTTCCCCTGTTTATTCTTGCTGCCGAGTTCATGAACACCGGGTCGTTGTCCGACAGGCTTTTGGCATGGTGCAACGCGGTCGTCGGTCGTTTCCGGGGCGGGCTGGCCCAGGTGAACGTGCTGCAATCAATGGTATTTGCCGGCATGTCCGGCTCGGCCATTGCCGACGCCGCCGGCACGGGCAAGATGATCTATTCGCTCATGACCCGCGATGGCAAATACCCCGCCTCGTTTGCCGCGGCACTCACCGCCTCTTCTGCCGTGATTGGGCCGATCATTCCCCCCTCGATCCCCATGGTCCTTTACGCGCTCGTTTCTGACGCCTCGATCGGGTACCTTTTTTTGGGCGGCATCGTCCCCGGCGCCATCATGGGCGTTTCGTTGGCAATCATTGTCTATTTCAAGGCCCGCACCAACGACTTTCCGGTCGAAGACCCCGTGCCGCTGCGCGAATTGCCCCGCATCACCTGGACCTCGCTTCCCGCTCTGATGATGCCGGTCGTTCTGCTGTTCTGCATTTATAGCGGCATCACAACGCCAACCGAAGCCGCGGCCGTCGCCGCCGCTTACGCGCTAATCATTTCAATTGTTCTCTATCGTTCGATCAGTCTTAAGAGCTTCTATCGGTCTCTGGTGACTTCGTCGAAAACCACCGTGTCGATCGGAATGCTGATCGCCGGGGCGCTGGTCCTCAATTACGTGGTTACGGTCGAAAATATTCCCGCCACTCTCAGCGTCATACTGACCGAATGGAACCTCGATCCGGTCGCCTTTCTGATCTTCGTCAATGTGGTGCTCCTGCTTCTGGGCTGCATGCTTGAGGGAACCGCAATCATCCTCATCATCGTTCCGGTGCTCGTGCCCTCGGCTGCGGCATTGGGCATCGATCTCGTCCATTTCGGCGTCGTTGTCGTCATCAACGTCATGATTGGCCTGATTACGCCGCCATACGGCATGCTGCTCTTTGTCATGCAGTCCATCTCGCGGGCCAAGCTGCGCCATATCGTGGGCGACACTCTGCCCTTCCTCGGTGCGCTTCTTGTGGCGCTGATGCTCTTCACCTTCGTTCCCGATACCGTCCTGTGGCTACCGCGCATGTTCGGGTACCAGGGTTAGTTTTCGAAAGTTTGCGTAATGACCAAACCCATTTTTGTCCTCAATGGCCCCAATCTCAACCGGCTGGGCTTGCGTGAACCCGACCTTTACGGTGCAACCACTCTGGCTCAGGTCGAGGCGCTGTGCCACGCAAGCGCCGGCGGGCGGACAATAGAGTTCCGGCAAACCAACTCAGAAGAACGTCTGATCGATTGGGTGCATGAAGCAATCGATGCGGCGGCGGGCATCATCATCAATCCGGCGGCCTTCACCTTCACCTCTCTGGCCCTGTTTGATGCGCTAAAGATGTTCCCCGGACCGATCTTTGAATTCCACATCACCAATGTGCACCGGCGCGAGGCCGTATATCACCATTCCTACGTGTCCAAAGTGGCCACGGCCGTCATGGCAGGCATGGGTGCTGATGGCTATGGGATTGCCGTTCAGGCAATGTGCGCCCGCAAGGATTTGCTGGACTGACCATGGAAAAGCGTACCCTCACATTCGCGCAGGCCGAAGAGATCGCCAGGACGGCAATGGACGGCGCGCGGCAAGAGGGGTTCGACCTTGCCGTCGCCGTCGTCGATGATGGCGGCTGGCCCCAAATTCAAACGCGCATGGACGATGCGTTTCCCGCAGCGGTCGATGCGGCGCTGGCCAAGGCCCGCAGCGCAGCCCTGTTTCGCAGGCCCACCTCGGACTTTTCCAGGCGGGTCAAGGAGGGCATGCCTCTGGCCCATCTTCCCCATGTGACACCACTTGGCGGCGGTGTTCTGCTTGAGCGTGACGGCGTCTTCTTCGGCGCTCTGGGGCTGAGCGGTGCCCGTGAGGATACCGAGACGGCGCTGGCCGAACGCATCGCGGCCGAATTCGCGGCGGGCCGCATGGTCCTGGCATAGGGGAAAGCCCGCCGGCGGCTCCCAGCTCAAGGCCTCTGAGCCCGGCAACCGACAAATGAACACGATTTCAGCCGGACGCACCCTTGCGTTCGGACGCTAGGCGTTTGTCCTTTTACCCTCGAAATCAAAAAACAACATATGAAACAGAAAGTCTCATATTAAATCTTGCATGACGGATTTTAACATGCAATCAATCGGCGGGCTGGAGATCAGATTGCTCAGCCGGTGCAGCTGCTGGCCGTCACCAGCGGCACTGCGGCTCGACCGAAGATTTTGGAGGAGATTTAAAAATGACCAAGCTATTCGCGCGCCTCGCCGGCGCGGCCACCGTGATGACCGCCCTCACTACGATGCCCGCTCTGGCGCAACAGCCCGAGCAATACACGACGTTTGAAAAATACGGCTTTTGCGGCAGCATTGACGATAGCTGCTACAACTCATGGTACGATCGTACATCGGGCGAAGAAGAGCCCTGGAAGGTCTTTATCTACTCTCACGTCGCCACGGGCGTGAACCCGCATGACAATCGCGATGCGGGCGTTGAGGCGCTCACTGAACTGCTCGAGGGGCAGGGCTACGAGGTCACCACAAGTCAGGATCCTGCCGACCTCGAAAGCGGATTCGGGCTTCGGCCCTATGATGCCATCGTGTTCTTCAACACCGGCCGCGATGCCGTGACCAGCCTGGGCATGATGGCGCTTCGCATTTACGTCGAAGGCGGTGGCGGTTTTGTGGGTATCCACAACGCGTTCGGCACCAATTTCAACTCGACATGGTTCGAAGGTCTTCTTGGCGCGCAGCTTTATGACCACGGTCCGCGGCAGGCGGGCACTGTCATCGTCGAGAGCGAGAATGACGTCTCGGTGGCGCATCTGGCCGAGGGTACTCAGTTCAGCGATGAAGAGTTCTATAACCTCAACCCCGACCCGCGTTGGCTGAGCGATGTGCGCATTCTGCTCAGCGTCGACAATGCGACGCGCGAGCAGGGACTGGATGGCTATTACGGCAATCCCGGCATGGGCGACACCAACCCCGTGTCCTGGTGCCACTATTACGATGGCGGGCGGGCATGGCTCACCACGCTCGGCCACAGTTTTGAAATTCTAGAGGATGAGAACTGGCGCCAGCACGTGCTCGGCGGCATCGACAGCGTGATGGGCAAAGAGCCCTTCTGTCAGGAGTAATCCTCCCGGGTGTGTCTGCCGGATGCGTCACTTGGCGGTCCGGCAGCGCATCCGCGCCTCGCTCCCCTGTCTGCATCAACGGAGTCCTCCCGTGCAATTTCTCTTAAAGCATCCGCACATCCCGGTCCTTGGTTGCGCGCTCGCATTTGCTGGCTTGGCCGCACTGCCGGCGATTGCGCAGGACCATGCGCTTGAAGGCGGTTCCATTGGCGTCGATCAGGTCGAGCGCGGCCAGCAAGAGTACATGGCGAACTGTTCGATTTGCCATGGCGAGGATCTTCATTCGGTCCTCTCGACGGCGCCCGATCTTACCGGCTCCGTGTTCAAATATGGCTGGGTCGGGCAAACCGTCGGCGCAAAATACAACGTCATTTCGACAACCATGCCTGCAGGCATGGGCGGGTCGCTTTCGGATCAGACCTATGTCGACATCGTCGCCTACATTCTGTCCGCCAACGGCGTTCCGGCGACAGAAGATGGCGAACTGCCGGTCGATCCCGAAGCCCTTCAGGCCATCACCATAACCGCTCCGTGACGCTTGCGAGCCCAGCGCCCCGATCCCGACACCACTTCTGAAAATTCTGGAGGAGATACAATGAAACTGAGATCTATTGTCAGCGTAGCAGCATTGCTTGCCGTACTTGGCGCCTCGGCTCCCGCATGGGCCCAAGACGATGCGTTCACCCCGGTCACCGATGAGATGCTGAGCGCCCCGGCCGATGGCGACTGGCCACTTTGGCGGCGCGCGCTTGACAGCTGGGGCTATTCCCCGCTCGATGAAATCGACCGCGAAAACGTGAGCGATCTGACCCTGGCCTGGGGCTGGTCCATGGAGCCCGGCTGGCAGGAAACGGCGCCGATCGTCTATGACGGCGTTATGTATCTCGCCAATCCTGATGGCATTGCCCAGGCCCTTGATGCGGTGACCGGCGATCTCTTGTGGGAATACCGGCGCGAAATGCCCGAAGGGTTCCGTCCTGGCATGATGAGCCGTGGTTTGGCCATCTATGGTGACAAGGTCTTTTTTGCGACGCCCGATGCGGGACTTGTCGCACTGGACGCGGTCTCGGGTCAGGTCGTCTGGGAAACCGACGTTGCTGGCGACGGCAAGACCGTAACAGCCGCTCCCGTCGTCGCTGATGGCAAGGTCATCGTCGGTTACATGGGGTGCTTCGGGTTCGTGGCGGACAAGTGCGGCGTGGCCGCGTTTGACACCGAAACCGGTGACGAAGTCTGGCGCACCATCACCGTTTCCGATGCCCCCGAAGGCGAGGACAGCTGGGGCGGCATGCCCTACGTCCTGCGCGGCGGTGGTGACATCTGGACGTCGGCATCATACGATCCCGAAGCCGATCTGGTCTATATCGGCTCGTCTCAGGCCAAGCCCTGGGCCCGCGCCAGCCGCGGTCAGGACGATGCCTCGCTCTACACCAGCTCAACCCTGGCGCTCGACCCCGATACCGGGGAAATCGAGTGGTTCCGCCAGTACATTCCGGGCGAAACAAACGATATGGACGAGGCCTTCGAGCACATCCTTGTCGATATCGATGGGGAGCCTTCTTACGTCAACATGGGCAAGCTAGCCATTCTCTGGCGCGGCAACCGCGAGACGGGCGAGCCCTATCCCGCCTTTGACCTCGGCTGGCAGGACCAGATCGACATCACCGAGGAAGGTACATTTGCCAACTATCGCGACGGCAAGATTGCCGAACTGGGTGAGCCCATAACCATGTGCCCGAGCACGACCGGGTTCCGCAGCTGGCGCTCGCTTGCCTATAGCCCGCACACCCGCGCCGTCTACATCCCCATGAGCATCAATTGCGACACTGCCATGACCTATGGCGAAGTGGAGATGGTCGAAGGCGGCGGCGGCAATGGACAGGTTGGCAGCACCCGCGCCATCCACCCCGATAGCCCGGACAATGTCGGTCGCTTCGTTGCCATGAATATCGATACTGGCGAAGTGCTTTGGGAAAACCCCTCGCGCTCTCCGGCCAATACCGCCATGCTCACGACCGCCGGCGGTCTTGTTTTCGGCGGCGATTGGGATCGCCACATGTACGCATGGGACGAGGAAACCGGCGAAGTGCTTTGGGAAACCCGCCTGCCGCAGGCCGCACAGGGCTACCCGATCGCTTATGCCGTCGATGGAAAGCAGTATATTGCAGTCCCTGTAGGGGTGGGGGGGTATTCCTGGTCTTCCAGCGTTCCCAGCCAGTTGACCCCCGAAATCAAGCGTCCCAGTTCGGGCAATGCAGTGCTCGTCTTCGCACTACCCGACCGCGGCTGACGGCCAGGATTAGCGTGCAATGGGCCGGCTCACGCCGGCCCATTTGCCTGTTTGAAGGCGAAACCTGGAAAGAATTCGAGGATCATATGGGTCTTGGCTTGTTGAAACAGATCATCTGCTCCATGAGCCTGCTGGTTGCCGCGCTTCCAGCCGCTCCGGCTGCGTTGGCCCAGCCCTTCGTGCCTGTAGAATCTTATAATCGCACCCGCCCCGACTTCGGAAACCGGCTGCCGCTGTGTGTGATTGCCAATAGCCCCACGCTCGGCCGGGACCGTGAGGTTGCCGCCGAGTTGGCTCATGTCCTGCTGCTCGAGCCCGAAATCGTCGAAATGGATGTCGATGTCGATCTCCTCGACAGTGAAGGCCTCTGGCCCTCAATTCTCCTCCACCTCGCAGAAAAGTGCGTCGGTATCATGGGCGTCCAGATCATTCCCGGCGAAATTGCGCCCGACTGGATGATCCTGTCGCGGCCCTATTTCGAGGCGCCCTATGTCCTGCTGACGCGCGACGACGAGATCGAAAATCTTGCCGATTTGCCGGCCGAAACCCGCGTGGGCGTCCCACTTTATACCCCAATCGATATCGAAATGATGACTGTGATCGCAGCCGGCGGCCAGCTAGGGGAACTGCGACGGCTCCCCTATGACCGGCCCGAACTCATGGCATCACTGATGCGTAGTGGCGAGATGGACGCTGCCATCGTCTGGGAGCCTCATCTTGAACTGCCGACTGTCCAGCCGCTCGATTTCTTCGTGGGTCGGGCCAGCATTGCGCCGCTGCGGCAGGATAGGCGTGCCGTCGCCGTGCTCCTGCGCAGCCAGGACCGGATGCTTCGAACCATGATTGACGATGCCATTGCAGCCCTGTCCATGGAGATCGGGCCATGAGCAATTATGGATTGTCTTCAGATGGTTGGCCGTCCTTCTTGACGCGTCAGATTCTGGTGATTGCTGAAACAGAGTCGACGCGAGCATGACAGATCGAACGTTCGCATTTGATGGCCGGGCGAAAACTGGCGGTTCCAGATCGATCCATGCTGCCGGTATCGGACGGGCGGCGAGCCGAGAGGGTCCATCATGTTGGATTTGAGTTTTCTGCAAATCCTTTCGCGCCTCATTGCAATTATCATCGTATTGGCGGTGATGGGCTTTAGCCTGGCTGGATTTGCGCGGCTCTTGGGCGACAAGGGCATGATCCACGACGGCAAGCTTTCGCTTAACCCGCTAACCCATATAGACATCTTTGCTCTGGTGGCCGGCGTTGCCGGGCGCATAGGCTGGCTTCGCCCCGTAAACATCGATCCGTTGGAATGTCGTGGTCACCGCGTGGCTCCGGTGCTGGCCGCGATTGGCGCTATGACCGCGCTCTTTTTTCTCGGTCGCGTTGCCGGCGTTCTTCAGCCGTGGGTCGCCACATCGTGGCCCACCAGCAGTGCGAGCTTTGCAACTGCTACTCTGCGAGCTATTGGCGATACGGCTGGATGGACGCTTGCCGCCAACGCCATTCCCGTCCCGCCGCTTCTCGGCGGCTATCTTGTTCAGGCTATTGCCCCGGCTACCCACGACTGGCTGGTTAAGCGACATTCCTTTGTTTCATTCGCCCTCTCAGCGCTGGTCATTTTCAGTTACGGGAGTCTGTCTAACACGCCGTTTGGCGGATGGGCCAGTACATTGGGACGAGGTTGATCCTGGTGTTGCAAGCGTTCGCCGCCTTTGCCTCTGTCCTTGTCCGGCCGCATTGCGCCTTGCAAGCGTTCGGCGTCATTACACGTGGCGGCTCGGCGTCGTTGGGCCTATCGGCTTTTGAGGGGTTTGGAACCTGTAGCTCTGCCGAGGGAGTGATCTTATGAGCCGGACTGCCGGCACGCCCGCGATTTTGGTTGAAAGCGTATCCAAGCGCTTTGGTCGTGTTCTGGCGCTTGATGATGTGTCTTTGTCGGTGCGGCAGGGCGAGACATTTGCCTTGCTTGGCCCCAATGGTGCGGGAAAGTCGAGCCTGATCGATATTTTGTGCACGATCAGCAGGCCCGATGGCGGACGGGCCGAGATAACCGGTATCGATGTCGTCAGGCACCCCTTGCAGGCCCGCAAGCGGTTGGGTGTTGTGTTCCAGGAGGCAACGCTGGATACGCGCCTTTCGGTTTATGAGAACCTTAATTTCCACGGCATGGTCTATCAGATGAACCGGGCTGACCGGCGCCGGCGCATCGATGAGATGCTTGCGCTGGTTGAACTTTCCGACTGGCGCGATGCGGTGGTGAGAACCCTCTCTTCGGGTATGCGGCGACGCCTCGAGATCGCACGCGGCCTGATGCACGAGCCCAGAATATTGTTTCTCGATGAGCCCACCATCGGTCTCGACACACAGTCGCGTGCCAAGATCTGGTCCTATCTCGAACAGCTGCGGGCCAGCCAGAATCTCTCCATCATCGTGACAACCCACTATATCGAGGAGGTCGATACCTGCGATACGATCTGCATCATCGATCATGGCAGGATTTTGGTGACCGGCACGCCGGAAACGCTCAAGGCAGCGCATGGCACGAGCCTGTTTCGCGTGACGCCCCGCACGCCTGACGCCCATGCAGCTCTTGTCGCGCGATATCCCGGCACCGTGGAAGGGGCCGAAGGTCAGTTGCTGATCAGGGCAGAAGACGCCGGCAGCGCCGATGCTCTGCTGGCCGAATTCGGAACCCGATTGCGCCAGGTCTCGGTCGATCAGCCGAGCCTTGAAAGCGTGTTCCTGTCACTCACCGGTCGCGACCTGCGCGAGGCGCCGCCTGCCGTCGGCAAGACGCGGGGGCACCCATGAGCCAGCCCCCGCCCAAAGACATGGCCATTCAACCGGGCGAAGACCCGGGCCCATGGCTGGTTGCGGCAACCCGGATCGGGTTTCTCGCCATGCTGATCGTTCTGTGGTGGATCGCGTCGGTCAATGTGGCGCGCAACATCATCCCCTCGCCCTGGGCAACGCTGCAGGCGGCAGGCGGGCTGCTGCAGGAGGGGCGCCTGCAGACCGCTTTTGTCGATTCCCTGTCGGTCTATCTTTCGGGCTATGGCCTTGCGATCCTGTGTGCCATCCCGCTCGGGGTCGCCATGGGCGCGTTCAACCTGCTTGGCCGGACGCTCGAGATCTATGTCTATGCGCTTTCGGCCACCCCCCGCGTCGCGTTCATTCCCCTTATCATCGTACTGCTCGGACTGGGCTCGGAAGCCAAGGTGTTCATCGTCTTTCTTGGCGCCGTAATGCCCATTCTGATCAACACCTATGCCGGCGTGCGCCAGTCCGATCCCGAGCTTGTCGAAATGGCCCGCTCGGTCGGCGCTGGGCGACTTCGGATCTTTACCCGTATCGTGCTACCCGGCGCCGTGCCTTATGTCATTGTCGGCCTGCGCCTTGGCGCTACGATCGGTCTCATCAATACCGTGGTCGCCGAGCTTTATACCGCCGTGCGTGGTCTGGGCGGGCTTCTGGCCATCTATGGCAACACGTTCAGGATGGCGGAGTACTTCGTCATCGTCCTTTCGCTCGCAGCCATCGGGGTCGTCGTGACCGAGGGGCTGCGTTTCGTCGAACTGCGCCTTGCCAGATGGCGGCGCTAAACATCCAAGGGAGAGAGTAAATGACCACCAAATCAATGATGCTGGCTCTGGCCGGATCGGTCGCGAGCCTGGCCCTGATGACCGGCGCCGGGCTGGCGCAATCGAGCGAGCCCTTCCGCCTGATCCTGACCCACCTCGAGCCGCCGCTTGTTCCCAATTCCGTAATGGATCTGGCCGCAGAGCTGGGCTATTTCGAAGCCGAAGGCGTCGATGTCGAACTCGTTCGCGTTCAGCAGACCCCCTCGGCCATCGCCGCGCTGCAATCGGGCGAGGGCGAAATGGCCAATATCGGTGTCGATGCGCTTTTGCAGGTGATCCACAATGGCGCTACCGATTTCCGCGCGGTGACCTCGCCCAACAAATCGTTGCCGTTCCTCATCGCCTCCAAGGACGATATCGCAACGCCTGCCGATCTTGCCGGCCGCAGCTTTGGTGTTGGACGGGTGGGAAGTCTCGACCACTCGCTTTCGACATTGGTGCTGTCGAGCCAGGGCGTTTCAATCGATGATTCCGAAATCGTCTCGCTCGGCCAGCCCGATATCCGCGCCCAGGCGCTCCTGGCCGGGCAGGTCGATGCCACGACCATGTCGATCGGCGTGTGGAGCGAACTGCCCGACACTCAGGGTCTGCATGTTCTGATCGATCAGGACGCCTATTATGAGGGCGCGCCTGTGATCAACAAGGTCAATGCCGTCACCGGCGAGGTTCTGACCGAGCGGCGCGAGGACGTTGAAGCTGTGATCCGGGCTCTGACCAGGCTCTCGCGCGACTTCGCAGAAAACCCCCAGATGTGGGTCGACGCGATGATGGAGGTTCGCCCCGACGTCAGCCCCGAAGTGCTCGAGATGCTTGCGCAGTCCTTTGTTGGCAGCTGGAGCGTCAATGGCGGCATGAGCGTTGAGGAACTGAGCTTTACCAGCGACTGGCTGTATGAGACCGAAGACTTCACCGATTTCGAGCCTCTGGCGCTCGAAGACTGGGTCGATTTCGGGCCTGTTGATGCCGTTCTGGCCGAATTGGGCACTGACGATACCATGGACCCCGCCGATCGATGAGCGTCGTCCATTTCCCGGGAGGTGACCGCGTGGCACCAAAGCCGCAGGCGTCAAAGACCCTGCTCACATTCGCAGATGTCCACAAACGCTTCGTCCAGCCGGACGGGTCGGTCAACACGGCGATCGATGGCGTTTCGCTCGACATCGCCGAACGCGAATTTGTTGCCCTGATCGGCCCCTCGGGATGCGGAAAGACCACAATCCTGCGGCTGGCCAACGGCCTGATCGTTCCCGATGCCGGATCGATCCGGATCGATGGTCGGCCGCCCGAACCTGGACCCGATATGGGCTTTGTCTTTCAGGCCTTCCGCCTGATCCCATGGGCCAATGCGCAGGCCAATATCGAATTCGCTTTGGAAAGCCTCGACCTCTCCAGGGCCGAGCGCGCCGAACGGGCCCGGCATTATCTCGATCTCGTCGGGTTGTCGCGCTCGGCCAAGGCCTATCCGGCCCAGCTTTCGGGCGGCATGAAGCAGCGCGTGGCCCTGGCGCGCGCGCTGGCGGGAGAACCGCGCGTGCTCCTGATGGACGAACCCTTCGCAAGCCTCGACGCGCAAACGCGCGAACTGATGCAGGGCGAATTGCTCTCCATCTGGCGGCGGCTCACCCCCACCGTCGTTTTTGTCACCCACAGCGTCGATGAGGCGCTCGTGCTGGCCGATACCATCGTGGTGATGGGCGCCGGAACGGTGCTCGAAACCATCAGGGTCGATCTGCCGCGACCACGGCTCACCGTCGAAATGCGCGCTGATCCGCGGTTCCTCGAACAGAGGTCCTATTTGTGGAACCGTATCCGCGACCTTGTGCTCACCGACCCCGCCTCTGAATTCTTCGGCCGTAATCTCAACGAATAGGAGCTCCCGATGACCGCCATGTGGGGACAATTGGTCGGCGTCTATGCCATCTGGCTGCGCGAGGTCAAACGCTCGCTGCGCGACAAGGGACAACTGATCGGCGGCGTCAGTCGGCCCCTGCTGTGGGTGCTGATCCTGGGCATCGGTCTCAACCCCTATTTCCGGGGCGAAGTGTATGGCGAAGTGCGGTTCGTGGTGCCCTACACCTATCTCCAGTTCATCTTCCCCGCCGTCATCGTCCTCAACATTCTTTACACCTCCATCCAGTCTGCGGTCTCGCTGATCTGGGACCGCGAGTTCGGGTTTTTGCGCGAGGTTCTGGTCTCACC